>JANXPZ010000056.1 GCA_025357055.1 Candidatus Eiseniibacteriota bacterium | reverse complement strand
GACCACACCCTCGTCGATGAGGGCCGCGGGGTTGGACAACTCGGTCATGCCGTAGAACTCCTGGACGCGGCAGGCCAGCAGGTACTGGTGACCGGCCGTCATCCCGAAGGGCACGTTGTAGGCGGCGACGCCACTGCGCTGGCCACCCGCCGCATCCTCCATGAAGTAGAGGGTGCCGTACTGCTTGACGAACACGCCGCGCACCGTCAGCCGCGAGCCCCAGGCGGAGCCACCGCTCGCGAACCGCGACTTGTCGAGGCACGGCACGCCACCCAGCGAGTCCGCCAGCGGCGCCTGGACCTCGGCGACCGAGAGCACGCCGAGGATGAAGCTCAGCGACTGCTGCGGCGAAAGGCAGGTCGGGCACGTCGCCGAGCCGATCCCTTCGGTCTGGATCGATTCGAGCGAGAGCCGCGGCAGGGTCTCCGTGATGGTCAGATCCACGACGTTGCCGGCACCGCCGACGACCGTGGCGAGGTCCACGGTGGAACCGCCGATGGCGGAGCCCAGCGTGTAGTTCGCGGCGTTCTGCGCGGTCGCAACGTCCACGTTCGAATCGAACGTGAGCCGCACCTTGTTCTCGGCGACGGGGTAGGCCTCCGCCAGGTTGGGCAAAGGCTGGATCGTGTCGTCAATGTCACGCAGGGAGACCAGCCAGCAGTCGACGCCGTTGTTGGTGGCCCGGCGCAGGATGCCCTGGACCTGATCGACCTGGGTACCCAGCGGCGGTGCGTTGATGTTGAGGAGCGGAAGCGTGTACCCGTCGACGATGACGCTGTCGCCGGGGGCGGAACCGTCGGCGTTGACGAGCAGCCAGTTGGTGGGGCTGTACAGGCCCGCGCCGGCCGCGACGCGGGCGACCTTGAGCGGGCCGTTGACCCTGACCAGCGCCCCTTCCAGCGGATTGCAGTGGGCGAATGCGCTTCCCGCGCCCGCGGCCGGGGCCCACTTGAAGTCGCTCGTGGTGCCAGCGTGGTAGGGCGGAAGCGCATTGTTGCTGCTGATCTTGCGGACGGTCAGCGAAGTGCCGAGCGTGCCCTGGATCTGGCTCTCGCCCTGGTACGACTGCGAAAGTCCGCAGACCGAGATGCTGTCGCCGAGCGCGAAACCCTGGCTCTCGGTGTGTCCGACGGTATAGACCTGCACTGCGTTGTAGGGGGAACCGTTCGAGTTCTGCATGTAGATGCGGCCCGTGGAGCGGAGCCGGAAAGCAGTGATGATCCCGCGGATGCCCTTGACCGTGTCGGCGATGGCGGGATAGCAGGGGTTGAGTGTGGTGTCAGCCTGCTGGACCTGGAACATGGTCACGCTGTCCGTGCAGGTGGGGCGGTACGACGGCCCCGGCGGATACGCGTCTACAGCGGAGGCGGTGGAGGCTACGAAAGCGAACAGCGCGATGGCCAACGAGGCTCCGACAACGCGGCTCATTGTGAACCCTCTCCTTCCTGCTGCGCAGGGCGAGGCGTAAGGGGCGGGTACGACTTCGCCGGCGGTGGACTTCTTCGGCAAGCGTCGACTCGGACGGTGCACACCCTCCCCCCGGTCATCCCGGAGGGGGCCCGGAGCGTCATGCCTGGAAGCCATCCGACGCCCCGCAATGGTACTGCGCCGCCGCGCCACTTGGAACACGGTTGCCTGCGGCGGGGCGAGCCCTGCCAGTGGCCCCCACCCTTGCTGGCCGTAAGCCATCACCCGTCACTGGCCCCGGCCCCGCGCCGCGGCTTCTCTAGTAGTCCCACCGCGCGGTCGGGTGCGGGGGCCAGGGATCCCCGGCGACGCGCTCGCCGCCCAGGCGCGAGAGCGCCGAGAACATGGCCAGCTCGGGCGTGACGTTGCCCTCGATGGTGCGCAGCATCTCCTCGAGCACCATCAGGCGCCGGCGGATCTCGGCGGGCCCGGTAAGCTCCGCCTGGCGGCGGATCTCCGTCTCACGGTCGCGGTTCACCAGCGCCTCGCGCGGCGCCCCGTAGCGCGCGCGCAACAGGTCCCGCAGCCAGAGCTGGTTGAATTCGACCATCCGGCGCAGCACCTCGCGCCCGGCCCGGCCGAAGTTCGTCACGTCCCGCACCGCCAGCCAGAGCGAGGCCGGATCGCCCCGGAGCGCAGGCTCGAGCAACGCCAGCGCCCGGTCGCGCTCCTTCAGCGGCGTGCCGTCGCGCAGCGTGAGCGCGCGGGCGAGGGATCCGCCGGAGAGCGCGGCCAGCAGGCGCGCGTCGCTGTTCCCGACCCCGGCGCGCTGCTCGAGGAACTGCCGGATCGCCGGCTCGGGCAGCGGGGCGAAGCGCACGCGTTGGCAGCGCGAAGGGATGGTGGCCGGCAACCGTGAAGCGCGGGCGGTGGTCAGCACCCAGACGGTCGAGGCGCCCGGCTCCTCGATGGACTTGAGCAGCGCGGAGTACTGGTCCTCGCGCATGCGGTCGGCGTCGCGCACCACGACGACGCGGCGCTCCGCCTCGTAAGGCCGGTAGGCCAGCTCGCGCAGCAACTCGCGGGTGAGCGAGAGCCGGATCGAGGCCGCCTTCTCGTAGTTGAAGACGAAGAACGGGTCCTCGCGCAGCGCCTGCTGTGTCTCGGCGACGGTCTTGTCCAGGTCCTTCTCCTCGCCCGAGACCGGGAAGAGGAACTTGAGGTCCGGATGCGTCAGCTGTGCCGATCTCCGGCACGCCTCGCACACGCCACAGGCGTCGTCGGCCGGCGCGTCGGGGGGCGCGGAGGGGGCCGCCGGGTCGAACAGACCGCCCTGGGCCTTCGGCCCGTTGCGCGTCTCGCAGAGCAGCGCGCGCGCGAACGCCAGCGCCGCCGTGCCCTTGCCGACCCCGGCCGCGCCCAGGAACAGGTAGGCGTTGGCGTAGCGCCCGCCGGCCACGACCCCGCGCAGGAACGTGGAGGGGCCGGGCTGGCCGAGCAGTTCGGAGAGGCGGACGACCGTCATGGCCGGGAGGATACACGGTGGGGAGAGGGGGGCGAAGGGCGCGCGGAGGCCGCCGCCGGCCTCCCGGGGAGCCTGCGCCGGAAGGGCTTGACTGCCGATAGTACTCAGCGTACTATCGGTCCCATGAGATCCGCGAAACGGGCCACGACCCTCGAGTACGCGCTGCTCGGATTGCTCGACCAGGAGCCGCACTCGGGCTACGGGCTCCGAAGGCTCTTCGCCCACACGCCGCTGGGGTACTTCAGCGACTCGCCCGGCGCGATCTACCCGGCGCTGCGCCGCCTGGTCGCGCGCCGCTGGGTCGGCGCCGGCGCGCCGCAGGGCGGGCGACGGCGGCAGGAGTACCGCATCAGCGCCCGCGGCCGCGCGGCGTTGGGCGCCTGGCTGCGGCTGCCCGTGACCGCTGCCGACGTGGTGTCCGACCCCGACGCGCTGATGCTGCGCTTCGCGTTCATGGGCCAGGCGCTGCCGGCGGCCGTGATCCGGGGATTCCTGCGGGAGTACGAGCGCCGGATGGCCTCGCAGCTCGAGGACCTGCGCCGCCATCACGGCGAGCAGTCGCACACCTGGTCGCTCACGGGCCGCCTGGCCTTCGAGCACGGCCTGGCACTGCACGAGACCAAGGTCGCCTGGGCGCGGAACGCGGCCCGGACGCTGGAGAAGACGAAGGAGAAGCCATGAAGACGACAAGTTGCGCGGAGCGATGCACACGTCACCCGGGGGGATGGACCCTGTCGTACCGCATCCAGAGACACGTCGGACCGGCCCGCCTGGCGGGAGTCGTCCTCTTCGCGCTGCTGGGCGCGCTCGCCGGGGGCCGCGCCCGGGCCCAGGGCGATCTGGCCGGGGACGTTCGGCTGACGGGTGTGCCCGATTCGACCCCGGGCTACTACCGGATGATCACGGAGTACGTCAGGATCGAGCCGGACGGCCGACGCGTGGCGCCCGACGTCCACGACCTCTGGATCGAGTGCGCGCCGGAGCCCGGCGGAGACATCAAGGTCACCTGCCGCCGCTACACGTTCAGGCAGGGCGATTCGGCCGCGGTGGCGATCCCCGCGCTCGGCGGCTGGTCGTATCGATTCCGCCGCACGGCGACCGGCCTCGACGAGCGGGGCTGGATCTTCGGCATCGACCAGGAGAGGTTCGCGAAGCTGGCGGACGAGCGGGGCGCGGCCCTTCCGCAGGCCGTGGCCTATTGCATGTTCAACGCCTTCGTGGACTTCCACAGCTTCTGCCAGGTCTTCGCCGAGCGCACGAGCGGGGGAGGCGGCATCCAGGACCTCCACCGCATCGGCCAGAAGGTCGTGCACGCCGCGGCGCGCGTCGAGGCGCCCATCTCCATGGTCGGGTTCGCCGAGCCGGGCTCGGTCTTCAGGCTGGGTGAAGTGACGCTCGAGTTGAAGGGCCTGAGCCTGGTGGACGGGCGTCGCTGTGCCCTGGTCGGCTACGACTCCGGCGACGCCTCGCTGAGGATGACGGTGAGGCCCGCGCCGCGGGTCAGCCTCGAGGTCCGCGGAAGCTCGCACTTCTTCGGAGACCTGTACGTCGACCTGGCATCGCAGACGGTGAGGCAGGCCGCGCTGGCCGAGTTCGTCGTGCAGGAGACCTCCGGGGCCGTCCTGCCGCAGAAGATCCAGACCGTCGTCGAGCGCAAGATCCTGCTGCGCGCCCTGAGCAAGGGAGAATTCGAGCGGGGCCTGTAGACCCCCGCCCGCACACCAGGTTCGAGGGGGCCCCCACCGGACGGGTCCGCCCGAGATCGGCCCGCAGTCCCTCGCGTGCTCCGTGGCCCCGCCGGGGTGGGAGCGACGCGCGGCGGACCGGGACCGAGGAGCGCGGTCGGGGGCCGCGGTGCCGGCCCGCCTACTTCAGCCAGTCCTCCGGATCGAGCGCGCTGGCGCCGTTGCGGACCTCGAAGTGGAGCGCCGTGCCCTTGAGCGACGTTCCGCTGTCGCCCACGCGGCCGATCGTCTGTCCCGCCGCCACCTCCTGCTCCTGCTTCACCAGGATCTCGGAGAGATGACCGTAGAGCGTGTAGTAGCCGTTGCCGTGGTTCACCACGATGACCTGGCCGAATGCGGCGAAATCGTCGCTGGTGAAGTCCACGCGGCCCCGCGCCACGGCGCGCACGGCCGCGCCCGTGGTCGACGCGATGTCGATGCCGTTGTTGAGCGTGGTGGTACCGAAGCGCGGGTGGCGTTCCGGGCCGAAGCGTCCCACGACGCTGCCCTCGACCGGCCAGTCGAGCCGCTTGCGGGCCCGCGCGAAGTCGCCGGTGTAGGGCTCGGGCGTGCGCCCGCCCGCCTTGCGCCGCTGATCCTCGGTCTGGCGCTGGCGCTCGAGCCGGGCCAGCAGCCGCTGGATGTCCTTCGCGGTCTTCTCCAGCTCGGCCGCGGCCGCCTCGTAGGTCTTGCGCTCGGTGCGGATCTGCGCGACCTGCCGCTCGCGCTGCGTGGTCAGCTGGCTGAGCTTGCGGTTCTGCGTCGCGGTCTGCTGTTCGTTGACGCGGGTCTCGCCGAGGTTCGCCTCGAGCTGCTGCTGAACGGCCTGGACCTGCTCCTTCTTGCCCTGGATGTCCTCGAGCAGCACCCGGTCCTGCTCGGCGACCATCACGACGAAGTCCCAGCGCGCCAGCAACTGGGCGAAGGAGTCGGTCGAGAGCAGGAACTCGAGCTCCCGTTCGGCGCCGACCTTGTACATGTTGCGCAGGCGGCGCGCGAGCTTCGCCTTCTGCTGGTCGAGCGTGAGCAGCGTCTGCTGCAGGGTCTCGCGCGTGACGCCGAGCTGCTGGCCGAGCGCGTTGCGACGGTTCTGCAGCGTGCGCAACCGGCGGCGCGTGAGATTGAACTCGCGCTGGGTGCGGCGCAGCTGGCCGAGCGCCTGGGTCTCCCTGCCCTTGAGACGGCTGGCCTGCTCGCGGCTCTCGCGGGCCTGCTGGTTGATCTCCTCGAGCTCGCGCCGCTTGGACGCCTCGAGACGCAGCTGCTGCTCGCGGGCGTGGCTCGTGGCGCTGTCCGCCGGCGGGGACTGCGCGCGAACGGCCGCGGGCGCGGGCAGCCCGGCCGCGAGCGCGGCCGCGAGCGCCAGCGCGGGCAGCCTCCGGCTCATGGCCCGGCCGAGCGGAGTGTGCGCGCGAGCGCGAGGGCGGCGGCAGCCCACGCGAGCAGGACGGCCCCGCCGAGGAAGGCCGCGATCCAGACGGGCGGGAGGAAGGTCGCGTGCACGACCTGCTGCACGGCGAACTGCTCGAGCGTGAAGAGCAGGGCGAGCGCCGCCAGCGCCGAGACCAGGGTCTGGCCGAGGGCCTCGAGCGCGAACGGCGTGGCGATGAAGCGGTCGGAGGCGCCGAGGCGGATCATGATCTCGACCTCGCGGCGGCGCGCCATCACGGTCAGGCGGATGGTGTTGTAGATGACCAGCAGGATCGCGAGCGCGACCGCGATCCCGACCACCAGCGAGCCGCGCGCGAGCGTGGCCTGCAGTTCGTCGAGCCGCCGCACCCACTCGCCGCCGTAGCGCACGTCCTCGACTTCGGGGAACTGCGAGACCTGCTTCGCGGCCTGCTCCATGGCGGGGTAGTTGAGCAGTTCGGGCCGCAGGCGCACGCGCAGCGAGGCGGGCAGCGGGTTCTGGTCCACGGCCTGCAACAGCTGCGGGTCGCCGATCTGCTGCGAGAACTCCTCCCAGGCCTGCTCGCGGCTCACGAAGGTGGTGCTCCCGTAGAGCTCATTGAGCCGCGCGATCAGGGCGTCGCGCTGTTCGGGGGCGATCTCGTCGCGGAGGTAGACCACCATCTCGCGCCGGTCGCCGATGAAGCGCACCGCCGACTGCGCGTTGTGCGTGAGCAGCAGGAAGATGCCGCACAGCAGCAGCGTCGCCGTGAGGGAGATCATGGCTGTCCACGCCAGCCCCTGGTGGTGGCGGAACGAGCGCCACGCCTCGCGCAGATAGTACAGGTGCACGCTCAGGCCCCCGGGTCCGGCGTCGCGGCGGGCGGGGTGACGCCGAACGCCGGCTGGGCGTAGGGCGAGCGCGCGGGTGCCTCGTCTGCCGCGATCCGGCCGTCCTGGAGCCGGAGGACGCGCCCGCCCAGCTCCGCTCCGACCTCGGGGCGGGTCGTGACCACCAGGAGCGCCGCGCCCTCCTCGTGGATGCGGCGCAGCAACGCGAGGATCTCCTTCGCGCTGGCGGGCTCGAGCGCGCCGGTGGGCTCGTCGGCCAGCACCACGGCGGGGCGGTTCACGATGGCACGCGCGATGGCCGCGCGCTGCTTCTCGCCGGCCGAGAGCTCGGACGGGTAGGCGGCCTGCTTCTGCTGCAGGCCCACTTCTTCGAGCGCGTAGAGCGTGCGCGGCACGACTTCGGCGTCGGCGAAGTGCCCGGTGATGCGCACGGCGAGCGCGACGTTCTCGAACACCGTGCGGTCGTTCAGCAGCCGGAAGTCCTCGTAGATGATGCCGAGCGTGCGGCGCAGCAGGGCGCGCTTGGCGCGGGGCAGGCGCGCCCCGCGGAAGGTGCCGACGGTGACGGTGCCGGAACTGGGCGCGAGCTCATGGGTGATGAGCCGCAACAGGGTGGTCTTGCCGGCCCCGCTGGGGCCGGCGAAGACCACGCACTCGCCCTCGTCCATGTGCCACGAGACGGCGTCGAGCGCCAGGCGCTCGCGGTAGCGCCTCGAGACGTGCTCGAACGTGATCATCGGCGGCCGCCCGGCGGGCGGCGCGGTCCGCGGCAGACCGCGGTCCCGTCGGATTCGCAGCAGCAGGTCATGGCTCGTCCGGTGCTAGAGACCGCGGATCTCGACGACGGCCTTCGCGCGCAGGCCCTTCAGCCACTCGTCGTAGCGCTCCTTGAACTTGATCTGCCCGACCGCCTCGGGGAGCTGCTCCTTGATCTCTTCGAGCGTGTACGGCCGCTCCGGCTTGCGGTCACCGATCTTGAAGATGTTGAAGCCGGCCTGGTTCTCGAGCGCCTCGCTGACCTGGCCGACCTCGAGCGTGTCGAGTCCCGCGCGGATCTGGGGCATGAGCGAGCCCAGGGAGATGAAACCGATGTCGCCATCCGGGCCGGCCGGCGCGGGATACTTGCTGTAGCGGCGCACCAGGGTCCCGAAATCCACGCCCTTGACCGCCTCGGTGCGGACCCGGTCGGCCAGCGCCTTGGCGCGTTCGCGGTCGGCGTCGGTGGTCTCGACCCGGATCAGGATGTGGCGCGCGTGCGCCTCGGGGATGACCCCGCCGTCGGGGCCGAGGCTGTCCACGCCCGCGACGGTCTTGATCGTGTCGCGCTCGAGGACCTGCAGGAGATGCCAGCCGAAGGGGCTGCGCACCGGCTCGCTCACCTCGTCGAGCTTGAGGCTGAAGGCCGCCTGCTCGAGCGCGGGGTCCATCGCGCCCCGGGAGAAGAACCCGAGGTCGCCGCCGGCCTTGGCGGAGCCGGGGTCATCCGAGATCTCGGCCGCGACCTTCGCGAACTTCTCGCCGCCCACGATCCGCTTGCGGATCCCCAGCGTCCGCTGGTGCGCCACGGCGTCGGCCGCCGAGTCGGGCATGACCGGGATCTGGATCACGGAGAGACGGATCTGGCCGGGGGCCAGCGGGAACTTGCCCGGGTCCGCCTTGAAATAGGTCTCGGCCTCGGCCTGCGGCACCGGCTTGCGCGGCAGCGCCTTCTGCACCATGCGCTGCGCGAGCTGCTGGCGGCGAGCCTCCTCGCGGTACTTCGTGCGCAGCCGCTCCTCGGTCAGGTTCTCCTTGGCGAGTTGTTCCAGGAAGCCGGCGGGCCCGATGCGGTCCTTGGCGTCATGGATCGCCTTGTCGACCTCGCGGTTCACCTCGGCCTCGCTCGCCACCAGGCCCTGGCGCTTCGCCTCGGCCACGACCAGCTTCTCGTTGATCATCTCTTCGAGCACCTGCCGGCGCAGCGTGTCCACCATGGCCGAGTCGGGGCGCAGCTGGTTGCGCATCACGAACAGGTAGACCTGCTCCTCCACGTCGCTCTGCAGCACGACCTCGTCGTTCACCACCGCGGCGATGCCGTCGAGGCGCTGAGCGCTCGCGGCGGGCGCGATCGGACGTGGGGCCGGGGCGGTCCTCGGGGCTGCGGGCCGCGCCGCGCCGGGCGTTCCGGTCGAGCGGGGCTTCGCGGTCTGGGCCAGCGCGGGCAGGACCGCGATGGCAAGCAGGAGGGCGGCGAGCGCCCAGCGCGAGGACTTCAACGTGACCTCCATGGGATGACGGTCCGGCCGCGCGGAGGACTCCGCGTGGCGCGAATGGACCGGGGCCCGGCCGGATGCTCCGGAGCCCCTGGTTGGGAGCGACGCGGCAGTATAGCGACTCCTTCGGTCGGAGCCTATGCGCCGGCGGGCCCCCCGGCAACCTCGACCGGGGCTTTCGCCCCCCCAACTGCCGCGCTCGTCCGCTGCCGGTGGCCCCCTCCCCGGTCCGGGGTATCCTTGGTCATCGTGGACCGGCCTCCCCCTTCGTCCGTACCCGTTGATAGGGCTCCGCCCGTGTGGGAGAGTCCGCTCGTGAATGCCAGTCATCGCACCAGGCGGCTGCTCGCCGTGGCGGCCGTGGCGCTTGCCGTCGCCATCGCCCTGCCGCGGTTCCTCACCCACACGCCGTACCCCCGCTTCGGCGCCGAGTTCGAGTACGAGCCGTCGCGCGGGTTGACGCGCATCACGAAGGCGGAGGGGCCGCCGTCGAGAGGTCTGCTCCAGAAGGGCGACGTGCTGCTGCTCGTGGAGGGCCGCCCGTCCACCCAGGAGGAGTGGAAGAAGCTGAAGCCGCAGGGCGGGTACCCGAAGGGGCCGCTCGACCTGGTGATCGAACGCCAGGGCCAGGTGCTCCGGCTGACGCTGCCGCCCTTGAAGCTGAGCCTGTGGATGCGCGTGCGGCTTTCCATCTACCCGCTCGCCACGGTCGTCGCGGCCCCGCTCGTGGCCTTCCTGCTGGTCTGGCGGCGCCCCGACCTCAGCGCGGCCTGGATCTTCCTCTGGCTCGCCACGCTCCAGGCGGTGTCGGTCGTGTGGGACCTGTTCGGCTACCGGCAGGGCGACGCCGGTCCGCTCTTCCGCGCGTACCTGAACGTCTACGCCGCACTCATCTGCTGGTACCCGGCGGCCTACCTGCACTTCATGACGGTCTTCCCGCGGCCCCGGTGGCGCCGGCCCCGCCCGTCGGCCAGCCTGTGGTTCTGGGTCACCGTCCTCGCCTACGCCACTCCGCCGCTGCTGTGGATCTTCGGGCACGGGCCGATCAAGGCCTATTCCGGGCCGGGCATGCTCTGGTTCCAGACCCTCGCCCTGCCCCTGGGCACGCTCTCGCTCATCGAGCACTACGCCCGACGCGATCGGGAGGGGCACCAGCCCCGGTCGGGCGAGCGGGTGCTGGCACTGGCCGTGGCGGTCACGCTGCTGTTGAACGCCGCCTCGTCGGCCCTCTGGCAATCCCCGCAGTTCATGGACTGGCTCTCGCTCCCGCTCGTGCGCCTGGCCTCCACTTCCATCACCTTCGCCTTCCTGGCGGCGCCGCTGGTGATCGCCTACCTCATCGCCAACGACCCGGTGTTCGACCCGCGCCGCGTGGTGGTCCAGAGCCTGCCCTTCGCCCTGCTCTCCGTCGTGCTGGCCGGGATCTACCTCGCGGTCGTGGTGGGCTCCCAGCGGCTCTTCGCCGCGGCCACCGGCGAGCAGTCCATGATCTTCAACGTCGTCGCCGCGCTGGCCGTGGCCTTCGCCTTCGCGCCGCTCTGGACCCGGACCCAGCATGCCCTGGACCGGCTCTATGGACGCGACCCCCACGTCCTGCGCGTCGCCCTGGACCAGGCCGGGCGCGAGCTGCTGGGGGCGCTCGACCACGACGAGGTGCGCCGCTCGGTCGAGGTCGGGCTCCAGCGCGGGCTCAAGCGCGAGGTGGCGCTCGAGTGGCCCGAGCCGGGCCCGCCGCGCCTGGCCGCGGGCGAAGCGCTGCCCGAGCACGCGCAACGCGCGGTCGAGAACCTGCTGCTCCAGGCCGGGATCCGTCTCGAGAACCTGGCGCTCCAGGAGCACCGCGCGGCGGCCGAGCGCCAGGCCGTCGAGTTGCGCGAGGCCGCGACGCGCGCCGAGTTGCGGGCGCTGCAGGCGCAGGTGCAGCCGCATTTCCTCTTCAACGCGCTCAACGCGCTCGCCTACCTCATCGAGACCGATCCGCCCGCCGCACAGCGCTTCTCGGAGCGGCTGGCCGACATGCTGCGCTACACCGTGGAGGCGGGGAACCGTCCGGTCGCCCTGCTCTCGGAGGAGATCGGTTTCGTCGAGGACTACCTGGGCGTGGCGCGCGAACGCTACGAGACCCCGCTCGCATTCGCCTACCGCGGGCCTCAGGAACTGCTCTCGCTGGCGGTGCCGCCGCTGCTGCTGCAGCCGCTGGTCGAGAACAGCCTCAAGCACGGCTGCGCGCCGAACGCGCCGGGGTTGCAGCTCGAGCTCGTGGCCGGCCAGGACGATGGATTCGTCGAATTGACGTTCCTGGACGACGGGGTCGCCCCGTCGGGCGGCGCCCCGGGCCTGGGTGTGGGCCTGACCAATCTCGAGCAGCGCCTGCGCCGCTTCGCCGGCACGGACGCCACCATGGAGGCCGGCGCCCGTAAGGGCGACGGCGGAACACCGCAGCCGGGCTTTGTGGTGCGCCTGCGCTGGCCGGTCACGAAGGGAGTGAGCCGATGAGTCCACGCGCGAGCGAGGGTGGGACCGCCGGGACGCGCCTGCGCGCCCTGATCGCCGACGACGAGCCGCGCGCGCGGCAGTTCCTGGAGAAGCTGCTGGGTGAGCACGAGGAGCTCGACCTGGTGGGGGCGGCGCGGAGCGGGGCCGAGGCGCTGCAGCTGATCGCCAGCCTCAAGCCCGACGTGGCGTTCCTCGACATCCACATGCCCGATCTCTCGGGGCTCGAGGTGGCGCGTCACCTGCGCGGGGCGGACGCGCCGATCGTGGTGTTCGTGACCGCCTACGACAAGTACGCGACCGAGGCCTTCGAGGTGGCGGCGCTGGACTACATCCTCAAACCGCTCAAGCGGGAGCGCCTGGCGGAGACCGTCCGGCGCGTGGTCGCCGAGGCCCGCAATGGCAGGCCTGCCGCGCGCGCCGAGGCGCTGCGCCAGGCGCTCGACTCACCCGGGATGGCGAGCCAGCTGTCGCCGCTGCGGCGCCTGCCCGTGCGGCATCGCCGCGAGGTGAAGCTGCTCGACCTGGTCCAGGTGCCGCTCATCTTCTCTCGCGACCGGCTGGTGCTGGCGCGCTGCGAGACCCACGAGTACCTCGTGGACTACACGCTGCAGGAACTGGAGCAGCGGCTGCCCGAAGGGCAGTTCGTGCGCGTGCATCGCGCCGCGCTCGTCAACGTGGACGCCATCGAGAGCTACGGCGGCGAGGATGGTGTGCTGGTCCTGAAGCTCCGGGACGGCACGCGCGTCGAGGCGAGCGAACGGCGTGCAGCCGAGGTTCGCCGCCGGTTGAGGTAGAGGCGGCCCGGACTACCTTCCCGGCCCGGCCGGGGGCACCGGCCACGGGAGCCGCTTCAATCGTTCCTGGTGGATGACCGGCTTCCGCTGGAGCGCGAGGGAGTCCGTCAGCTCCTTGAGCCGGCGCTCGCGCGCGAATTCGAGCGCCTCGCTCTGGAGCGCCTGCCGGGTGTTCGGGTCGAGTTTCGCGTACTCGATCGGCATGCCGTCCCCACCCAGCAGTTGCGCCGCGTGGCGCAGGTAGGCGGCCTGCACGTCCTCCCCGCTGATCGTGGTCGGGCTCAGCACGAGCGTCTCGTAGGCGGTCTGGAGCAGCGCGTTCTCCACCTGCGCGCGGGCCGCGCGGGCGCGGGCCGGCTCCTCGCCGAGGCGGCGCCGGCGGGCCTCGATGAGGGCGACGCGCTGCAGCGCCGCGTTCTTCAGCCACAGGTCGATCGTGGGCATGACCGACCAGTTGGGGCCGGGTCTCGACCGGTCCTGCAGGTCCAGGACCGCGTCCCCCAGCGTGTAGGTGCCAGGCCGGCCTTCCGCGCCGTCGTAGCGCACGAGCACCTGGCGCTCCTCTTCGGGCGTGGGTCGGGCGGCGACCGGCACCCGGAGACCGCCCACCGACACCGTGTCCTGCGGAGCGTTGTGACGCGCGAAGAGCGCCTGCAACGCGCCCGCCTCGACGGTCACGTGGTATTGCGTCGTCAGTTCGCGCTGGACGCGGTTCATCAGGACGCGCTGTTTGCCCTGCTGGAGGCCCTGACGCAGCATCGGGCTCACCTGCTCGAAGGGCTCCTGCTGGCGTGGCCGGCGCTCGAGCACCTTGACGAGGAACCAGCCGTCGGCCGGCGACTCGATCGGGCCGAGCACCTTCCCGGGGGCGCCGCGGGTCAGCGCTTCGTCGAGGACGGGCATCAGCGTGCCGGGGGTGATGAATCCCAGGTCGCCACCCGGCGGGGTCATGCCCGTGGTGTTGAAGCGGTCGGCGGTCGCCCCGAAATCGGCGCCGCGCTGGATCTCTCCGAACGCCTGGGCACACGCCGCGCGGTCGGGCGTGAACACGATCAGCGCGTGCGCCTCGTTGGCGCGCTGCTGGTAGAGGGCCTGGACCTCGGCGTCGCTCACCGGCACGTCGCCCGGGGCCAGCTGCTGGATCAGCGCACGCAGCGCGACCTGCTCCTGCGCCTGCTGGAGCATCCGGGCCTGGTCCCCGGGGCTGACCAGGCCGCGCCGGATGGCTTCGCCCACCACCAGTTCGCGCTTGACCAGGTCCTCGAGCAGGGCGGCCTTGGCGGAGTCGGGGCTCCCCGTGTACTGGTCCTGGCTGCGGCTGGCCACGTCGAGGAAGTCATCCACCGTGATGGCGCGGTCGCCGACCTTCGCCAGCACGGGGGGGCCGGAGGAGCAGCCCGCCAGCAGCGCGGTGAGGACGACGAAGCCGGATACCAGGGCGAGCAGGCGGGCGGCTATCGGCAGGGGTCTCATGGGCGTTCCTTTGGGATGGTCGTGGCGGCCGGGTCGGCCCTGTGTTTACAGGCGTCCGGCGGCGGGTGCAAACCGTGTCCCGCCGGGTTCAGGGGCAGCCGCAGTCTGCTCCGCGCCACGCTTCGCGGCCCTCGGCGGCGAGGAACCAGGTCATGCCCAGGGCGGCCAGCGGATCGGCCCACCACCAGCCGAGCAGGAGGTTGAGCCCGATGCCTCCCAGGGTGATGAGCGAGAGCCACCAGCAGGCGGTGGTCTGGAACGAGTCGGCTGCGAGTGCGCGGCTCCCGAGGCGGTTGGCCGCGCGGCGCTTGGTGCGGGCCAGCCAGGCCATGACGCCGAGCGAGAGCGCCGTGATCGCGATGCCCGGCAGGCTCGGCTCGGGGCGCTCGTGTCGCCAGAGGGCCCCGATCGCGTCGAATGCCACGTATGCGGCCAGCAGGAAGAGCGAGAATCCGACCAGGCGATGTGCGCGCCGGTCGAGCCGTTCGACGGCCGCACGGTCCAGCGTCCGGTCCGCGGTCACGGCGTCGAGCTCCGCGCCGAGCCGCCAGACGAGGATGAGCGCAGAGGCCGTCTCGACGAAGGAGTCGAGCCCGAAGGCGAGCAGGGCGATGCTGCGTGCCGCGAGCGCGGCGGCGACCGCGACGATCCCCTCGATCGCGTTCCAGCCGATGGTCAGGTATTCGA
Source organism: Candidatus Eiseniibacteriota bacterium (assembly GCA_025357055.1). Classification (GTDB taxonomy): domain Bacteria; phylum Eisenbacteria; class RBG-16-71-46; order RBG-16-71-46; family RBG-16-71-46; genus JANXPZ01. Next base: position 19,405 of record JANXPZ010000056.1, on the reverse strand, counting down.
GCCGCAGCGCGTCGCGCAGCTGGTGGGCGCGGGCGGGGGGTGGTGTGGTTTCCGGCGCCGCGCAGCCGCAGGAGGATGCCGGGTCCCCGTTCATGCGCGTCAGGCTAGCGCCTCGGTGGTCCCGCGGCCAGCGCGGCCGCGCGGGTGGCCGGTCAACGGGCCGCTCAGGAAACGGCGGGGCCTTCCCCGAGCACGAACGGGATCTGCCGCGCCGTCGCTGGCGAGAAGAGCAACAGACAACGCATCGCGTCCCGGTGAGCCTGCGGGTCGCTCCCGGCGCCGAGCCACAGGCGGGCGAGCAGGTCACGCCAGCGCAGCAGTTCGCGGCGAAAACCGTGTTCGCGACGCGCGGCGACCGTGAGATCCGTGAGCTGAAGCGCCCGCGCGTAGGAGTTCTTCAGCCGTTCCCGGTCCGGTGGCGCCATCAGCTTCGCGGCGCGGTTCATCTCGTTTGCGATCATCATCAGCTGCTGGTCGGGCGTGAACCCGGCCCAGCGCTCCAGCGTGAGGCCCGCGTGCTGCGCCATTTCAGAGGGGCTCCCCGTTGCCGACCAACTCGAAGGTCAGGGCCCGGACGCGCTCCTGGATCACGGGGTCGGCGATCTCCATCCCCGGGTTGTCCCGGGCGGGCCGGACGTTGATGAGCGAGGTGAACTCGATGCAGCCTTCGCGTCCCCGGCCCGGATAGTAGTTCGCGCCCCAAAGGTCCTCGGGCTGGCTCCCGTCCTCGAGCAACAACTGCTCCGCATCCGCGTGGAGTTCGCCACCGACGGCGATCCGCCCGCGCCCGATGTCTGCGACGAACTTCACCATGTCGCGGAACCCATCCTGCACCAGGCGGTCCAGCGCGATGGTGTCGATCCGGCTCGACAGCAGGACGATGGGCGGCGGTCCGTTCATGCAGGGCATCTTCGCACACCCCGGGACGGCCTGCCTACGCGCCGCCCCCGGCCGGCGGCGCCACCGCCACGGCCAGGGCCTGCAGCGCTTCGCGCGTGCGGTTCAGCAGCACCAGGCTCTGGCCGCGCACGCGCAGACCGAACTCGCGGCCGCTGAAGAACTCCACCTGGAAGGGGAGCGACCCCACCACGGTGCGGATCTCGGCGGGCCGGAGCGGCCGCCGCAGCACGAACTCGGTCACCTCCTGGAAGACCCGCAGGCTTTCGACCTCGCCGGTCGCGGCGAGCAGCCGCAGGCCGCGCAACTCGAACAACGCCACGGCGGGCGGCGGGAGCTGGCCGAAACGGTCGAGCATCTCGAGCGTGAGGTCGTCCAGTTCGTCGGCGGTGCGCGTGTCGGCGAGGCGGCGGTAGAGATTGAGCTTCTCGTGCTCGTCGGGCACGTAGTCGTCGGGCAGGAAGGCGCTCCAGTCGGTCAGGAGCCGCGGCTCGGGCTTCACCTCCGCAGCCGCGCCCTTGAGCGCGGCCACCGCCTCCTCGAGCAGCTTCACGTAGAGGTCGAAGCCGAGCCCGAGGATGAAGCCGTGCTGCTCGGGGCCCAGCAGGTTGCCGGCCCCGCGGATCTCCATGTCCTTGAGGGCGATCTTGAAGCCCACGCCCAGCTCGTCGAGCTCCTCGATGACGCGCAGGCGCTTCTCGGCCTCCTCGGTGAGCACGCGGCGCGAAGGCACCAGCAGGTAGGCGTAGGCGCGGTGCGCCGAGCGCCCGACCCGCCCGCGCAGCTGGTAGAGTTGGGCCAGCCCCAGGGTGTCGGCGCGGTCCACGATCAGCGTGTTCACGCTCGGCATGTCGATGCCGGACTCGATGATCATGGTCGAGACCAGCACGTCCCAGCGCCGGTCGAGGAACTCGAGCATCACGCGCTCGAGCTCGCGCTCGTGCATCTGGCCGTGCGCGACCGCGACCCGCACCTGGGGCACCAGCTTCTGCAGGCGCAGCGCGGCGTTGTGGATGGTCTCGACCCGGTTGTGGACGAAGAACGCCTGTCCGCCGCGGTCCACCTCGCGCAGGATGGCGTCGGTCACGACCTCCTCGTCGAGCTCGAGGATCTCGGTGTGCACCGGCAGCCGGTCGCGCGGCGGGGTCTCGATGACCGACATGTCGCGCGCCCCGGCCAGCGAGAGGTTGAGCGTGCGCGGGATGGGCGTGGCGGTCATGGCCAGCACGTCCACGGTGGTGGTGATCTGCCGGATCTTCTCCTTCTGCGCCACGCCGAAGCGGTGCTCCTCGTCGATCACGACCAGCCCGAGGTCGCGGAACCGGACGTCCTTCGAGAGCAGCCGGTGCGTGCCGATCACGATGTCCACGTCGCCGCGGGCGAGACCGGCCACGGTGTCCTTCTGCTGCTTCGGCGAGCGGAAGCGCGAGAGCACCTCCACCTTGACCGGGAAGTCGGCGAGGCGCTCACGGAAGACCAGCAGGTGCTGCTGCGCGAGGATGGTCGTGGGCACGAGCACGGCCACCTGCCGTCCGTCCTGAACCGCCTTGAAGGCGGCGCGGATCGCCACCTCGGTCTTGCCATAGCCCACGTCGCCGCAGATCAGGCGGTCCATGGGCCGCTCCGATTCCATGTCCCGCTTGACCTCGGCGATGGCCTTGAGCTGGTCGGGCGTCTCCTCGTACGGGAACGAGGCCTCGAGTTCGCGCTGCCAGACGGCGTCGGCCGGGAAGGCGTGTCCCTTGAGCGCCTGGCGCGCGGCGTAGGCGCGGATCAGGCCCTCGGCCATGTCCTGGATGGCGCGCTGGGCGCGCGCCTTGGTCTTCTGCCACGCGCCCGAGCCCAGCCGGTGGAGCGCGGGGCGCGCGCCCTCGCCGGCGGCGTAGCGCGAGACCAGCGTCAACTGCTGCACCGGCACGAAGAGCCGGTCGCGTTCGGCGTAGGCGAGCTCGAGGCAGTCGGTCTCCTGCCCGTTCAGGGTCAGGCGCTGCATGCCGCGGTAGACGCCGATGCCGTGGTCCTCGTGGACCACGAAGTCGCCCAGCTTGAGCGCCGAGAGCTCGGCCAGCGAGAGTCCGCCGGTCTTCTTCAGGCGCCGCCGCCGCCGCCGGTAGCGCGAGAAGATCTCGTGGTCGGTGAGGACGGCGAGCCCGGCCGCCCGCAGGGTGAAGCCCGCCGAGACCAGGCCCACGCCGAGCGCGGCGCCGGTGTCGCCGAGCAGCTCGAAGAGCCGGTCGCGCTGGCCCGGGTTGTCGCAGAGGATGACGGGCTGCACCCCGTTCGCGCCCAGCTCGGCGAGGTGGCTCTTCAGCCGCTCCATCGAGCGCTGCACCGGCTCGGCGGGCGCGCAGTCCACTACCAGGGTGCGCGGATAGCGCCCGGCGTCGCCGGCCTCGACGATGGGGCCGAGCCAGTCCACCCCCGGCCGCGAGGCGGCCAGCGCGTCGAGCGCCGCGCCCGGCTGGAAGAGCGCCTCCGGCGGGGAGATCGAGGGATAGGGCCCGCGCGCCGCTTCGAAGCCATGGCGCACGAGCTCGTCCAGCTCCCCGGCGCGCGCGCGCAGGCGGCCGGGGTCGTCGAGCACGACGATCGCGTCGTCCGGGAGGTAATCGAGCAGCGTGCCCAGATCGGGGTCGTAGTGCGCGGCGAAACGCTCCATGCCGTCGTGGAAGAGCCACGAGCCGCGGGCCCGGGCGTCGTCCGCGTCCGATCCGGAGCCGCGCTCCTCGCGCGCCGCGCGCAGCCGCTCGGTCACCGCGGCAGCCTCGTGGGGCTCGATCACGACCTCGTAGCGCGGCAGGACCGTGGCGACGGGCAGTTGCTCGAGCGAACGCTGGGTGGAGGCGTCGAAGCGCCGCAGCGAGACCAGCGTGTCGCCGTCGAACTCGAGCCGCAGCGGGTCGGGGAGCCCGGCCGCGTAGACGTCGAGGATGCCGCCGCGCCGCGCGAAGTGCCCGATCGACTCGACCTCGGCGAACCGCTCGTAGCCCATGAAGACGAGCCGCTCCATGAGCGCGACCGGGTCGTAGTCGTGTCCCACGCGGAGCTCGAGCAGGGCGCGCGCCAGGCGCTCCGGCCGCGGCACCTTCTGCAGCACGCCGCGCACCGTGGCGAGCACCACGCCCGACCCGGAAGCGCCCGCCAGCCGTTCGCGGGCGAGGCGGCCCAGCGTCTCGAGGCGCTGGGCGGTGTTGCCCGGGTGAGGCGAGGACGGGTCGTACGGGAGCGTGTCCGGCTCCGGCAGGGCGAGCGTCGCGCCCGGTCCACGGAAGTACTCGAGGTCGTCGCGGGCCTCTTCGAATTCGTCGCCGTGGCCGACCACGTAGAGCACCTGGCGGCCCGTCGTCCGCTGCAGCCAGGCCGCGAGACAGCCGCGGGCCGAGCCCGTGAGCCCGCGCAGACCCGCGCGGGAGCGGCCGGCGCGCACGATCTCCAGCAGTTCCGCCGCCTCGGGGATGCGTCCGGCGTACTGCGCGATGCGCTCGGCCAGCTCGTCCCGCAGGAACGTCCCGGCAGGCGGTGGTGGTGGCGCGTCCTGTCTCTTCAAGGTGCTCCCCGGTTCGAGCGCCATGCCAAAAACCCGCCACGAGGATCTCCCGGGCGGTCCACGGCCGCGTTCACGATGCTGCTCCGACCCCGGAACGAGGGCGGGAACCGGGGCAGCCTAGCAGCCAGCTGTGGGGAGCCTCAAGTGTCGGCTGGAAGGGTGGTTGGGTATGGCGCGGGTGGCCCCCGGCGGGCCCGGGCCGCACCGGTGAACCGATTCCGTGCGCCCGGCATCCCAAAAGCGGCGCTTGGCTCACAAGAACCAGACAGGGTATTACTGTGTCCTACGAATCGCCGGGAACCGCGACGCGTCCGCGTCCAGGGGGCCGACAGATCATGGAGGAGGTCGCACCGATGTCTACCCGTCGCCGGTTGTCTGTCCTGCTGCTGCTGGTCACCCTTGTCGCCGCCGTCTCGGCCACCACGGCCACGGCCGCCACCCCTCGCGATCCCGCCGCCCCCTGCTTCAGCTGCCCCGCCGTGGACTATGACCAGGACGGCGTCTTCGACCGCGTGGACTACTGCAACAACACCCCGAAGGGCTGCCTCGTCGACGCGACGGGTTGCCAGACGGACGCGGACGGTGACGGGGTCTGCGACGGTCTCGACCAGTGCGCCGACACCCCCAAGGGCGAGAAGGTGAACAAGGTGGGTTGCAGCGCCAGCCAGCTGGCGGTCGCGACCGTGCCGGCCACGCCGCCGCCCCCGCCGCCCGCCCAGGAGATCCAGCGTCCGGTCACGCCGCCCCCGGCCGCCACGCCGGCGCAGTCCGAGGTCGAGAAGCAGCTGGTCGAGACCGGGAACATCGTGCTGCGTGACGTCTACTTCGAGACCAGCAAGGCCACGCTGCTGCCCGAGTCCGCGGCGCGGCTGGACGAGGCTGGCGCGGCGATCGAGAAATTCGCGGACCTCAAGGTCGAGGTGCAGGGCCACACGGATTCGCGCGGCGCGGCGAAGTTCAACGAGAAGCTGAGCCAGGCCCGGGCGGAGATGGTGCGCGAGTACCTGCTGGCGCACTTCCACCTGAATGCCGACAACGTCTTCGCCAAGGGCTACGGCGAGAGCCAGCTCGCGGTGTCGCCGGAGAAGTCGGCCGACGACTACGCGATGAACCGCCGCGTGGTGCTCAAGGCCATCAACCCCGAGGTGCTCCCCAGGGACGTGACGATCAAAGAGAAGCAGGGCAAGTAGCGCGGCGGAAGCGAACGAAGCCCCCGGGGCCGGAAGGCGCCGGGGGCTTCGCGCATCATCCCGGTCTACGAACGGATCATCGTCAGCGTCATCTTGAAGCGCTGGTTCGCCTTGAGCGCGTGCGGGACGTTCGCGGGCATGAGGATCATCTCTCCCGTCCGCAGGTCGTGGGGCGTGCCGCCCACGGTGATCTCCGCCGCGCCGTCGAGGATCTGGACCAGCGCGTCGAAGGGCGTGGTGTGCTCGCTCAGGCCCTGGCCCTGGTCGAAGGCGAACACGGTCACGTTGCCGGTGCTCTGCTTGAGGATGATGCGGCTCACCACCGAGCCGGCCTGGTAGGACACCAGGTCGGCCATCACGCCCGTCAGCGGTGCGGTGCCCTGCGGGTCCTGCTCAGCGGGTGTCATCGGAACGTGTCCCTCCCGGTCAGGGGGCGGCACGCGCCGGTGCGCGTTGCACCAGCGCGACGCCCGCGAGTACGACGAGCCCGCCGGCCAGGGTCGTCAGACCCACGGGCTCGTGCAGCAGTGCGACGGCCGTGACCAGCGTCACGAGTGGCTCGAGGTACAGGAACGCCGCGACCCGCGAGGCCTCCACGCGCTCGAGTGCGCCGTACCAGAACAGGTAGCCGAGTCCCGAGGCGCCGATCCCCAGGTACAGCACCGCCGCGATCCCGGCGCCGGAGAGCGTCGCGTATTCCCGCCAGCCGCCCGTGCCCAGGAAGAGCGGAGTGAGCATCAGCCCGCCGACGAGCATCGCGCCCGCGGTGGCGCGCAGGCTTCCGAGGCGCCGGATCGTGGCGTGCCCGAGCGTGGTGTAGATCGCCCAGTTGAGCGTGCTCGCGAGCATCAGCAGGTCGCCGCGCGTGCCCGGCAGGGCGAGGAGGTCCGGGGTCGCGCGCCCGCGGGACACCACCAGCGCGGCGCCCGCGAAGCCGAGCGCGAGCCCCGCGATCTTGCCTGTGCCGAAGCGCTCGCGCAGGAACAACCCCGCCAGCACCGCCGACCAGATGGGGATCAGCCCGACGATCCAGCCGGCCTGCACGGCGGTCGTGAGCCGGATGCCGAAGGCCTGGAGCAGCTGATGGAAGCACACCCCGACGAAGCCCATCAGCGCGAGCGGGCCCCACGAGGCGCGCGGCGGCACCAGCGGCAGGCGGCGCGCGGCGAGCGTGGCGAGCAGCAGCAGGGTCCCCAGCGCGGAACGCGTGAAGATGAGCGTGACGGGCGAGATCTCGCGCAGCGCCGCCTTGGTGGCGACGAACGAGATCCCCCAGAGGACGACGGCGAGGAAGGCCTGCAGGCGCGGTGGCATGGTCCGGGCTAGGTGCGCGGCGGAGCGGCGGCGCCCCCGGGCCCCGCCAGGCCGAGCCGTCCGACCACGCTCTCGGCGACGAGCAGCAGCAGCGCCAGCGCCACGAACCAGGACCACAACTCGCGCCCGAAGCGGGCCTCGCGCACGCGGCGCGCGAGGTCGGCGCCCGGCTCGACGATCTGCGCGCGTCCGGCGGGGAACGCGCGCAGCAGCGCCGCCCCCGGGAGGGCCGCCAGGTCCGACTCGCGCGGGTCCGGGTTCACGGCGAACGTGCTGCGCACGGTCGCGCCCTGGACCACGCGGTAGAGGCCGGGCCGCTCGAGCGGAGCCGAGACCAGGCGCGTCGCGCCCGCCGCGGCGACCAGTTCGGCCGGCACCTCGCGCCCCTGCTCGTCCTCGATGCGCCACAGGCCGGTCGCCGCGGGCGCACGGTAGCGCTCACCCGGCATCAAGGAAGCGGCCGCCGTGCCGCGGCCCAGCACCTTGACCGCCTGGTGCAGGAGCGGCAGGAACGCGCCGCTCACGGGGAAGTCGGAGACCTGCGGGTCGAGCCCCGCCGCGAAGGCCAGCACGCGCGTGCCCTCGACCAGCGCGGGGTGCGCGCGGTCGAACTCGAGCAGGGTGCGGGCGCCCGGGGCCGCGGCGAACGCGCGGATGGAGCGGAAGCGCGCGGTGGTGAACGGCTCCCCCGGCCGCGCGGGGAAGCCCACGAGCGCGGCGTGTCCCGCGAGCGAGCGCACCAGGCGCCAGGCGGCCCCGGGCGCGGCCTGCTCGACGACGCCGAGCGTGCCCAGACCCGCCTCGCGCAGCAGCGAACCGTTCCAGAAGGCGGCGTCGGCGCGGCCGCCGAGCACGACGAGCACGCCGCCGCCCGAGCGCTGGAAGTCGAGCACGGCCTGGGTCTCCATCGCGCCCAGCCGCTCGAGATCGTTCAGCACCAGCACGTCCGCACCCGCGAGCCGCGCGGGCAGCGCCGCCGCGGCCACGGTCTCGACCGCCAGACCCGAGGCCGGGGCCCCCGCCTCGAGCGCGAGCCGGAGCGTGGAGGGCGGGCCGTCCTCGCGCAGCACGACGCGCAGCGTGCCCGAGCGGCCGGCCGCGAACACGCGGCGGTCGTCGAGGGGCAGGGGATCGTCCGGGATCGTGACCACGCCGCCCTGGTCGGGGATGCGCGCGAGCGGCAGGAGCGTCGCCGTGGCGCCGCGTGCGGGCAGGCCGAGGAAGCCGCGCGCCAGCTCGGCGCCGGTCTGCGCGTCGTGCGCCTCGACGGCGAGATCGCCCGGGTTCGCGCCGTACGACGAGGCCGACACGGTGAGCGCGAGGCCACTCTCCGTGGGCGCGAGCGCCGCATCGGTGAGGGCCACGTTGGCGCGGCTGCGCGGGGCGAGCGGGACCAGGTAGACGCGCGCCAGCGCCCAGGGCCCGGCGGGCGCGGCGCGGAACGAGTTCCCGGGGAAGCCCGCAGCCTGGAAGTCCGAGACCCAGAACAACTCGCGGTTGAGCGCCTGCGTCCCGGCCAGTGCGCGGGCGGCGAACTCGAGTGCGGCGCGGTGGTCCGTGGTCATCGCGCCCGCGTCCAGCATCTGCACGGCCGCGCGCAGCCGTCCGACGTCGCTGCTCGGCCGCGCGCTCCCGGGATGCGGGGCGCGGTCGTAGGGGACGAGCAGCAGCTCGTCGGACGGCCCGAGCGTCGTGAGCAGGTCCTCGACCACCTGGCGGGCCTGCCCCGCGAGCGTGGCCGCCAGGCCCCGCGGGGACACGCCGGCGGCGGCGCCCATGCTGCCGCTCACGTCCACGAGCGCGATCACGGTGGTCGCGGCGCGGGAATGGGCCCCGGTGCTCCGCACGGCCGGCCGCGCCATGGCCAGCGCGATCGCGGCCACCGCCAGCGTGCGCAGCAGGAGCAGCAGCCATTGTCTCAGGCGCAGGCGGCGGATCTCGCTCTGGTTCACCTCGGCGAGGAACTCGAGCGAGGGGAACGGCCGCTCGCGCGGGCGCCGCCGCGTGAACAGGTGGATGACGACCGGGATGGCCGCGGCGAGCAGGCCGAAGAGGAAGAACGGGTTGAGGAAGCTCACGGCGCCACCTCACGCCCCGCGGGGCCCGCCGCCTCCCGCGCCTCGATCCGGGGGAGCGGGTGGATCCCCCGGCCGGGCGCTGCGGGGCCGGGGTGGCGGATCACAGCAGCCTCGCGCGCTTCTCGAGGTACGCGAGCAGCGCCTGGTCGAACGGGGTGCGCGTGTCGATCTGGACGTAGTCGATGCGGTTCTCGCGGCACTGCCGCCGGTACTGCGCGGTCCAGGCGGCGAGCCGCTCGCGGTAGCGGCGCGCGATCTCCCAGGGCTCGGTGGTGAGCCGCTCACCGTTCTCCAGGTCGACGAAGGTCGTGCTGTCGGTGTAGGGGAAGTCGAGCTCGTCGGGGTCGAGGATGTGGAAGACCACCACCTCGTGATGGTCGTGGCGGAAATGCTGGAGCCCGGCCAGCACCTCGCCCGGCCGGTCCATGAGGTCCGAGCAGAGCACGACCAGGCCGCGGCGCTTGATGCGCTCGGCCAGCTCGTGCAGCGCGGGCCCGAGCCGCGTGCGGCCCTGCGGCTCGATCCCGCCGAGCGTCTTCAGCACCACGTCGAGGTGCGAGCGCACGGCGCGCGCCGGCACGTAGCGCAGCGGCCGTTCGGCGAACAGCAGCAGGCCCACGGCGTCCTGCTGATGGAGCATGAGCCAGGCGAGCGAGGCGGCCAGGCACTGGGCGTATTCGAGCTTGGTCATGGCGGCGCGCGCCGAGCGGAAACCCATCGAGCCCGAGAAGTCCACCAGCAGGTGGCAGCGCAGGTTGGTCTCCTCGTTGTACTGCTTGACGAGGAAGCGGTCGGTGCGCGCCCAGACCTTCCAGTCGAGGCTCTTGAGCGGATCGCCGGGCATGTAGGGCCGGTGCTCGGCGAACTCGACGCTGAAGCCGTGGAACGGCGAGCGGTGCATGCCGGCGATGAAGCCCTCCACCACCAGCCGCGCGCGCACGTCGAGGTGCGCGAGCCGCGCGACCACGGCGGGGTCGAGCAGCTCCCGGCCCGCGGGGCGCGCGCCCGCCAGCCCGAGGTCGGGGCGGGCGCCGGAGCCGGAGCGCGGGAAGGAGGCGCTCATGCGCCCCTTCGCCTGCGCCAGACGAAGTACACCGGGAAGCCGAGCGCGGCGAGGATCACGCCGGCTGCGGCGCGCCAGCCGCTGGCCGACAGGTCGCTCGCGATGATGGCCACGGTGACGAGGATGAAGACGATGGGCGTGAGCGGGTAGAGCGGCGTGCGGTAATCGGAGAGGCGCACGCCGGACTCGCGCTCGCGGCGGCGCTGGACGAAGAGCGCCGCGGTCGTGACCCCGTAGAAGAGCCACATCGTGGTCACGAACCAGCCCGAGACGTCCTCGAACGAACTGGCGATCCACAGCCAGAGGCAGGAGAGCGCCGCCTGCAGCCACAGCGCGCGGTCGGGCGCGGAGCGCCGGGGGTCCACGTGGGCGAGCGGCTTCCACAGCAGTCCGTCGGCGGCCATGGCGAGCGTGACGCGCGGCCCGGTGAGGATGGCGCCGTTCACCGTGCCGAAGGCCGAGACCGCTACCAGCACCGCCAGCGCGCGGCTGCCCCACGGCCCGAGCAGGCGGCGCATGGTCTCGGCGCCCACCACCGGGTAGGCGGCCACCTCCGCCGGAGTGAGCACGCGGAAGTAGGCCAGGTTCGTCACCACGTAGATCGCGATGACCAGCACCGTGCCCCAGAGGATGGCGATCGGGAGGTTCCGCTTCGGCTCCACGATCTCGCCGCCCACGTAGGTGGCGTCGGTCCAGCCGTCGTAGGCGAAGAGCACCGGGATCATCGCCAGCACCATGGCGAGCAGCAGCGGCCGCGCGGCGGGTCCGGCGGCGACCGGCGCACCCGCCAGCGCGCCGGAGTGCGGGAGCGCGAACGCCGCCACGCACAGCGCCGCGATGCCGAGCACCTTGAGCGTGGTGAAGAGCGAGGCGGTGCGCGCGCCCTCCCGCACGCCCAGCGCGTTGACGCCGGTCAGCAGCACGATGGCGGCGCAGCCCGCCGGCAGCAACGCGCCGCGCGGCAGGCCCACGGCGTCGCAGAAGTACTCGGCGAACACGAAGGTGATGGCGGCGATGAGCGTGGGCTTGATGACCCAGAGGTTGGCCCAGCCGAAGGTGAAGGCCCAGGCGTCGCCGAAGCCCTCGCGGATGAAGACGTAGAGCCCGCCGGTCTTCGGGTGCGCGACCGCCAGCTCCACCAGCGCGAGCGAGCCGCAGAGCGAGAGCACGCCGCCGACGACCCAGACGGCGATCATCGCCGGCGCCTGGTCGAGGAACTGCGCGACCGAGTTCGGCGACTTGAAGATGCCCGAGCCGACGATGTTGCCGACCGTGATGGCCGTGGCGGCGTAGAGGCCGATCTGGCGCTTGAGATCCACTTCCTGGCGGGGCGCGTGCGGGGCGGGAGCCATGCGCGGATTACTCGGTCGGCACCGTCTTGAGCAGTTCCTGGATGATGCGTTCGGGCTTCACGCCCTCGGCTTCGGCGGTGAAGTTGGTGACGATGCGGTGGCGCAGCACGGCGGGCGCGACGGCCCGCACGTCCTCGATGCCCGGGGCGAAGCGGCCGTGCAGCACGGCGCGCGTCTTCGCACCCAGCACCAGGTACTGCGAGGCCCGCGGGCCCGCGCCCCACGAGACCCACTGCCGCACGAACTCCGGCGCCTCCGCGCCGCCTTCAGCCGAGGCCCCGCCGCGCGTCGCGCGCGCCAGCCGCACGGCGTAGCGCACCACGTGATCGCCCGCCGGCACGCGGCGGATGAGCTGCTGCAGCTCGAGGATGTCCGCGCCCGACAGCACGCGTTCGAGCTTCGCTTCGTAGGCCGAGGTCGTGGTGGCGACGATGCGCTCCTCCTCGTCCCGGCTCGGGTAGTCCACCAGCACGTTGAACATGAAGCGGTCGAGCTGTGCCTCGGGCAGCGGATAGGTGCCCTCGAGCTCGATGGGGTTCTGGGTCGCGAGCACGAAGAACGGCAGCGCCAGCGGGAAGGTCTGCCCGCTGGTGGTGACCTCCTTCTCCTGCATGGCCTGCAGGAGCGCCGCCTGGGTCTTCGGGGGCGTGCGGTTGATCTCGTCCGCCAGCACGATGTTCGCGAACACCGGCCCGTGGATGAAACGGAACGAGCGCCGCCCGGTGGCGTGGTCCTCCTCGATGATGTCGGTGCCGGTGATGTCGCTCGGCATGAGGTCGGGCGTGAACTGGATGCGGCTGAACTTGAGATCCAGCACCCGCGCGAGGCTCGAGATGAGGAGGGTCTTGGCGAGCCCCGGCACGCCCACCAGCAGCACGTGGCCGTTGGCGAACAGGGCGGTGAGCAACTGCTCCACCACCAGGTCCTGGCCCACGATCACCTTGTGCAACTCGGCGAGGATCTTCTCCCGCGCCGCCTTGAGGCGCTCGACGGCCTGCAGATCGGAACCGGCGGCTTCGGGGCTCACGTGCACCTCGTGGGGTCGGGAAGACGGCAGGGCGCAGGGCACCCGCCGAAGGCGGGTCCGGCGCGCCCGGGACTTCATCGGAGGCGAAAGCCTAGCACGCGTCGCGAACCAGCGACAATCGCCGAACGAAGGTTTGACGAGGATATGGACGCAGCGGCCGCCGAAGGGCGCCGCCGTCGCCCTACTCGATCCGCACCAGCTTCGTCAGCCTCGTCGCGCTCCCGGCGCGCGCGAAATAGAGACCAGGGGCGACCGGGCGGCCGGAGTCGTCGCGGCCATCCCAGGCGAAGGCGCCGCCGCCGTCCAGCACGGCCGCGCGCCGCCTGCGGCCCGAGAGGTCGAAGATGGTGATGCGCGTCCCCGCCGGCCCCGAGATGCGCAGCGCGCCGCGGAACGGGTTGGGCGCGATGCGCAGCGCCGCGTCCGCTCCGCCGTTGCAGGCCGCGGCGCGGATTTGGAGCGCGGCGTCAGCCCAGGCCTGGTCGTGCTGTGCGCCGTGTTCGTCGTAGGCGGTCACGCGCAGCGCGCCGCCGCCCGGCCACGCCCCGCACGGAACGGTCACGCCCGCCGCCCCCGCCCCGGCGGTCACGCGCGCGAGCGCCAGCGGTGGCCGCCCGCCCTGCACCAGGTCCACCCCGACCGTCGTGACCTCGTCGGGATCGGTCGCCGTCCAGCGCACGGTGAGGGTGTCGCCGGGGGCCAGCGTGTCGCCGGGCGCGGGGGCGAGCAGCGTCAGCGTGGGCGGGCGGTCCACGCGGCCCAGCACGGTGAAGCCGAAGCGCATCTGCGTGGGCGGCAGCGGCACGTACTCGTCCTCGGGGCAGCCGGGGCAGTCGGCGGTGGCGATGCGGTAGAGATAGCCACGCAGCGTGAACGAGCGTGCCGCGCCGGGCAGGGTGGTGCCGGGGGGGACCCATTCCGCCACTTCGGCCCAGGGCACGAAGTACGGCAGGCGCCAGCCACTGCGCAGGGTCGTCGTGCCGCCCACGCGCGGCCACACGCGCACCGGCCCGAGGAACGAATCGGGCAGCGCGAGGTTCGCGGTGACCTCGATGAGCTGCGCGGGACGCCGTCCAGTCCAGTGGCCGAGCGTGCCGAAGCCGCCCTCGTCGACCTGCAGCGTGTCGAAGCCGAGCGCGCGGAAGGACTGGCCGGCGACCTCGTCGTGCCAGAGGCCGATGGCCGGCCCCACGGCCTCCAGTGCGGCCGCGGCATCGAGCCGGCCCCAGCCGGTCATCGCATCCACGCCCGGGTCGCCGATGTCGTGCGCGCTCTCGCGCAGCACGTGCTTGAAGTCCACGTCGGTGAGCTCGGGCCGCGCGGCGGCGAGCAGGCCCACCGCGCCGGCCACGAACGGGGCGGCGAACGAGGTCCCGGACATGGCGACGTAGCCGGGATAGGCGGTGCCGACGGCGTTCGGGTAGGTCATGTACGTGGTCCAGATGTCCAGGCCCGGGGCCATGAGGTCCAGGCCGGGGCCATAGGACGACCAGTCCGTGCGGTGGTCGAAGCGGTCGGTGGCGCCCACCTGGATGCCCAGTCCGTCCGCGGCGTAGGCGGCGGGGTACTGCGGGCCGGGCCCGCCGCTGTTGCCGGCGGCCGCCACGACGACGCAGTCGCGGGCGATGGCCCAGTGCATCGCCAGGCGCTCGAGCCGGCTGGGGGACACCCCCGCGTACGACAGGTTCATGGCGCGCGCGCCCACCGCGGTGGCGTAGAGCGCGGCGGCGGAGATGGCGTACGAGCTCGCGGACCCGCTGTGGCGGGGAGAAATCTTGATGGGCACGAGGCGGCAGCCGAAGTTGCCGCGGCCGTCGCCGCCGCACACGCCTGCAATCCCGAGCGAGTCGAGGTGCGGCCCGTCGTTGGTGCGCGCCGCCATCACGCCGGCGACCCCCGTGCCGTGGTAGACCGAATCGGCGAAGGCGTCCGCGGGCTCCATTCCGGTGAGGTTCACCGCGTGGACGATGCGCGACGAGCCGTCGGGCAGCGTGGCCGCGAGGTCCGGGTGCGCGGGGTCGATCCCCGTGTCGGCCACCGCGAGCAGGACATCGTTCGATCCGGAGCAGAGCGCCCAGGCCTCGAGCGCGCGGATGTCGGCGCCGGCGACACCACCCCAGGGCGCGGCGGGCCCGAGGTTGCGCAGGCCCCACTGGCGCCCGTCGCGCAGCAGCGGATCGTCCGGCACGGGCGGATCGAGACGCAGCGCGGCGAACTCGCGCACGCGGTTGGGCTCGGCCCACTCCACGGCGGGGTCGGCGAGCAGCGCTTCGAGTGCCGTGGTGGCGGCGGTCGAGTCGGACGCCTCGAGCAGCCAGATGCGCTCCGGGTCGAGGTCGAAGGGGCCGGGTTCGGCGGCCGGCGTCTGAAAGCGGAGCTCGGCGCCGCTGCCGGGGGGCGGTGCGCCGGCGGGCGGGAGCCGGTCGGCGAGCGACTCGCGGAAACGCAGGCCGAGGGTCTCGAGCCGCGTGGCCAGTTCCGCCCGGGCCACGCGGGCTGCGCTGCCGGGAGGCGGGGGCGCGAGCGCCACCACCAGCTCGCGCGCGGGTCCGGCCCGGGCGAGGGGTGCGACCACGGCCGGGAGGATCGAGAGGGCGGCCCCAAGGAGCGAAACGCGCAGGACGGACATGGGATCCATTGCGGGAGGCGGGTCGGAGGGGGCGCGGGGGATGACAGGACTCATCGCAAGCAACGTGCCCGGGCTGGACGAATGGCCGAGACGCCCGTTCCTATCGCCCTCCTTGCAGCGGGAATTCCGTGCGCGCCGCGCGCGAGAGGCGCAACTCGTCGATGCCCCCGTCGAACGCGTACCAGGGCGCCGGGTCGGTCGTGGGCCCCTGGCGCAGGTCGCCGCCAAAGTCGGTGAGGAAGCGCGTGTCGAAGAAGTTGCCCACCAGCAGCGGGGCCTCGCTCGCGCGGATGCGCCCGGAGGTCGCGAAGGTGCCGTCGGGCTGGCCGTTCACGAAGAAGCTCACGACCTGGCCGTCGAACGTGACGGCCACGTGGGTCCAGCGCTGCAACTCGATCGCGCTCAGCGAGATGAACGCGCGGGGCGCGCCTGCGTCCTCGGGTTGGAAGACGAACAGGAGCCGGCCAGCCGGAACATCCCGCACGAACTCCTGGTGCCACAAGGGGCCCGTACCGATGCCGAACTCGGCGGGCCGCAGGCGGGCAGGCAGATCGGAGCCGACGATGGAGAACATCCAACTGTGCTCGGCGGTGGTCGGCGACCACCGGGTGGCGATGGGAGAATCCTCGTACGGCGTGTAGGCGTTCGGCGCGACCCACGCCTCGATGCTGAGCGCCGACTGCGAATCGAGCAGCGGGCTGTAGGGCACGTGGAGGAAGGAGTTGGTCGAGCGCGTGAAGAGCCGCGCGCCCCGGAAGCGGCCGAAGATGGTGCGGGTGTCCGGCCCGGCCACGGCGTCAAGCCGGGACCGGCCGGCATCGGCCGCGTGAATGCCGCCGGTCTCGTCCATCCGCCACAGGGCCACCGTGACGGAGTCCACGGGCGTGCCGGGCCGGTCGGTCGTGACGTCGGGTCTCTTTACGCTCTTCGCGCACGCGGCGAGCGCGAGCAGGCCGAAGGCGGCCACGAGCACGCGGCCGGCGAAGTCGCGGCGGGCCCGGCTCACCTCCCGGCCTCCGTCTGTGCGAGGGCGGCGCGCGCCCGCGCCTCGGTCTCGCGGTCGCCGAGCGCCTGGTACAGCTGGATCATGCCGCGCAGCGTATCAGAGTCGCGCGTCAGCGCCACCACCGGGCGCCACGCGGCGGCGGCATCCTGCGGGCGCCGCGCGAACAGCAACGCCCAGCCGCGTCCGATCCGGGCGTCCACGCTCGACGGATCGAGCGCCTCGGCCTGTTCGAAGGCCGCCGCGCCCGCCGCGAAATCACCCAGCCGCACGCACACCTTGCCGATCGCGAGTCGCAGCGCCGCGTCGCGGGGCAGGCGTCGGGCCGCGCGCTCGTAGGCGACGCGTGCCTCGGCCAGCCGACCACGCGCCAGCTCGACGCTTCCCAGCGAGCGCAGGGCCTGGGGGTCCGAGGGGTCCACGGCGAGTTGTCCGCGCGCCGCGTGCAGGGCGGACAAAGTGTCGTTCGCAGCCCACTGCGGCGCCCGGCCGAAGGCAGGCCCGATCTCGTAGAGCACCGCGGGGTGCGGGGCGGTGACGCGGCGGGGCGTGAGGCCCGGGACCACCGCGGTGGTGTCGAGCAGGTACCAGAACTCCGGGCGGGTCTGGCCCTCGGGCCAGGAGAAGTACAGCCAGCGCGCGCCCTGCGAGCGGGCGTAGTCCGCCAGTTCGGGCAGCGTGCCGACGAACGGGAAGGGCACGGGCTCGACCCCGGAGTGGAAGGCGAGGTGGGCCTTGCGCGCGATGACCCGGTCGCCCGGCCGCGCGAGCGAGCGCAGCGTGCGCGCGGCGTCCAGCACCTCCACCGGCAACTGGTCGAGCACCCGCGCCTGCGACCGCACCGTGGCGGCGAGGGCGAAGGCCAGGGGCAGCAGGGCGAGCGCGGGCTTGAGCCAGGGGCGGGGCCCGCGCAGGAGCACGAGCGCGAAGCGCGGCGAGGCGAAGAACAGCGCGGCGGCGGCGGCGTAATACGGCAGCAGGGCGAGCGAGTAGCGCTCGGAGTGGAAGGCCGGGACCAGCGCGAGGAAGAGCAGCGCCCAGGCCGCCGCGAGCGGCCAGAGGCGCCGCAGCGTTCCGTCCGCGAGGCCCAGGCCGAGACCCAGCGCGGCGCAAAGCGCGAGCGGCCAGCCGAGCAGCCGGGTGGCGTCCAGGCGCAGATGGTCGTGGACGTTGAAGAACATCCGGCTCGCGACCGCACCGGGATCGCGCGCGATCACGTCGGCCAGGCTGTGGAACTGCGGCTGCATCGTGCGCTGGTAGGTGTCCCAGGGGATGCCCTTCGCGCGCGCGAACACCTCGTAGGCGATGTTGTGGTGGAGCTGGAACGTCACGCCCGTACCGTGCGCGAACGAGTAGATCACCCAGGGGACGACTGGCAGGAGGAACCCGGCGGCGAACAGCAGCGCCGCGCGGCCACGCTTCTCCTGCAGCGCGCCCCCCGCGGCGATGGCGACGAGCCCGGCCGGCAGGAGCACGCCGGCGTTGTAGCGCGTGAGGAAGGCGAGCGCGGCCAGCACGCCGGCCCCGGCGGCGGCGCGAAGGCCGGGGCGGGCGAGCAGGACGTAGAGCGTGGCGGCCTGCAGGGCCAGGGCGAACGCATCGGTCGTGACGGAATAGCCGTAACGGAAGAAGGTGGCGTTCGTGGCCATGAAGAGCGTCACGCCCAGGGCGGCGCGCGCATCGGCGCGCCGGCGCAGCAGGGCGGCCCACAGGAGCAACACCAGCGAGTTCGAGACGAGGGACAGGAGCCCGGCTGCGAGGAAGAGGTCCCGCACGGCGAGCCCGGCCACCGCCAGTGCCAGTTCGTAGCCCGGACCGACCACGCCGTAGCGCGCCGGTTCGAGGTGGCCGTGCTGGATCAGGCGCGCGCCCTGGGCGTACTGACCGTAGAAGTCGGTCTCGGTCATGTAGTCGCCGACGCGGTGGGGCCCCAGCACCATGACGAGGATGGCGACACCCAGCAGCGCGACGACGAGCAGGGTCGACCGCCACAGCAGGCGGTCCAGTCCGGGCGTGAGCCCCGGCAGGGCGTGGAGTGCGACCGCGCCCGGACGCGTCCGCGACCCGCGCGGGGCGCTCCCCGGGGCGGCAGGCCGGTGGGGCCCGGGTCGTCGGCTGGAGGGTGCGGCGGACATGGCGGTGGAGTCTAGCGGGGCGCGCGCGCCCACGCGAGCGCCGGTCGGGCGCGGGCCGGTTGTCGCAAGGCGCAGGGGGCAGCCGCCCGGGGCGGGAATGCAGAAGGCGGCAGCTTGTGGCTGCCGCCTTCTGTCAGGGCGCCGGGACCGATGTGCCCGGGCTGGGGGGCTCCTGTCTTAGTGATTCCGCCGACGCAGGGCGGCGCCCAGAGCGAGCAGTCCCATCGAAGCCAGCACCATGGTCCCGGGCTCGGGCACCGGGTTGGTGGCGCCGGGAGGGGGACGGTCACTCGGGGGACGGACCCTTGGCGTGCGGTCCCCCGGCCGGAGGCAGTCCACGCCGCTTCCCGTGTTGGGAGTCGTGCTCTGGCCGTCGGTCGGCACCAGGGTCGGGCCCGAGACGGTCTGTGGCTGCGTCTGCGGGAGCTGGCCCGGCTGCACGTAGGCCAGTGCCGTGCTCGCGGCAACCGTCAGGGCTGCAAGTGTCAGCGCGATGCGCTTCATGGGATTGCCTCCTCGTTTGGGGCCTCTGATGAATCAATCCTTAACCCCCGGTAACGCAAACTCTGTACCGTGCTGGAACGAGGGATTGAATCCGTTGCAGGACAGTCGATTGCCATGATCGGACTATTCGGACCGATCGCCCTGTCTGGGGGAATTGTCGCAACGACCGACACCCTGATGCGGCCCAGGCCCCAATTCGAAGGGCGGCGGTCCGTCAGGACCACCGCCCAGGAGAGGCCCGTGCCACGGCAGGCCCGGGTCAGGGCAGCAGGACGATCCGCACCATGCGCGTCATGCCCGGCACGCTGAAGCGTGCGAAGTACAGACCCGGGGCGATCCCCTCGACGCTCTCCCGCGGGCTCCAGCGCAGTTCGTGGTGCCCCGCTTCGATCCGTCCCGATACGACGATCGCCAGGCGCCGTCCCGAGAGGTCGAAGACCTCCAGGCGCACCGGCGCCGCCTTCGGCAGATCGTAGGCGAAGCGGATCGCGCCGGCCGCGGGGTTCGGGCGCGGCGGGTAGAAACGCAACGCCGTCGGCGGCCCGCCGGGCAAGCCCGCGCCCTCCTGCGTGGACCGCGCGCGCAGGTTCACGACCAGGTCGGACCGGGGCTGGGCCCCGGGCAGAGGCTCATCCGCGCTGGTGAAGGTGAGCGTGGCCTCGTAGG
>JANXPZ010000054.1 GCA_025357055.1 Candidatus Eiseniibacteriota bacterium | reverse complement strand
GCCGCGAGGGAGCCTCCTGCTTCAATCCAACGGCACGCGAACGTGTGCCGCATCATGTGCGGATGGAACCGCTCGATCCCCGTCTTGCGGGCGATCTGGCGGGTGACGCCCGACGAATTGATGATCGGCATCAACCGGCCGACCCGTGCGTGCAACTCGGCAGCGAGCGCGGGCGGGAGCGGCACGCGACGCACCCGCCGACCCTTCGTGTGGTGCACGACGATCGCGCCGTCCTCGAGGTCCCTCGCCTGCGCGCGCACCAACTCGCCCCAGCGTAGACCAGAGCCGATGCCGAAGCGAGCGATGAAGCCGTAGGGCTCGCACAGGGTGACGCACTGCTCGACCTCAGGGTCGGTGAGCCGATCCGGCGGACGCTCCTGGAGCCGGGGCATGATCCGCCGCGGGAACGGGCTCCGCTCGATGAGGCCGGCGTCCTCGCCCCAGTTCAGCATGCAGCGAGCATCCGAGAGGACGTGAGAGATCGAGGTCATGGAGAGCCGCGTCGAGCGCTCGAGCCAGATCCGGTAGGCGCGCAAGTCCTCACGCGAGACACGCGCCAGGAGTTGGTCGCCCATGTAGGGCGCGAGGAAGTCCTTGATGCGCTGCGCGGCGAGCTGCCGTCCCTGTTCGGCTCTCTGCGTCTGCACGTAGGTCTCCAGCCACCGCTCTGCCGCGTCGCGCACCGTGATTCGACTTCCGTGTGCGTCCGCAGCCTGAGCGTCTTCTTCGGTTCCGGTGATGATGATCGTGCCGGTGATGCGTCGCGGGATGCTGGTCATCCGTGCGGCCCTGCCCGGCCCCCATCACCCTGGGTGCCTCGCAGGAATCCTGCGATACTTACGGTAACTAAGTCAAGGGTCTTCTGGGGCGCAGTTTCAAGAAGCCCTGTGCCTGAGCCAGTCGAAAGCGCGCATGTTCAGAAACTGACAACCAGTATGCCGTCCGAACTTCCCGCAAGGTGGCACGTACCGCCCGGGCGTAGCGGCGCATGTAGTCCTCGGCCACTTCGGCCTTACCCTGCTCGAAGGTAGAGACCAGCGGCTGGCCGCTGCCCATGGTGGTGGCGACCTGGGCTAGCGTTAGGCCCCTTGAGCGACGGAGCGCAGCGAGCGGCGTGATGCGTTTCACAGGGCCAGCCTAGTCGGGCAGCCGGCAGACTCGCAAGGGAAATGTGCGTTCCGCGCTGGACCGACGCGGCCATACCCACCACCCGGGTGGTGGGTATCGGCGGAAGGTCAATCGTCGTCGGGGTTTTGCAGCTTCAACAGAGGGATCACCCGGCCTAACTCGTCCAGGCCGGCCCGACTCACCCTTGTGCTAGGAGCTGCTGGGCGAACTCATCGGACCACTCTCTTCACGCGGGAACAGGTCGCCCTGCATGATCTCGATTTCGGATATCTGCAGCTTCTGGACCTTCAGGTTCTCGTCCATGTGGGCAACCGCTCGAACCCTCACGGGGCCGTCGTACGTGCCGAAGATCTCGTGGAGCCTCTTGGGGACATCGCCGACGTACTCGTAGAAGACTCGGGAACCATCGGTCAGATTGAGGAAGCCGCTCTCCGTGGTCTTGGTCAGCGAATTGAGCTTGCCGACAAGCCAAGTCTCCTTCGTGCTCGTGACCGTCACCGTCTCGGCCTCGAAGAATTCGCGCTCGCCAGCCTCGATGCGCTCTCTGACCTCCTGACCGTCAAGCTGCCTGGCAGATACCTCGGCGGAGTCGATCCTGCCGGGATCGAGGGGGCGGGCGATCTTCGCGATGTCGGCGTCGATCAACTTGCTCTTGAAGATGCCGTAGATCTGGACCGGCATTTCGATGGTGACGTTCTCGGAGTTGGTGACAGAAATCGTGTTGTTAGCGGTGATCGCATCCCTGAAGGGCTTGTTCTTCACGTGCCGCCGGAGTCGAATCACTCCGAGAATGGTCACGACGATCCCGATGGCCGTGCTGCCAATGACCTGGATCGAGGTCAGCGCGCCGGACGCCTTGTTGAGAGTGTCCCAGATCTCGAGAAGGATGTTGGCCGAACCGCGCGTCACCCCGGTTATGCGCACGCGGTGGTGGACGCCCGCTCCCTGGTCCGCAGCGATCTTGCCGTAGGCGCTCGCGAAGCCCTCGAGCACTGGCACGATGTCTTCAATGGACATGGAGCCATCGTCGACTTCTGGCCCCTCGTACTTGAGGACGATTGGAACGGTCTCAGCGGGTCTGGGCATGGTGTGAGCAGTATGCCACGGGCTCAGACTCGAAACCTAGCGCGAACCGCGGCTATCACCACCGGTTCACCCAGCTACGTCCGGGCCCACGACGCACGTTCGCCCGTGTGGGCGGGCTCGAGGAGTCCGGGGCCCGTGAGGCATCCTGAGACCCGTTTGCCAGCGTCGCGAGCCGTGTGGCGCGCTCAGGCAGCGCCCTGATCACCACGGGGCCGAGGATGTAGAGCGCGGCCAAGCAGTAGACCTCGAGGTCGAGCGCCTCGTTGCGCTCCCGGGTCTTGATCCACTGCCGCACGGAACCCCGGCCCTTCACGTACTTCCGGATGGCCTTCTCGGCCGTGAGCTGGGCGACGTACTCGGCGTCGGTCCACTCGGGCAAGTGCATGTAGCCGGGCCCGGGCGTGCCGATCCGCAGTCGCGAGTAGATCATGTCCTTGGCCGAGTCGACGCACAGGGTGAAGAGCTTCGTCCGGTAGCGGTTGTGCATCGTGGGCTTCCCCACGATCTCCTTGCCGCGCTCGTTGCCGCCCCGGACCGCAAAGACGCGCCGGGCGAGCCGCGCCTTGCAGAAGCGGTAGACCTGCTCCGTGTGGTGCCCGCCCGAGTCGACCGTGGCGCACTCGATCTTGAGCTTCTGACCGCTCTCGTGGGTGAAGGCCTGCTGCAGGAAGCGGTCGAGCTCGAACCAGACCGGGTTCGTGCCGGGATCACCGTGGAACTGCATGACGGCGATCAACCAGCTCTCCTCCCCCGCGCCGTAGCCCTTGACCTGGCACTCGAGGCGGTCGCCCTGAACGTCGACCGAGGCCACGAGGATGCCGACGCCCCTGGGGACCTCGGCCGGATAGCGCTCGGCGCGCGCCAGCACCGCCTCGGGCTCGACCGAGTCCCCGCGCTCCTCCCAGGTCTCGCCGAGCACGGTGTTGACCCAGGTCTTCAGGCGGAACGGGTCCTCCTTCACCACGAGGAACTCGGCGACGCATTCGGCCCAGCTCTTCCAGCCGAGCGGCGAGTAGAGGCTCGAGAGGTGGAAGCCGGCGGTGAGTCGGGTGCCCACGGCGGTGGCCCGCCACTCGCCCCGCGCGAGCATGTCGATCTTGTGGCGCTCCTCGATGAACACGCCGCAGGCGATACAGACGAGCGAGGCGGTCTCGGGCTGGCGCTCCGACCAGCGGATGTTCTCCCAGCGGATCCAGTCCAGGTGGCCACAGTGCGGGCAGGGGACAAAGTAGCGCCGCTGGTCGCTGGCCAGGAACTCGCGCTCGATCCGCGAGAGCCCCTTGATCGTCGGCGTGGAGACGAGGAAGACCTTCCTGCGGCTGAAGGTCGTGGTGCGCTTCTCCGCGAGCGCCACCGGGTCGCCCTGGCCGTCGACGTCGCCAGGGTACTCGTCCACCTCGTCCATGAACAGGTAGCGGATCGGCATCGAGCGCAGGCCGGCGCCGGAGTTCGCGCCGGTCATGATCAGGAGCCCCCCGTCGAACTCCTTCACGAACGTGGTATTCCCAGAGTCCTTGGCGCGCGCCTCCTTCACCCGCTCCCGCAGCGCCGGCGTGCTCTCGATCATCGGCGCGATGCGCTGCTTGCTGACTCGCTTGGCCACCTCCACGGTCGGCTGCACGACGAGCATCGGCGCCGGAGCGTGGTGGATGACGTAGCCGATCCAGTTGTTCCCGCACTCCGTGCCGCCGATCTG
>JANXPZ010000014.1 GCA_025357055.1 Candidatus Eiseniibacteriota bacterium | reverse complement strand
GTCTTCAGGGCCCTGGTAGTCGGCCAGCAGTTCGTCGAGCAACTCCTTGCGAATCCTGCGCTTCATGGGATCCCTTCCTTTCGGGGAAGAGACTACCCGCTTTACCCGGTCAAGCGCTTACACAGAATCCCGTACAGGCTCACAGGCGGCCGTCGGAGGAGCTGATGATGCTGTCGCTGAGAAGCAAGAAGAGTCTACCACTCGACATCAGTCGCGCCAAGCAGTCGGACTCGGGCGGCGGGTTTGCAAATGGCCCACACCCGCAGACCGACCACCGCTCCCCTGGGTCCCATTCGACGGACTCAGGCCGGGGGACCCAATCAGATCCGCACCTGCCAAGGGGACCCATTCTCCGGGAGAGTGTGTCGGCCCTCTCTCCTACTCTCGCGCTCCGGTCGGGGTCCCCCCGCTCGCCAATGAGTTGCCCCCTTCCCGGCGTGCCCGGGGAGTGCCCACACGACCGCGGACGCCCGGCACGACGCACCCCCGGAGCGCCGGCCCCGCGCATCACGCTCCACCGCCGGCACCTTCCCGGTGTCGACCTCGTGCGATTCCCCTCCAGGGCCCTATCGGGTCACCGGGAAGCCCGACACACTCGCCAACGGACGATCGCCCGTCCTGCGGGAGATTCGCCGCTGTGATGGGTGTTCCGGGACGCTCGCTCGCGCCCGCGCCCGCGCCTCGAGCCGGGCAGCGGTGCCGGCGAGGGGCGCGAGCCGCCCGATGGATCTCAGGAAGCGTCGGGCCCCGCGGGCGTACTCCGGCCAGGGAAGAATGGATTGATCGGGAACGCCGGCTCTGGTGCACCCCGGGCAGGTGCGACTGTTCCACCGGGCCGGCAGGAAGCGACTCCCACAGTAGTCGCAGCGCACCCGCGGGAGTCGCGCGAGCTCTCGTCCGCTGTGCGGGAACTGTGCGGGAACTGCTCTACACCAAGCGAAACTAGGGGTCACAGTCGCGCCCCCTGCGACGCCCTATGTCGTTGTCGCCGTTCGCTTGGTCCTCTTTGGCTACAATTGCTTCAGGCCGGGGTGCCGATTCGAATCCCGTTGGGGACGCCACTCTCTCCTCGGCCCCGCCTACCGTTGCGGCTGCGCTCCTGCGCAACTCACGGTCACGACAAGACCGCAGGGCACGCTCGAATCGGGAGCCTCATGGGGTAGACTGTACCCATGCGCCTGACCCCCGGTTCCTTCCTCGGCCCCTACGAGATCGTCGCCCCACTCGGCGCCGGCGGCATGGGAGAGGTCTACCGCGGCCGCGACAGCCGGCTCGGGCGCGACGTCGTTCTCAAGGTCATCGCGGATGAGTTCTCGCACGACTCCGACAGGATCCGGAGATTCGAACAGGAAGCCCGCGCGAGCGGCACGTTGAGCCACCCCAATATCTGCGCCGTCTACGACTTTGGACGCCACGATGGTTCGCCCTACGTCGTGATGGAGCTGCTCGAAGGACAGAACCTCCGTGTATTGCTTCGCGGTGGCGCCATTCCGATTCGTACGGCGCTGGGCTACATGGCGCAGGTGGCGAACGGACTGGCAGCGGCCCACGACAAGAGCATTGTCCACCGCGACCTGAAGCCCGAGAACCTGTTCGTCAAGAAGGACGGGCAGGTCAAGATCCTCGATTTCGGGCTGGCAAAGCTCACAGGTGAGGCTAAGACCGAGGCCGGAGAGCAATCACGCGCGCCGACGATCACCGGATCCGGCGTGATCGTCGGTACAACCGCTTACATGGCCCCCGAGCAGATTCGAGGGGAGCCCGTGGATACCCGTATCGACGTCTTCGCGCTCGGCGTCGTCCTCTACGAAATGCTCACGGGCCGGAGGCCATTCGAGGGCCCCACGCCGGCCGACATCATGAGCGCCATCCTTCACGAGGAGGCCGCGCCGTTGGGTACGCTGTGCCCAAGCGCACCCCCGCAATTGGCGTGGCTCGTCCGACGATGCCTCGCCAAAGATCCCGATCGGCGGGTACAGACGGTCCGGGACGTGCGAAACGAACTCGAGGATCTGCTGCGCGAGGTGGAACTCGGGACCTCCGTGGAATCGTCCGCTGGACTGAGGACGTCGCAGCCGGTGGAAAGGCAGTTCCTGCTGACCGCGGCCCATGTACGCCAACTGACGGTTCGCGACCCGCGATTGATCGGGTATCCCCTGACTTACCTCGACAACAGGGTCGAGTCGGAGACTTTCGTCGTGTTCCTCCACGGGGTCGGGGGCGACCATCGCAGGTTCGAGGCGTCGGTACGGGCCCTTCCCTATCGAGCCATCGCGATCACCCTCGCCGGCTTCGCACCAAGCGATAGCTATCGACCTGTGCTCGCGTTCGATGATCATTCCCGGTTGATCAGGCTCCTGCTCGCGGAGCTCGTGCGCGAGTGGGCGCCAATCCGCACGATCCTGGTCGGCTTCTCGGCCGGCGCCGATCACTTCCTGCGCATGATCGATTCCGACGAGGGCGTGGGAATCGACGTCGCAGGGCTGGTCGCGCTGGGACCCAATGTCAACCTCGAGACCTGCTTCGTCTCGAGACTCTACGCGAAGATGGACACGGGAAATCCCGATGGGATCCTGGAGACGCTCAAGTCGCTCGGTGCTGGGGTCCGTCCGCTCACTTCATGGCTGGTATTGCAGACGTACATGTCCCAGATGTTCCTGAAGTTCAGCTCCGATCTGGAGCCCCTGCATCGTTACTCCGCCGAACTGATAGCCCCCTTCGAAGCCGGCGGGGATCCGCTCCCCGGCTGGTACCGAGCCGTCATGAGGAAGATCCCGAGCGTTCGGTTCGTCTTCTCCGATGCGGAGGCTGGACCCGCCGAAGAGGTGCTCGCGCGTCACTTGGAGCACAACGTCCTCGGTGACCGGTTCAGCGAACGCTCCTATGTCACGGAGCCGATTGCCCACGTCCTGCTGCCCGAGCCCGCCCTGGTCAACCGCTACGTTGAGAGTGTGGCGGACGAACTGAACAAAGGGAAGGGCAAGTCGCGCGCCTGAACCGCGCCGGGCATTCCCGAGGCTCCGCTCCTGGAGCCAGCTCCCGCAGCCACCCCATCAGCCGGTCCGAATTCGTGCTGGTTGGGGGCGCCACCATCGGCCCGCCGCTCGCGACACGTTGCAGGCGCGCACCCCGCCGTGGCACGCGAGCCGGGGCCATGTTGGGCCTGGTCCCTCCGTCCACTACCATGAACCCGTGACCGAATCGAGCCTCCATCCCTGGGATCGCGCCGCCCCCGAGCGGGCCGGCAAGCCCTCGGCCTACGCGCTGCTGCCCGAGGACTTCGCGGCCCTGGGCGCGCCGGGGCGGGCCGAGCACCTCTTCGTTCAGTGCCAGCATCCCTGGGCCTGGGTCGATGACCGGCCTCGACTGAGTCGTGCGATTCGCGAATGGATGGCCCGGAACCTGGACCTGGTGCTCCCTGAGATCCTGGAGCGCAGAGTCTCGGAGGATGGCAGCACGAAGCTGGTGCTGGGCCTCTCGGACGGCGAGCACATCGAGGCCGTGCACTTGCCCAGCGAGTTCCGCGATCCACGGCTGACCCTCTGCCTCAGCAGCCAGGTGGGCTGTGCCATGGGCTGCACCTTCTGCGCCACCGGCGCCATGGGCATCAAGCGCAATCTGACGGCAGGAGAGATCGTCGGTCAGGTGCTGGTCCTGCTTCGGGTGTTGGGAATCAAGAGGACGCAGCGGATCACGCTGCTCTTCATGGGAATGGGCGAACCGTTGCATAACCTGGAACATGTGCATCGGGCCATTCGCGTCTTCAACCACAAACAGGGCCTCAATATCAGCGTCCGGCGGATCACGGTCTCCACCTCGGGCCTGGCCAACGGCATCGAGCGGCTCGCAAGGCTCTCACCGCGGCCCTGGCTGGCCATCTCCCTCAACGCCACCACCGACGCGGCCCGCAGTGCCCTGATGCCGGTCAACCGGGTGTGGAACCTGGCGCGTCTGCGCCAGGCTCTGGCGGCATGGCCCCTGGGCGCAAGGGAGAGGTTGACCCTCGAGTACGTGCTGATGGCGGGCGTCAACGACACGGTGGAGGATGCCGACCGCATCGGCGAGTGGATGGGCAGCCTGCGCGAACGCCACAATCTCAACCTCATCCGCATGAACGAGCATGCCGCATCGGCTTTCAAGGAGCCCGATGAAGGCCGACTCGTGGCCTTTGCGGACCGCTTGAAAGCGCGGGGCTGCTTCGTCACCGTCCGCAAGAGCCGCGGGCGTGATGTGCAAGGGGCCTGCGGTCAGTTGGTGCGGGCGGACTCCCGCCGGGGCTGAGGTCCCTCATCAGGCTGTATCGAGTTCGCGGAGTCCCCCAACCAGCCGGTTCGGATTCGCGAAGCCTGGGGGCGCTCAACGACCATCCGGGATGCGGTCTCCCGGACTTCGACTTCGCCCTACCGGCGCACCTGCCGCGCGGCGGGCCGGGCGGGAATCGCGAGCGGAATCGGGCGTGGCCCGGCAGTCCGGATGCGCGTAGGCTCGGTGGCACGCACTTGGAAGTCCCCGCCCCTTCGGATGCACGCGGAGTCTGAACGTTCGAATCATATTCTCCGGTGGCGGGCCCAGCCACACCGTTGCACGGTGCCATCGGATGCGCCCGTGCCACCGGGAGGCCGAACGATGAGTCGCATGCGCAGGATCATCGCAGTGGTGGCGGTTGTGCTCCTGGGATGGGCGCCGCGAGGTCGCGCCGCGGGCGGGGATGCCGCCTTCCCGGCAGCGCTCGTTCCGACGGTCGCGACGTCGTTCGACGACGGCAAGCTGGACTCGCTGCGCAAGGAGGTCCGCCGACCGCAAGAGAGCAAGCCCGGGTCGGACGCTCCGGGCCCATCGAGCGGGTCGCAGGACAGCGAAGACTCGGACAGCTTTGCCGCGGCGACGTCGAACCTGTCGATCTGGAGCTTCGCCTACGTCCTCGCCTACACTGCGGCGTCGCCGTTCTTCGTGCCATATTCGGCCCTGGATGATGACTGGGATACCGAGGGCTACTTCCCCGTTCACCCGTATGCGGGCACGCCGGCGGCCATGCTGCTGGGCCGCAGCTTCGGGGCCGGGCCTTCGCCTCGGGTCAAGACCTGGCGCGCGACCGTTGCGCTCGAGGGTGGGCGGGACCAGGACGGGCTGAACATGGGCGCGGGGCACGCGCTCGTCGAGTTCTCGAGCCGCTTCGGGCTTCAGGGCACCTGGCGCGTGCTCGAGGAGAAGCGACCCGGAGGTGTGACCGACCGAGTGTCGATCGCTGACGTGGAGGCGTCGTTCCGGTTCGCGCAGGGAGCGCGCGTCCAGTTCGCCGCGGGAGCGGGCGGGCGCATCCTCCAGGATCGGGATGGAACCGACGGGGGCTTCAACTTCCGGTACCGCTTCGACGTCTTCCCCGCGAAGCCCTGGGTGCTGTCCTGCCCGATCGATCTGGGCCGTCTCGGGCACGCGTTCGTGTTCGAAATGCGTCCCACCGTGGGCGCAGCGTTCCGCGCGATCGAGGTCTATGCCGGCTACGAGTACCTCAGCGTGGGGAGCGTCCCGGTGAGCGGCCCGGTGGTCGGTCTGCGGCAGTGGTGGTGAGGCGGCACGGGGCATCATCCGGGTCGAAGTCGATCAACCTGAAGAACGCGCTTCGAATAGCCCATGCCGCAGCCTGCCGAACCCCGATGGGGAAGTCTTCGTCCCGATCGGGGGAAGATGGGACGTTTCGGGGCAGTCGCGCAGGCTCAGGCAGCGGTGCCGATCCTCTGGCGCAGCGAGTCCGTTGCCCGGAACCAGCCCAGTAGCCGGTTCGAACTCGTGAGGCCCGGGGACGCCAGGCTTCATGCGGCGAAGCCGGCGCCCCCACCCACAAGGGGCCCCTACCGCTCCTCCCTGCGCTCTCCCGGCTTCGATCGTTCGCTCACTGCCGCCGCCTTCTCGACCAGGGAGACGAACCCGGCGGCCGTATCGTCGCCTAGGCTGCGGGCCGCGCTCCGCGCGACCGACAGCACGTCGGAGAGCCGGCCCTCCCTGGCCCAGTAGCTGCCCCGCAGGATCTCGGCGAACTCGGCCACAGCCGCGTCCAGCCGGAACCGGGGCGCGGCATCCTCGAATCTCCGATCGAGCGCTGCGGCATCGAAGCGTTGCTCGATCTCGCGCACCTGCGGAGCGCCAGCCCCCTCCTGCTCCGGCCGCGCGTAGCGCAGCCGCACGGTGGCGAGCGTGCCCTGCGTGGCCTGGGGCGCCAGCTTCACCTCGTAGAGGGCGGTGACCTCGTGGCCCGCGCCGATCTCCCCGGCATCGATCTTGTCGTTACGGAAGTCGCGGTCCGCGACGTCGCGGTTCTCGAATCCCAGCAGGCGATAGCGGAGCACGCGCGTGGGATCGAACTCGACCTGCACCTTCGCGTCCTTCGCGATGGTCTGGAGCGTGCCGGTCAGGTTCTCCACGAAGACCCGGCGCGCCTCGTCGATGTCGTCCACGTAGTAGTGGTTCCCGTCGCCCCGGGCCGCGAGCTGCTCCATCAGCACGTCGTTGTAGTTCCCCATGCCGAATCCGATCGTGGTCAGGGCGATGCCGCGGTCGGCCTCGGTGCGCACGTGCGCGAGGATCGTCTCCGGCCCCGTCCGGCCCACGTTGGCGACGCCGTCCGAGCACAGCACGATCCGGTTGATCGCCTCCGAGCGGTATCCGCGTCGCGCCATCTCGTAGCCGAGCCGGAGGCCGTGCTCGGCGTTGGTGCTGCCCT
>JANXPZ010000013.1 GCA_025357055.1 Candidatus Eiseniibacteriota bacterium | reverse complement strand
GCGCCCTGCTGAAGGAACGACTGGAGACCGGGTCATGACGCGCTGCCATGAGAACCTCCGACTGCAGGATTTCCTGGACGGTGAACTGTCGCCCGAAGCGGTCGTGGCCTTCCGCGCGCATCTGGCGGGCTGCCGGGACTGCGCCGCCGAGGTGGCGTCGTTCCAGAGCCTCATCGCCACGCTCGAGCGCGCTCCACTCCTGGCGCCGCGGCCCGAGCTCACCGGGCGGATCCTCGAGCGGGTGCTGCCGTCGCGTGCGCGCCACCGGCGGTTCGTGGCGCTGGGCTGGGGCTACGCCGGAACGTTGACCGCCTGCGCCGGGGTCGTCGCGCTGTGGGCGCGTCAGCCCGGGGGGAACGCGCTGCTCGAGACGCTCTCGGGCCAGTTGTCGCATCGGCTGCTGGGCGCCGGGCTCTTCGTGGTGAATCTGCTCGGAGCCTCCGCGGTGCGCCTCGCGGACGGCTGGAGCCTGCTCCACGCGATCGGCGGGCGCCTCGCGCCGCTGTCGCGGGCGCTGGGTGCCGTGCTCACGGACCCCGGCATCGCTTTCACGATCTGGGCGGCGGCCGCGGTCTGCGCGGCCCTGCTGTGGTGGATGCGACCGCGGGCAGGCGCCGCGGCGCGGGAGGTGCACCATGTCGGTGTCCTGGGGTTCTGAGGTGAGGAGTGGTCGGGTGGGTGGACGTGCCCGGGGCGCGGTGACCGGAGCTCTCCTGGCGATCGCCCTGGGCCTGGTGCCCGCGCTGACGCTGGCCGCCAGCGACAGCGGGCGGGTGGTGCGCCGCGTGCGCATCGGGCCCGCGGGCATCCAGATCGAGCGCTCCGGCCCCGGAGACAGCACGGACCGCCCGGAGGCGCGCGCGCGCCGCGAGCCCGAGGGTGTGCTCAAGGTGGGCCCGCACGGCGTGACCGTGGAGACCCGGGAGAGCGGGGAAGGCGAGAGCGTGGTCGTCGGCGGGGACGCTTCCGGGAACGGGACCTCCATCGTCGTGAACACCGGCGACGCCGGGTTGGTGCGGTTGTTCGCCGATGCCCGTGTGCCCGCCGGGAAGACCATCCCCGGGGACGTGGTGGCCGTGTTCGGCTCGGTGCGCCTGCGCCCCGGGGCGAGCGTGGAGGGCGACGCCGTCGCGATCGGCGGCGTGCTCGACCAGCCTCCGGACGCGCGGGTGAGCGGCCAGAGCGTGGCCATCGGCCTGCTGTCGCCCGGCTGGGGCGTACCGACGCTGGCCACGCTGCTCACGGTCGTGCTCCTGGGCTGGCTGGTCACGCTGGTCCTGGGCTGGCTGCTCGCCCTGCTCTTCTCCGAGCGCATGCTGCAGATCGGGAGCACGGCCTCGCGCCACAGCGCAGGCTCGTTCTTCCTCGGCCTGCTCTCGGCGCCGCTCTTCGTGATCGCGCTGGTGCTGCTCTTCATCACCGTGGTCGGCATCCCCTTCGCGCTGCTGCTGCCCTTCGTCTACCTGCTGGCCATCTGGGCCGGCCAGATCGCCGGGAGCTACGTCCTGGGCTGCAAGATCCTGCGCCGTCGGCCCGGTGAAGGCGGACTGATGGGCCCGATCCTGGTGGGCACCTTCCTGGTCGCCCTGTGCTTCGGGCTGGGCGCTGGATTCGCCGTGCCCGAGGGGCTGCCGCGCACGCTCTCGCTGTTCTTCACCCTGCTGGGCGTGTTGCTGGTCGTGGGGCTCTCGATCATCGGGACCGGCGCGCTGATCCTCTCGCGGGTGGGCTCGCGTCCCGCGCAGCCCGCTTCCGGCAGCGCCGCCGTGGGCACCCCCGCGGCCTAGCCCGGACGATTCATGACGCGCTGCCTGCGAGTACGATCCGGGGCACGGCATCTACGTTGCGCGACCGGGGTGCTCCTCGGCGTGTCTTCATGACACGCCTGCGGTGCAGCCCACTCGCGCGCCTTGTCGCCGCCCCCCATCTCGCCCTCTCGGCGGGCGCTTCATGAATCGTCCGGGCTAGAACGTGTTTCGAGACTCCGAAAGGCGGAGCGGGTCTGCGCAATGGTTGCACACGTGAAGGCAGACTCTGTCTTGCGAATCGTCTCGCGCTGCACTGCTGTCGCGGGCCTCGTACTGGCGATGATGCCGCCGAACGCGGCCGCCGCCTTGACCACCGCCGAATACGTGCGCGCCGTACTCCGCGACGAGGTGGCAGCGGCCTCTGATTCCTCCGCCGGCGTGTTGTTCGGCGTGCTCGACAGCCTCGGAGCCGAGCCGCGGATCTGGGCCGAGGGCGCGGTGAGCGTGGACGATGAACTCCGGCTCGGATGCCCGACTGCGAAGCCGATCCTTGCCTATCTCATCCTCAACCGACGGATTCCGCTCCAGGCGCGGATCACGCGTTGGTTCCCCGAGCGCGATGGGTATACGCGGGCGCACGACATCCAGGTGCGGCACCTGTTGCTCAATTCGAGTGGCATTCGCGACTACGTCCCGATGATTCCGGTGCATCCAGACTCGGCGGTGACCCCGGAGCGGACGATCGAGCTCGCGTACCGTCATCGGACATTGCTGTTCGACCCGGGCCAGGGCTTCGAGTACTCGAACACGAACTCCAACCTGCTCGGCTGCATCCTCAGGGTGGAGATGGGCGAGAGCGTGGATGCGCTCGTTCGCGCACGCTTCGCCGCGATCGCGCCGTCCCTCCGCTACGATGACGGCCATGGGCGTCATCCGCGCGGCTACCCCGGGCCGTGGCCCTACCACTGGAGCTGCCCGGGCTATGGTGGGGGGCTCATCGGCACCGCTGCCGACGCCATGAGGGCATTCGCGTGGATCGCGTCGCAGCCGGAGTTCGTGCAGATGACGCGATGGTCGAAGCCAGACGGGTCGCCGGAACGAGCCGAGACCGATCACCGTCTCGGGCTCGGCCTGTTCGGCCGGAGGGATCTCGCGGGATGCGGACCGGCCGCGTTCTACGATGGCGACGTCGGACCCTGTCAGATGATCCTGGCCTGCGTCCGCGGCCGCATCTTCTACGTCGCGACGACCCATCCGGTCGGACTCGAACGCCTGAACGCAGTGTTCTCGCAGCTGGTGGCGAGATGCGTCGCGACCGGCTGACTAGGACTGGTTCCAGGACCCGCAAGGCCGGCGCAGCTTGAAGCCATGGTCACTCACCGGTAGGTGAGCCATGGCGTTCAGTGGACGACTGAGCGACGCGCAGTGGGTACGGATCGCCCCGCACCTGCCGCGCTCCGGCGTTTTCCAGAGCGGGCGCCCGGGGCGCGGAATCCCACCCACCGCCCCTGGTGTCGTGGGTGGGATTCCCCGGTCCGCGACACTTCGCGCAGAGGCGCTCGCCGGAGCGCCGCGCTGCCCGCGCGCGAGGCCTCCCGCAACAGACTGACCTGCAGCGACTTGCCAGTGCGCCCCGGACACTCGGCGAGCGCACGGCACGGGCCTTGTGGCTGGCATGCTTGTGGCGTTTAGGGTCCGGCATGGAGCCCATCCTCCGCATCCGCCCCGCCGCACTCGCCGGTCTGCTCGCCGTCCTGATCCTCGCGCCGGCCCAGGCCGCCGAGGTCGTGCTCAGCGGCGTGCCGACCTCGAGCAGCATCGTCATCCACGATGCCCAGGAGACGCTGCGTGACTGGTGCCGCCAGGACTCTCAGGGCGCTCTCTGGCTCGTGCTTCCCGGCGGGATGACCTTCGAGTTGGTCACCTCCACGACGGACCCCGCCATCTCGAACCCCGGCGACGGGTCCTTCCACGCATTCGACGTCGATGAAGTGCGCGCCGCGCTGGCCGCGGTGCGCTACCCGCTCGCCGGCGTGGCGGCCGAAGTCTTCATCCTGCCCTACCCGCGCCGTGCCGGCCTGACCTCGGCCGCGGGGCCCGGGCTCATCCTGCTCTCCCCGGGCGTCTACCCCATGCCGGGCGAGCAGCAGCATGCCGAATCCATCCACGAGCTCGGGCACGTGGTCCAGTACGCGCGTCTGCCCGACCATGACGCCACGTCGTGGAGCCGCTACCGCACGCTGCGCGGCATCACCGACGTCAGCGTCTACTCGGACAACGCGGCGCACGCCGACCGGCCGCACGAGATCTTCGCCGAGGACTTCCGCGCGCTCTTCGGCGGCCCGCTGGCCAATTCGACCGGGAACATCGAGAACGCGGTGCTCACGCCGCCCACGCAGGTCGCGGGGCTGGCGGACTTCATGCTGTCGCTCTCGGAGCCGGCACTGACCGTCACGCTCGGCGCGCGCCCCAATCCGGCACGCGGACTGGTGCTCTTCTCGCGGAAGGGCTCCGCCCTGGTGGCGCTCGACCTGTTCGACCTCGCGGGCCGCCGTCTGGCCACGGTCGCGCCCGAGACCTTCTCCGACGGTGTGCGCTGGAACTGGGATGGCCGGGACGAGTCCGGCCGCCGCGCCTCGCCAGGCGTGGTCTTCGCCCGCACGCGTGACGGCAGCTCCAGCGCGCGCGTGACCCTGCTGCCCTGACGCTCCGGCGCGGCCTGGCGCCGTGCCGTGGCTAGCGCGCTCCGAAGAGATCCTCCAGCCCGAACTCCGCCGTGGTGGCCCGCGCGTGCTCGTCGCCGAAGCCGGCGAAGTTGCGTGCCGTGTCGAACAGCGAACGAGGCAGGCCGGTGAGCAGGCCGAACGGCTCCCTGCGTCCGCCCTCGACCTCGCCCGAAAGCCAGCCCTCGACCTCCGCCGCGTCCTCGACGCTCAGGGGCTTGAGCGTCGCGGACACCACGACGTAGTAGCTCTGGCCCGCGAGCAGCGCGCCGACGCGCCCGACCGGAAGGGGCAGGGGGCGCAGGAGCACGGCGCGCACCGAGTCCAGTCCGGGCACGACGAGCGGTCGGGCGCCGGTGCGCTCGAGGCGGTAGGCGGCGCTGCGGAAGTCGTAGCGCAGTCGCAACTCGGCGTCGAAGACGGTCTCGAGGTCGTCAAACCAGCCGCTGCGCTGCCGCCACAACTCGGCGTGCAGCGTGAGCGTCGCCGGCATGCCGCGCGCGAGGCTGCCCTCGACGCGCGGCTCGAACAGGTCGCCGAGCCGCACGTCCACCCACAGGTAGCCGCCCCGTTCCTGGGGTGGCTGGGCCGTGATCTCGAGCGCCCGCGCGGCCGGCGCCAGCGCCAG
>JANXPZ010000226.1 GCA_025357055.1 Candidatus Eiseniibacteriota bacterium | reverse complement strand
GGCAACCAGGCGATCCAGGCCGGCATCGTGATCGTGGACGCGCAGGGTGTCGTCCGCATGCTGCTCCAGGGCCCATCGCTGCACGCGGACGATGTGCTCCAGATGGTGACGCACGTGCTCCGAGGCACCTGAGACTTCGTCCGTGGAAGGAGAATCGATGTCCCTCGAGATCGCGCGGGCGCTCTACGCGAGCATGCCCGGCCGTTGCGCAGAGGCCCGGAAGCGCTTCGGGCGGCCGCTGACCTTCGCCGACAAGATCCTGGTGGCCCACGCGGACGACTTCGCCGCGCAGGACTGGACGCGGGGCCGCGCCATGCTGGCCCTGCGGCCCGACCGGGTCGCCATGCAGGACGCCACCGCGCAGATGGCGCTGCTGCAGTTCATGCAGTCGGGGCGCGAGCGCGTCGCGGTCCCCAGCACGATCCACTGTGACCACCTGATCCGGGCCCGCTCGGGCGCGGCCGAGGACCTGGCGAAGGCGCTGGGCGAGAACCGCGAGGTCTACGCGTTCCTCTCGTCGGCGGCGCGCAAGTACGGCATCGGCTTCTGGCCGCCGGGGGCGGGGATCATCCACCAGGTGGTGCTCGAGAACTACGCCTTCCCGGGCGGGCTGATGATCGGGACCGACTCGCACACTCCGAACGGCGGTGGCCTCGGCATGCTCGCGGTCGGCGTGGGCGGCGCCGATGCCGGCGAGGTCATGGCCGGCCTGGCCTGGGAGGTGCTCGCCCCGAAGCTCATCGGCGTGCGGCTGCGCGGGCGGCTCTCCGGCTGGGCTTCGCCCAAGGACGTGATCCTGCGGCTCTGCGGCCTGCTCACCGTCAAGGGCGGGACCAACCAGGTGCTCGAGTTCTTCGGCGAGGGCGCGGCCTCGATCTCCTGCACCGGCAAGGCGACCATCACGAACATGGGCGCGGAGCTGGGGGCCACGGGCTCGGTCTTCCCCTTCGACCGGAAGATGGAATCCTACCTGCGGCATACCGGGCGCGCGGGCCTGGCGGACCTCGCGGTCCAGAACCGCGCTCTGCTGGGGCCCGACCCCGAAGTGCTCGAAGCCCCGGAGCGCTTCTACGACCAGATCGTGGACCTGGACCTCTCGACGCTCGAGGCCCAGATCGTCGGGCCGCACACACCCGACCTGGCGCGGCCGGTGTCGCGCATGGGTGCCGACGCGAAGGAGCACGGCTATCCGGTCGAGTTGCGCGCTGCGCTCATCGGGTCGTGCACGAATTCGTCCTACGAGGACATGAGCCGCGCCGCGGCGGTGGCCCGCCAGGGTCTGGCCGCGGGACTCAAGGCGCGCATCCCGCTGTACATCACTCCGGGCTCGACCCGGATCTACGACACCATCGAGCGCGACGGCATGCTCGAGACCTTCCGCCAGATGGGGGCGACCGTGCTGGCCAACGCCTGCGGTCCCTGCATCGGACAGTGGCACCGTCCCGACGCCGTGCCCGGGCGCGTGGACTCGATCGTCTCGTCCTTCAACCGCAACTTTCCCGGGCGCAACGATGGGCTGGCCGAGACCATGTCGTTCCTCGCCAGTCCCGAGATCGTCATCGCGCTGGCCTTTGCCGGGCGACTGGACTTCGATCCGCTGAACGGCACACTGGAGACCGCGGGAGGGCCCCCGCTGCGCCTTTCCGAGCCGCAGGGCGACGAGTTGCCCGCGCGCGGCTTCGTCGAAGGGGACGGGGGCTACGTTCCACCCGCATCCAGCGGCTCGCGCATCGAGATCGAGCTCGCGCCCGACAGCGAACGCATCCAGCTGCTCGCGCCCTTCCCGCGCTGGGACGGGAAGGACTTCAAGGGCCTGCCGGTCCTGGTCAAGACCCAGGGCAAGACCACGACCGACCACATCTCTCCGGCGGGGGCGTGGCTGCGCTATCGCGGCCACCTCGACAAGATCAGTGACAACATGTTCCTCGGCGCCACCAACGCCTTCTCGGGCGAGCGGGGCCACGGGACCGACGTCCTCACGGGGGAAGCGGGCCTCGGCATCGCCGCGATCGCCCGTCGCTACAAGGCGCAGGGCCTGGGCTCGGCCGTCATCGGTGACGAGAACTACGGCGAAGGCAGCAGCCGCGAGCACGCGGCTATGTCCCCGCGCCACCTCGGCGTGCTGGTGGTGATCGCCCGCTCCTTCGCGCGCATCCACGAGACCAATCTCAAGAAGCAGGGCATCCTCCCGCTGGTCTTCGCCGACCCGGCCGACTGGGAGCGGATCGAGCGCGACGACCGCGTGAGCGTCACCGGGCTGGCCGCACTCGCGCCCGGGCAGCCCGTCCGGGTCGCGATCGTGAAGCCCGATGGCCGCCGTCTCGAGTTCGAGACCCGGCACAGCCTCACGGCTCGGCAGATCGAATGGTTCAAGGCCGGCTCGGCCCTGAACGCGCTCCGGCACGATTGAGAAAGGGCCAGAACCCCGCATGACGACCTACGAGAAACTCAAGCCCCCGGCGAACGGCGAGCGCATCACCCTGGGGGCCGACGGCGTGTTGCGTGTCCCCGACCGGCCCGTGCTCCTCTTCATCGAGGGCGACGGCACCGGTCCCGAACTCTGGAGCGCCGCGGTGCGCGTCTTTGACGCCGCCGTCGAGCGGGCCTACGGCGGCCGGCGCCGGATCGAGTGGTTCGAGGTCTACGCGGGGGAGAAATCGAACCGGATCTACGGGCCGGGCACCTGGCTGCCCGAGGAGACGCTCACCGCGTTCCGCGAGTACCGGGTCGGCATCAAGGGGCCGCTGAGCACGCCCGTCGGCGGCGGCATCCGCAGCATCAACGTCGCGCTCCGGCAACTGCTCGACCTGTACGTCTGCCTGCGGCCGGTGCGCTGGTACCGCGGCGTGCCCTCTCCGGTGCGCAAGCCTCAGAACGTGGACATGGTGATCTTCCGCGAGAACACCGAGGACATCTACGCCGGCATCGAGTGGGAGGCCGGGACGCCCGAGGTCGCGAAGGTGATCGAGTTCCTGACGGCGCAGATGGGCGTGAAGAAGATCCGCTTCCCCGGCTCCTCGAGCATCGGCATCAAGCCCGTGAGCGAGGAGGGCACGAAGCGCCTGGTGCGCGCCGCCCTGCGTTTCGCGCTCGCTCAGGGCCGCCGGAACCTGACGCTCGTCCACAAGGGCAACATCATGAAGTTCACCGAGGGCGGTTTCCGCAAGTGGGGCTACGAGGTCGCGAAGGCCGAGTTCGGCGCGCAGACCGTGTCCTGGGAGGAGTGTGGCGGGGAACCGCCGGCCGGGAAGCTCCTGGTCAAGGACGCCATCGCCGACAATTTCCTCCAGCAGATCCTGACGCGCCCGGCCGAGTATGACGTGGTCGCCACCACGAACCTGAACGGCGACTACATCTCGGACGCGCTCGCGGCCCAGGTCGGCGGCCTCGGCATCGCGCCGGGGGCGAACCTCAACTACGACACCGGCCACGCCGTCTTCGAGGCGACCCACGGCACCGCGCCGAAGCACGCCGGGCAGGACCAGGTCAATCCCGGCTCGGTCATCCTCTCCGGCGTGATGATGCTGGACTACCTCGGCTGGGGCGAGGCCGCGCGGCTGATCGAAACGGGGCTCGAGCGGGCGATCGAGGCGGGCACCGTGACCTATGACCTCGCGCGGCTCATGCGCGAGGAGGGACGCGCCGACGTGCGCGAGATGCGTTGCTCCGAGTTCGCGACGGAGATCATCGGTAACTTCAACGGCCCGGTGCGGGCGTGACAGACGGGAGGCGAGACGCCATGGCGAGGACCGCGAAGCTTGAGCTGGACGGGAAGACCATCGAACTGCCGGTGATCGAGGGGACCGAGGGCGAGCTCGCCGTCGACGTGCAGACCCTGCGCGCGAAGACCGGCTACATCACCTACGACGACTCCTACTCGAACACCGGGAGCTGCCAGAGCCGGATCACCTTCATCGACGGCGAGAAGGGGATCCTGCGATACCGCGGGATCCCGATCGAGGAGATGGCCGAGACCTCGAGCTTCGTGGAGGCGGCCTACCTGCTGATCTTCGGGAAGCTGCCGAACGAGGCCGAGCTGCACCGCTTCTCCGGCCTGCTCACGCGCTACCAGATGATCCACGAGGACATGAAGTTCCACTTCGAGGGCTTCCCGCACACCGGTCATCCGATGGCGGTGCTCTCCTCCATGATCAACGCCGCCGGCTGCTTCATCCCCGAGCTGACCGGGGAGTGTGACGAGGAGTGTTTCGAGCAGCAGGCCGCCCGGTTGCTCTCGCAGGTCCGCACGCTGGCCGCGTTCTCCTACCGCAAGACCATGGGCCTGCCGGCCATCTACCCGAAGAAGGCGTACAAGTACACCGAGAACTTCCTGCACATGATGTTCTCGGATCCCGACGAGGACTACGAGGTGAACCCGGTCGCGGTGCGGGCGCTCGACCTGATCTTCCTGCTGCACGCCGACCACGAGCAGAACTGCTCGACCGCCACCGTGCGCATGGTCGCCTCGAGCAAGGCCAACCTGTTCGCCTGCGCCTCCGCCGGCGTCTGCGCGCTCTGGGGCCCGCTGCACGGCGGGGCGAACCAGGCGGTGATCGAGATGCTGGAGGAGATCCGCCGCGAGGGGGACGATGGCACGAAGTTCCTCGACCAGGTCAAGCACAAGGAGGGCGGTAAGCGGCTGATGGGCTTCGGGCACCGGGTCTACAAGAACTACGACCCGCGCGCCGTCATCATCAAGCGCTACAGCGACGACGTACTGAGGGCGCTCGGGGTGAAGGACCCGCTGCTCGACATCGCCAAGCGGCTCGAGGACGCGGCGCTGCACGATTCCTACTTCCTCGAGCGGAAGCTCTACCCGAACGTGGACTTCTACAGCGGCATCATCATGCGCGCGATCGGCATCCCGCTGGACATGTTCACAGTCATCTTCGCGATCGGCCGCATGCCCGGCTGGATCGCGAACTTCCGCGAGGTGCGCGAGAATCCGGAAGCCCGCATCTACCGGCCGCGCCAGGTCTACCAGGGGCCGACGAAGTCGGCCTACGTGCCGATCGAGAAGCGCTGACCCGGCTCATCCGCCGGTCGGGATGCAAGGGGCCCCGCGCGAGCGGGG
>JANXPZ010000207.1 GCA_025357055.1 Candidatus Eiseniibacteriota bacterium | reverse complement strand
GGCGCTGGACGACGACCTGCCGCTCGACCTCGACCTCGACCGGCTCATCCTCGAGGGCCGGCGGCTTGCCGACCAGGCTCGCGCCGAACGGCAGTAGCCTGGACGATCCATGAATCGTCCAGGCTGTAGCGCCCCCGGCCGGAGCTCGTGACCGACCTTTCCCTGCACCTCACCACGACGGCGCCGGCGTCCTGCCCCGCCGGCGCGGCCGCGAGCGCGGCGAGCGCATCGCCCAGGGCGGTCGCGCCGGCGGACCCCGGCCTGCCCCCGCGCGCCGAGTCGGCCTCGAGGCGCGCGGCGAAGGGCAGCACGGTCACGCTCGCCCGCCCGCGCCAGGCCTGTTCGAGCGCCTTCACCGCCCGCGCGGCGACGGCGCTTCGTGGCCCCTCGCCCGGCCCCGCCGGCAGCGCCATGCTCGCCGAGCGGTCGAGCAGCACGACCACCCTCGTCCGCCCGCTCATCGCGCGTTCGAGCACGGGCTGGCCGAGCAGCCAGGCCAGCAGCAGCAGCGCGGCGACGCGCAGCGCGGGCAGCAGGCGCCGCGCCCGGCGCGGCAGCGGCGGCACCGCGATGCGATAGGCCCAGACGCCGAGGGCGACGAGGACCACGCCCAGCAGGGCGAGCCAGGGCCACGGCGCGTTCGGGGCGAGGTGCAGGGAAAGATCGGTCACGAGCTCCGGTCGCGGGCGCTACAGCCTGGACGGATCATGGATCGTCCAGGCTACTGCCGTTCGGCGCGAGCCTGGTCGGCAAGCCGCAGGCCCTCGAGGATGAGCCGGTCGAGGTCGAGGTCGAGCGGCAGGTCGTCGTCCAGCGCCTGCTCATCGGCGAAGAAGCGGAAGCGCCCCTCGCGCCAGAGCAGCA
The DNA here is from genome assembly GCA_025357055.1 of Candidatus Eiseniibacteriota bacterium. GTDB lineage: Bacteria > Eisenbacteria > RBG-16-71-46 > RBG-16-71-46 > RBG-16-71-46 > JANXPZ01. Next base: position 10,132 of record JANXPZ010000207.1, on the reverse strand, counting down.
TGCCGTAGAGGATGCGGCGCACGCACTCGTGTACGGCCTGCAGCACCAGGCCCGGCGCGACCGCGCTGCGTTCCGCCAGCATCACGCCGATGCGCTTCCCGGCCCCGCCGCGCTGCGCCTCGAGCGCGCCCACCACCGCCTCGTGCGTGGCGTGGCCGCGGTGGACCAGGATCTCGCCGGTCCGCACCGACGGTCCGCTGGTGCGTGCGAAGACCGGCCGGCCCCGGACGAAGAACACGTCCACGGTCTCCTCGGAGCCCTGCGCTCCGGCGGCGCCCGTGGCGAGCCGCGACAGCTCGAGCCGTCCGCTGACCTGCGCGAGCTGCAGGAACTGCAGGACTTCGGCCGGCTGGAACCGGCCCAGGTCGCCCTTGAGCACGGCCTGACTCAACGCTTGCCCCAGCGCACGTCACCCACCACGCTGCCCTGCGACTCGGCCCGGCCCTTCAGCAGCCGCAGGTTGTACCAGCCGAGCGCCACGACCTGCCCCACCGCCGCCAGCAGCAGCGCCCCCAGCGCGAGGGTGGTGAGCGGAGCGAGACGGTCCAGCCACTGCGCGCGCAGCACGTGGAGCAGCAGCAGGAAGGCGGTGAACCCCACCATCACCACGCCGCTCAGACGCCCGAACAGCGTGGGACGGATGGTCACCGGCCCCACGAACAGGTACAGGTACGCCCCGCCGAAGAGGAAGATCGCGTAGCGCAGCAGCGCCACGCCCAGCACCCAGGCCGGGATGATGCGGCCCACGAAGAGCCCGCTGAAGACCACCACGTTGAAGAGGATGTCCACGATCGGGTCGAGCACCGTGCCGAGCCGGGTGATCTGCTTCAGGCGGCGCGCGAGCCAGCCGTCGGCGATGTCGGACAGCTCCGCGACGAGATAGACGCCCAGGGCCAGCGCGTAGTGGTGCTCGGCGAGGAACAGCGCGATGCCCGGCGCGAGGCAGAAGCGCAGCAGCGTGATGGCGGTCGGGAGGTTCACGGCCGAGAGCCGGAACCCCTCGCGGTCGCGCAGCAGGTCCAGGTGCAGCGTGACGATCGCGAAGACGGGCAGCATCGCCAGCGTCGTCCAGAGGAAGAAGTCGAGGGCGAGGCGCCGCTCGTCCCACAGGGCGATGGCCGCCGAGCCCACGAAGCACAGGGCGAAGAAGACGAGCCCCAGGGTCCAGATCGAGCGGGCCGCCCCCGGGTTGGCGATCATGCCCTCGCGCGCACGCGCGAAGGCGCGCCGCACGTAGCGGGCGATGGCGCGCGGCGCGAAGCGGTCGCGGCGCAGGTCCTGCAAGTACTCCTCGACGTACACCAGGCCTCCGGCAGGGTCACCCCCGGCCGCGGGCCGGAGGGTCGGACTGGCGGAAAGGATACGGGCCGGGCTCGGAGGCGGCAAGCGGAGGACGGGTGGCGCGGGCCACGAGCAAACGAAGGGCCGGGGCGTCCTGCGCCCCGGCCCCCGCACATCCGCCCTCGCGCTTCGAGCTACCGCTGGTCGCTGCCCGCGGCCTTCCCGCGCACCACGGCCTGCGCGGCGGCGAGCCGCGCGATGGGCACGCGGAACGGCGAGCACGAGACGTAGTTCAGGTTCGCGTGGTGGCAGAACTCCACGCTCGCCGGGTCTCCGCCGTGCTCCCCGCAGATGCCGACCTTGAGGTCCTTGCGCGTCCTGCGGCCCTTCTCGACCGACATCTTCACCAGCTCGCCCACCCCTTCCGGATCGAGCGAGACGAACGGGTCGATGGGCAGGATCTTCCGGTTGACGTACTCGGGCAGGAACTTGCCCGCATCGTCACGCGAGTAGCCGAACGTGAGCTGGGTGAGGTCGTTCGTGCCGAACGAGAAGAACTGCGCCTCCTCCGCCACCTTGTCCGAGGTGACCGCCGCACGCGGCACCTCGATCATGGTGCCCACCAGGTACTCGACCCTGACCTTGCGCCGGGTCATGACCTCCTCGGCGACCCGGCGGACGATCGCCGCCTGGTCCTTGAGCTCGGCGACGTGACCGACGAGCGGGATCATGATCTCGGGCACCACCTTCTTGCCCTTCGCGGCCACGTCGCAGGCGGCCTCGAAGATGGCGCGCGCCTGCATCTCGGTGACCTCCGGATAGGTGATCCCGAGGCGGCAGCCGCGGTGCCCCAGCATCGGATTGAACTCGTGCAGGTCCTCGACCCGGTGCAGCAGTCCGGGCATGCCCTGCTTGAGCCCCGCGACCGTGAGCCGGTAGCGCTTCGCCATCTCCTTCTTCTGGGCGGCCGTCGCGCGCGGCAGCCGCACGATGTCCACCATGAGCTCCTCGCGTTTGGGCAGGAACTCGTGGAGCGGCGGATCGAGCGTGCGGATGGTGACCGGGAAACCGTCCATCACCTCGAAGAGCCCCTTGAAGTCCGCGCGCTGCTTGGGGAACAGCTTCGCGAGCGCCTGCCGGTAGAGCTTCTCCGGCTGCGCGAGCTTCTTCTTCAACCCGGCGACCTCGGCCTTGAGCTCCCGCGACTTCACCTGCTCGGTGGCCGCCAGCTCGGCTTCCTTCGCCGCGAGCCGTTCGCGCAGGAGCTTGGCGTCCGGCGCGTTCATGATCATCTGCACCACCCACGGCAGACGGTCCTCGGCGAAGAACATGTGCTCGGTGCGGCACAGGCCGATGCCCTCGGCGCCGAACTCGCGCGCCTTCTTCGCGTCCCGCGGGATGTCGGCGTTCGAGCGCACCTTGAGGCGGCGGTGCTCGTCGGCCCAGCCCATGAAGGTGCCGAACTCGCCGCTCACCGTGGCATCGATGGTCGGGGCCGCGCCCACGTAGACCTTGCCGGTCGAGCCGTCGAGCGAGATCCACTCGCCCTCCTTCACGACCTTGCCGTCCACCTTCATGGAGCGCGTCTTCTCATCCACGCGCACCGCGCCGGCGCCCGAGACGCAGGGCTTGCCCATGCCGCGCGCCACCACCGCGGCGTGCGAGGTCATCCCGCCGGTCGCGGTCAGGATGCCCTGGGCCGCGTCCATGCCGTGGATGTCGTCGGGCGTGGTCTCCTTGCGCACCAGGATGACCTTCTTCTTCGCGTGGCCCCACTCCGCGGCGGTGTCGGCGTCGAACACCGCCATGCCCACAGCCGCGCCCGGCGAGGCCGCGAGGCCCTGCGCGAGCTGGACGAGCTTGTGCTTCGGATCGAGGCGCGGGTGCAGCAGGTGGTCGAGCGAGGCGGGCTCGACCCGCAGGAGGGCCTCCTCCTTGCTGAGCACGCCCTCCTGCACCATCTCGACCGCGATGCGGACGGCGGCCTGCGCAGTGCGCTTGCCGGTGCGGGTCTGGAGCAGGTAGAGCTTCCGGTCCTGGATCGTGAACTCGAAGTCCTGGATGTCGCGGAAGTGCTTCTCGAGCCGCTGGGTGATCTCGTGCAGCTGGTGGAACGCCTCCGGCAGCACCTTCTCGAGGTCGGCGATGGGCCGCGGCGTGCGCACGCCCGCCACCACGTCCTCGCCCTGCGCGTTGGTCAGGAACTCGCCGTAGAAATGGTTCTCGCCGGTCGCCGGGTTGCGGGTGAAGCCCACGCCGGTGGCCGAGCTCTCGCCCATGTTGCCGAAGACCATGGCCTGGACGTTCACGGCGGTGCCGATGTCGTCGGGGATGCGGTTCTGGCGCCGATAGTAGATGGCGCGGTCGTTCATCCATGAGCGGAACACGGCGTCCCGCGACAGGGTGAGCTGCACGAGCGGCTCCTGCGGGAAGTCGCGGCCGGTGCGCTTCTTCACCAGCGCCTTGTACTCCTTCACCAGTCCCTGCAGGTCCTCGGCGCTCAGGTCCTGGTCGGTCTTCGCCTTCCGCTTCTTCTTGAAGGCCTCGAGGTGCTCCTCGAAGTCGCCCTTCTCGAGCCCGAGCACGACCGAGCCGAACATCTGCAGGAAGCGCCGGTAGCAGTCCCAGGCGAAACGGGGATTCCCGCTCTTCTTCACCAGGCCCAGCACGGAACGGTCGTTGAGCCCGAGGTTGAGGATCGTGTCCATCATGCCCGGCATGGAGAACTTCGCGCCCGAGCGGACCGAGACCAGGAGCGGGTCGTCGGCATCGCCGAGGCGCTTGCCCATCGAGGTCTCGAGCCGCGTCAGGGCCGCGCCCTGCTCGGCGTCGAAGCCGGGCGGCAGCTGGCGGTCGTGGGCGTAGTACCAGCGGCAGACTTCGGTCGTGATGGTGAAGCCCGGGGGCACGGGCACGCCCGCATTGGTCATCTCCGCCAGGCCGGCGCCCTTGCCGCCCAGCACGTCCTTCATCTGGCCGTTGCCCTCGGCCTGGCCGTCACCGAAGAAATACGCGTACTTGGCCGTCCCGGAGGAGGCCTTGGGCCCCGAGGGGCCTATGGGTGCTGCAGGAGTGGTAGTCATATGAGGTGCAGGATAGCGGGGATGCGCGCGGGGCACAAAGAGGCCCGGCCGATGACGCGCCGGGCCTCTGGAGCCCGCCTGGAGGTTCTCGACCGCGGCCGGAACCGTTTCCCCGGGTCAACGCAGGGGCAGGTCCTTCACTTCCGGCGTGGGCGGCTCGAACATCCGGTCGCTCACCCCGGTGTTGATGGTCACGCTCTGCAGACTGAGGGTCATCGTACTCGTGCCCCCGAGCAGACGCTCCTCGTGGAAGGGCCAGGACACGCCCGCCACCGTGCGGTAGTCGCGGTAGACCCGGCGCGCCGCCAGGGGACTGGACGGCATCCCGGCGTCCCCCAGGTCCTCGGCGATCAACCGATGGTCCGTGGCGTCGAGATAGAGCAGGCGCCGCTCCCCGGGCCCGCCCCCGGGGGGCGCGGTGCCGGTCACTTCGAGCACGTCGGCGGTTCGGCCGTCGGCCCGCCCCTGACCGAGCCAGGCGACCTCGAGCCCCGGCTCGGCCGCGGCCAGCAGCGAATGCACCACGTCCGAGCGGAACACCGCTCGCAGGGCCTCGACGCGCGCGCTGTCCACACTCGTCACCCGCAGCGAGTCGCCGCTCGAGTAGAGCCAGCCCCGTGCGCCGTTGAGGATCTGGCCGCTCTCCACGCTCGAGGCCCGCGTGGAATACCTCATGCGGAGCGGCTCCTTGCGCACCTGTCGCACCTGCAGCGTGAGACTCTTGCCTTCCAGCTGCACGACCATGTCGCCCTCCAGGGTCGTGTCCGTCACCCGGCGCAGCCGCTCGAGGCCGCCATGCGCGGCGAAGGTCAGGGCCAGCAGATCGCGTCCACGCCGCTTCTGCTCGGCGCTGGCCGTCCGCGCCGGGGCCGGGGTCGCGACCAGGGCTCCGGCCCCGGCGACTTCCACCGGTCCCACGGCCTCGAGCGGCGCCTTCAGCTCGGCGGCGGGACCGACCACGACCACGACGCAGCGCGACGGGTCCAGCCAGCGTGACGCAGCGGCGGCCACCTGCGCAGCCGTCACGCCGCCGACGTTCTCGACGAAGTGGTCGAGCCAGACGGAGGTGAGACCGTAGAAGTCCGCGCCCATCCACTGCGAGATGACCGCCCCGGGCGTCTGGAACTGGAGCGGGAAGGTGCTCTCGAAGTAGCGCCGCGCGGCCGCCACCTCCGCCTCGCCCGGGGGCTGCGTGCGCAGCCGCGCGAGCTCGTCACGCAGGCGGACGACGAGGATGCCGACGGAGTCGTTGCGGGCCGACGTCCCGAGACTGACCAGGCCGGCGTCGCGCAGGGTGGCGTAGCTGCTGCGCACGTCGGGGGACAGGCCGCCGCCGGCCTGCAGCAAGGGGTCGAACCGCGAACCGGGGCCGCCGCCGAGGATGTAGTTCGCCGCCTGCAGCGGCAGGGCGTCCGGGTCGGTGCGCGACGGACAGAGCAGGCCGATGCGCACCTCGCTGCGGGCCAGGCCCGGGCGGTCCACCAGCAGGATCCGCATCGCAGCCGGTGGAGCGGGCACGGGCGGGCGGGGTGGCGTGACGGCCCGGCCCGCCCAGATGCCGAAACGGTCGCTCGCGGCTGCAAAGGCGCGTTCGACATCCACGTCCCCCGCGATCGCGAGGACCGCCCGGTCGGGGCGGTAGAAATCGCGGTGGAACGCCCTCACCGCCTCACGGTCCAGCCGTCCCAGCGACTCGAGCGTGCCCAGCGGACTGTGCCCGTACGGATGACCCTGGAACGCGGCGGCCCAGAGCCGGTCCTCCGCCTGCGCGGCGGGACTCTGTCGCCCGGGGAGCAGCTGTTCCGCGGTCTGGGCCCGGAGGCGGTCCACCTGCTCGGGTGGGAAGACGGGATTCACGACGGCGTCCGCGAACAACTCGAGCCCCGCCTCGAAGTCGGCCGAAAGGAACGTCCCGCTGACGGCGGAGTAGTCGCGGGCGGCCGCGCTGCTGATGCTGCCGCCGAGGAAGTCCACGTCGGCCGCGAAGGCCCCGGCGGTGCGCGAACTGGTGCCGGCACGCAGGAGCAGGGCCGTCGCGTTGGCCGCCCCGGGCGTCTCCTCCGCATCCTGCGCCCCACCGGCGGGCAGCAGCAGCTGCAGGTGGACGAGGGGAAGACGGTGGTCCTGGAAGACAGCGACCCGAAGCCCGTTCGGCAAGGTGCGGAGCACCGGGACCGGCGGGACGAAGGCAGATGGTTCGGCGGCGAAGACCCCGGCGGGGCCGACGGACAGCGCGGTCAGCAGGGCGGCCGCGAGACTGCGGGCGAGCGTTCTGGCGAGGGTGGTCATGGTCAACGTCCTCCCCCGGCAGGCGGGCCACCGGACCCGCGCCCTCCATCACCGGACCCCGCCGGAACGGCGGCCGGCGGAGTCAGCGGCGCGACCCAGAGCACGTTGCGCCCCCCGGCGATGAGCACGCGCGCCGCGGCGCGCTGCAGGTCGGCGGGTGTGAGCCGGCGCACCCGCTCGAGACGGAGCGCGGCGGCACGCCAGTCACCCTCGACGAGCAGGGACGAGCCCAGCGCATCGGCGCGACCGCGCACCGTCTGCCACCCGAGCAGCGTGCCGACCTCCTCCTGCCGCCGGACGCGTTCCAGCTCCTCCCCGCCCACCGGCTCCCGGGCGAGCTTCTCGACCTCCTCGACCAGCACGCGCTCGACGCTCGCGCTGTCCGTGCCGGGCCTCGGCACGGCGACGGCGCAGAGCAGGGCCGCGTCACGCCGGTCATCCAGGACACCCTGGACCAGGACACACCGCAACGGCTCCGCCGTGAGGGCGCGTTGCAGGCGCGAGGCCGGCCCCCCGGTGAGGATGCGGGAGAGCAGGCTGAGCGCGGGACTGTCCGGGTCCGCGTGGCCGGGGGCCCTCCAGCCCGCGAACACCACGCCGAGCGGCACTTCCCTGCGCTCGAAGGCTCGCCGCCCGGTCTTCTGCATGGGCCCGATCCGCGCCGCGTCGTTGGCGACGCGGCGGCGCTGGATCGGCTCGAGCCAGCGCTTCGCCAGCTGCAGCGCCTGCTCCGGATCGAAGCGGCCGACGATGGTCACCGTGGCGTTGTTGGGCGCGTAGTGATCCAGGAAGTAGGCCTGGCAGTCGGCCAGGCTGATGCGGGCGAGGTCCTCGTCGAGCCCGAGGACCGGCCAGCCGTAGGGATGAGCGGGCCACGCGAGGCGCCCGAGCCCCTCGAACGCGTTCCCGATCCACGAGGCCTCGGCGCGCTGGCGCTTCTCCTCGCGCACCGCGCGCTTCCCGGTCTCGAGGGTGGCGGCCGTCAGCTGGAGCGAACCGATGCGGTCCGCTTCGAGCTTCAGGACCAGCTCGAGCGCGCCGGACGGGACGGTCTGATAGGTGCAGGCGTAGTCGGACGTGGTGTAGGCGCCCGCCGAACCACCTTCGGCCTGCACCAGGCGGTCGTGCTCCTGCGGGCCGTAGTGCTCGGAGCCGGCGGACCTGAGGTGCTCGAAGAGTTTGGAGATGCCGCTGATGCCCGCGTGCTCGTGCACCGTGCCGGCCCGATACCAGACGGCCACGTCCACGGCGACCGCGGTCGAGTCGGGCGCGAGCAGGAGTTGCATGCCGTTCTTCAGCGTCACGAGCCGCGCGGCAGCGGCCGGGGCGACGGCGGGAGCCACGGCTGCGGGCGCAGCCGCCGGCGCCCGGGACGCGGGCGCGAGCGCCGTGGCGATCACGATTAGCACGAACAGCCCTGACGGTTTCATGCGCAGAGGTCCTTTCGTCTGGAGTCGGAGCATGGGGAGCGGAGACCGGACCGCGTCAACGCAGGGAGATCACGCGGACCGCGGTTCGCCGGCCACCGGCTTCGAGCGTGATGAAGTAGAGCCCGGCCCGCAGCAGCCTGCCCGCGCTGTCGCGGCCATCCCAGGTCGCCGTCCGCGAGAGCCCGTTCCCGGCGACCGCGGGATTGCGGCTGCTCGCGAGGTCCCGCACGACCAGGCGGCCCTGGGCGTCGAAGACGCGCAGCCGCGGTTCGCCCGCGCCGGCGCCCACGCCGAAGTCCACGCGGGTCGAGGGGGCGAGGGCGGTGAGGGGATTCGGACCGGCGAGGCGCAAGCCCAGGGCGAGCGGCAGGAGGTCGGGGACCGAGGCGGTATCCGGGATCCAGCGCAGCACGGCGGCGCCGTCCGGGACGCCATAGCCCACGCGGTCATCAGGCGCCGTGGCCTGCGAGGCGGTGAGCCGCAGAGCGCGGATGAGGAGCGTCGGGGGCCAGGTGGGCCGCGCCTGCATCAGGCAGGCAGCGAGCCCGGCGATGAGCGGGCACGAGAAGGAAGTGCCGCTCGCCTGCGCGTAGCCCGTATCGGCGGCGACCGCGACCCAGGCGCTCACGCCGCGCGCGGCGAGGTCGGGCTTCACGCGGCCGTCGGCGCTGGGACCGTAGGAGCTGAAGCTCGCGGGAATACCGGACGAGTTCACGGCCCCGGCGGCGATCAGGCTGTCGCCGTCCACATCGGACGGCGCGACGAGGTAATGCCAGGCCTGGTTGCCCGAGTTGCCCACCGAGTTCACGACCAGGATGCCCTTGCTGGCCGCGATCTGGGCCGCCCGGCTGACGATGGTGGTGTGGCCGTCCATCGAGGCGTAGGTGTAGGACACCGCCGGATCGTCGAAGGTGCTGTAGCCCAGGGACGAGCTGATGATGTCGGCGCCCGCGCTGTCGGCCCACTCCGCGCCCATGCCCCAGTAGACCATCTCGACCGGCGTCTCGGTGGGGTTGTATTCGGTGCGCCCGAGCAGGAACGTCGCACCCGGTGCGGCGCCGACGTAGCGGCCGGGCTGGTCGCCGGCGATGCAGCTGAACGTGTTGGTCCCGTGGGTGAACCAATCATTGTTCGCGAGGTCCGTCGGGTCCTCCACCCCCCGCACGAAGTCACGCGTCGCCAGGATGTCGGCGTTCATCAGGGCGGGGTGCGTGGCGTGGTAGTTGAACCCGTTGTCGAGCACGCAGATGCGCACGCCCACGCCCGTATAGCCCGAATCGTGCAGCGCGGGCACGCCGATCTGCGTGAGCTGCGGGGCGGTGAGGCCGTAGGCGAGCGCCGTGGCCGCGCGGACCGACGCCGGCTCCGCTTCGCGCGCTCCCGCGACGGAACCAGCGGGCTCGTCCCGCATCGGCAGTGCGCGCTCCACCGGCGCCAGGCGCGCGACGCAGGACAGCCCGGCCAGCGCCGTCAGTTGCCCGCCGGTGGCCAGCACGGCCACGCGGTTGAACCAGCGCGAAGCCCCGTAGGGCGCGAGCCCCAGCGCCTGGAGGGACTCGAGGTAGGGCGGGTGCACGGGCAGGTCGAGGTAGTCCACCAGGGGCTTGACTCCGGCCCGCTCGCGGCGCGCGCGCGCATGGGGGTCGAGCGCGGCTTCGGCCTCGGCGAGGCGCCGGACGAGGTCACCGGGGCCGGTCTCGCCCTTGTCGCCGAAGGTCACCCAGGCGTTCACCGGCTCCGCTCCCCCCGCGGACAGCACGGGCAACAGGCGCGGATCGAGCTTCGCGGCCGCCGCGCCCCGGAGCGCAGCGCCGGAAGCCGGCGCCGCCAGGCAGCAGGCCAGCAACAGCACGGCGAGCCCCCGCGCCCCATGCCGCGCCATCGCTCGACTCGGAACCATCGCGCTTTCGTCCTCCACCGGCTTCCAGGTCACCCCACCGGAGCGTCCATTGTACCGCGTCCGGCCCTCATCCGTGCAGAGGGCCGCGGGCCCGGCACGTCGGTGCCGCGGGTCGCGCAGCCGGCGCCGGACGGAAAGCGAATCGCGGG
>JANXPZ010000192.1 GCA_025357055.1 Candidatus Eiseniibacteriota bacterium | reverse complement strand
TTCGCAGCCAACCCGGCGGAATGTGACTACGAGTGCACCAGCGTCGGGGGGCAGGTCACCGGGATCGACATTCTCGAGGGGCCGTGGCAACGTGGGCCGTCGAGGTCACCGCGCATACCTTGTAGGAGATGGAACCGGATGAGGTGGCGGGCATGAGCAAGGTTCTGATCTTCATCGGCATGACGGTCGGCGGCTGGTTGGGGTGGTCGCTCGGCGAGCGCTTCGGGATCATGACCGCATTCATCCTGAGCACGCTCGGGAGCATCGGCGGTGTGATCCTCGGCTGGCGGATCGGGCGGAGGTACCTCTCGTAGATTGCGGCGAGGCGGTCGCGGCCCTGAAGGGCGCCCGCGTCCGCCGGAGACTGGCGCAGCGGAAGTCAGCGACCGGCGTGCCGTCCCGCCGGAAGCGTCGCTCAGAAGTAGCGCAGCCGCCCGTCCGTCCACTTCTCGATCAGGGTGTGCCGGTACAGGAGTCGCTCCACCCGGCTGTGCAGCCAGATCTTCAGCCGGTCCCGATTGCGGCTCCAGGCCCACTGCCACCGGTTGCGCCTCCACTTCCTGATGAAGTGCGCCCGGTTCCTCGCGGCATACTTCATCGCCGGTTGCGAGCGGCCGATGGACCTCTGGGTGATCGAGCCGAAGTGGTGCAGGAACGAGCGCCCCACCGTGCCGATGCGAAAGCGCGCACGGCGTGCCCGCAGGAAGAAGTCGGCATCCTCGTACTGGCCGATGTGGAACGTCTCGTCAAAGCCGCCGATCTCCTCGAACACCCTGCGGTGCACCATGAAACAGGCGCCCAGGCCGGCGTCCCGGCGGATCGTGGAATGCATGCGTGAGACGAAGTCGGCGGAGCAGGACGCCGTGTCGCGATCGCATTCGCCTTCGCGGATGGCGGGGCAGACGATGTCGAGCTGCCAGTGAGCGGCAGCCTCGAGCAGTCCGGTGAGCCACCCCGGCGTCACGATGACGTCGTTGTTGAGGATGACGATCCATTCGGCCCCGGAGGCGGCCTCGACCCCCTGGTTCCAGGCTCCCGCGCAGCCGAGGTTCGTGGGGTTGCGGATGACGGTCGCGTCGTCCAGGGAAGCGAGGTGCTCAGCGGTGCCGTCGGAGGAAGCGTTGTCGATCAGGATGAGACGGATGTCGTCTCGGGTGTGGCGTGCGATGCTCTCCAGGCAGAGCCGTGTGTAGTGCAGCTGGTCATGGAGCGGTATGACGATGGCGATGGCCATGTCGGCTCTTCCGGGATGGTGTGCTGGGCGCGCCGCGATGCTCGCCGGATGAACGTCGAGCCCGGCCAGGGCCCGATGCCTCGTGAGCGGCGGAACATCGCCCAGGCAGCCCGCTCTTGTCCAGACGCAGTCCGGCCCCGGTCTCGCCGGAAGGGATCACCGCGACCATCGTCGGGGGACCCCGGCGCTTCGCCGCTCGCGGGGGGATCGCTGGTCACGCCTCCGGCGCGACCTTGCAGATGATCGCGGTCAGGTCGTCGGCCTGCGGGTCGCCGCCGGCGAAGGCCTGCGCGCCGGCGACGAGTCCATCGAGCACCTGCTGGGCGGAGCCCGCGAGATGCGCACGGACGAGCCGCAGCGCGCCCTCGGTTCCGAGGAGACTCCCGTCGGGCGCCTGGCTCTCCGGGATCCCGTCCGTCATCAGGACGACGGTGTCGCCGAACTCGAGCACGATAGGTTCGGTGTCCGTGACGCCCCAGGCCGCGGAGACCCCCAGCGGCGTGCCGCTGCTCTCGAGCGTGGCCCGCACCCCTCCGTCGCGCCCCAGGACGAATCCGGAGGGATGGCCGGCGTTCGCGTAGGTCAGCACCCGGGTGCTGGGCTCCAGGCGGGCCAGCAGCATGGTGACGAAGCGCCCGTCCTCCAGGTCCTCGATCAGCGCCCGATTCAGGGCCCGCAGCACATCGCCCGTGCCCGGGAGCGTGCGCATGAAGGCGCGTACGTACCCGCGGGTCTCGGCCATCACGACGGCGGGGCCCAGGCCGTGTCCGCTGACATCGCCGATGACGATCCCGAGCTGGCCGCTGTCGGTGGCGAAGTAGTCGAACCAGTCGCCGCACATCGCGGTGGCCGGATGCGCGGCGCCGGCGATGTCGAACCCGGGGAACTCGGGTGCGCGGGCGGGGAAGAGCCCCTGCTGCACCCGGCGGGCGATCTCCAGCTCGAGTTCGTGCTCCTGCCGGATGCGGCGGTCGGTCATGTCCTTGCCGACCGCCACGAAGTGCGTGACCGCATCCGCCGGATCCTTGATGGGCGTGATGGTCATCTCGGCGTAGTAGATCCCGCCGTCCTTCCGCTGGTTGATCATGGTGCCGCGGAAGACCTCGCCGGCGAGCAGCGTGCTCCACAGCTCGCGATAGTGGGCCGCATCGTGGCGGCCGGAGCGGAGCAGGGCGGGGGTCCGGCCGAGGATCTCGTCGCTCGAATAGCCGGTGATGCGCTCGAAGCCGGGGTTGACGTATTCGACCACTCCGTTGCGGTCCGTGATGTAGATCGCGTCGGCCGTCTGCTCGACCGCGTTGGACAGGCGGCGGATGGTGTCGTCGGCGTCCCGGTGGGCGGTGATGTCGCGGAAGACGGCGACGGCGCCGAGCAGCTCCCCCGAGGGGTCCCGCCAGGGCATGGCGGTGACGCTGATCACGGCGCCCTGCGGGCGGTGCGGACTGCGCACGCAGATCTCGACGTCGCGCACGGCCTCGCCGCCTGCGGCGCGGACCAGGGGAAGCCGCTCGGGTGGATAGGGCGTGACGCGGTCGGGGAGGAAGAGGCCATAGGCCGCAGGCCACTCGTCGGGTGGCGCATCCAGCGAGCCGACGCCGAGGATCCGCTCGGCGGCCTCGTTGAAGATCAGGAACACGCCCTTGTGATCGATGACGACGATGCCGTCGGAGATGGTCTGGAGGATGGGTTCCAGGGCACGAGTCCGGGCGCGCACCGAGGCGCGATGGCTTACGGCCTGATACGAGCCCATCCCGGGCTCACCGCCTGTCCGCTCCCTGGCTGTCGGCATCGGATATCGCGCACCCCTGAGGGGAAGGGCCGACGAAGAGCGCCGCCGCGGCGAACGGTGCCTGTGACTCCATGGGTGGAACGGCCGGCTCCGCCAACACCAGTGGCGCGAACCACGAACGCCGTATCACCGATGTACGTAAGATGCGGTCAGCATCGGAAGGGTGGCGCGCAAGTTGACGATCATTCCGGGACCGGCGCCACAGCGGGCTCTGGTGTGACGCCGCCACGCTCGGCTCCCTGCGGGCCCGGCGCACCGGGCCGCGCGGACGGCGGCCGCGGCAGCGGCCGGGAGGCACCCTCTCTGCGGGCAGGCGGCTCACTCTCGTGCTATCTTCACCGAGCTTTCGTCACGTCCCACCTGCCTTCCAGGGGAGCCGCCATGCCGATCACCAAGCTCGAGCAGATCGTCGAAACCGTGAAGTCCCGCCCCCGCAAGCGCCTCATCGCCGCCTGGGCCAACGACTCGCACACCATCGCCGCCGTGGGGCAGGCCGTGAGCCTGGGCCTCGTGGAAGGCACGCTGGTGGGGGACGAAGCCACCATTCGCTCCGTCTGCAAGAGCGAGGGGCTGGATCCCGCAGTGTTCACCATCGTGCACGAGGCGGCGGACGCGAAGGCTGCCGCCCGCGCCGTGGCCATGGTGAACGCCGGCGAGGGACAGATCCTGATGAAGGGGCTGCTCTCGAGCGACAAGTACATGCGCGCCATCCTCGACAAGGAGAAGGGGCTCATGGACCAGGGCGCGATCCTCAGCCACGTGACCGTCATCGAGGTCGAGCGCTACCCGAAGCTCATCGTCTGCGGCGACGTGGCGGTCCTGCCGGCGCCCGAGCTCAAGGAGAAGATCGCGATCACGCGCTACCAGATCGCGGTGGCCCACGCGCTGGGCATCGAGCAGCCCAAGGTCGCGATCATCGCGGCCACCGAGCAGATGCTCTACAAGATGCAGGCCTGCGTGGATGCGGCGATCATCGCGAAGATGGCGGATCGGGGCGACATCAAGGGCGCGCTGGTGGACGGTCCGCTCGCCCTGGACGTGGCGGTGGACCCCGAGGCGGTCGCGATCAAGGGGCTCAAGAGCACCGTGGCCGGCGACGCGGACTGCCTGGTGTTCCCCAACATCGAGTCGGGGAACGTCTTCTACAAGACCTGCACCAAGCTGGCGGGCGCCGAGCTGGCCGGCCTGGTGGTGGGGGCCCGCGTCCCGTGCGTGCTGACCTCGCGCGGGGACACCGCGAAGAGCAAGTTGTACTCGATCGCCCTGGCGGCACTCACCGCCCGCTGAGCGGCGCATCGCCGGCGAACGTGGGCGGGCGGGCGCAGGGTGCCTCGGCTCGTCCGCCTGCGTGCGCTGGCGGTGCAGCTGCGGGACAGGCCCGGCGGCCCCGGGGATCGAAGTCGCGCAGGGCGCCCCGGACCCGCACCCGGGGCGCCCTCGTCCGTCTGCGGCTGCCTACGCGCCTTCGCCGGGCGCCGGCCGGGGAGTCGGCTGCCGGGGCTCCGCCACGTACCGGCGCGCCTCCTCCTTGCCGTCGAGCACCCGCAGCGCGCCCTTGACCAGCGCGGAGAGTTCGTTCTCGCCGGCGTAGACGCTCACGCCGCAGCCGATCGCCGCGACCAGTCGCGTGAGCTGGTCCACGAGCCGCTGCGAGCGGGCCATGCCGCCGGTGAGCAGGACCCGGTCGACCGGCTCGCCGTCGAAGGCCGGGATGAGCGAGGCGATCTCCTTGGCGATCTGGTAGATCATCGCCTCGTAGACCCGCGCCGCCTCCTGGTCGCCCGCGTCGATGCGGCGCTCGACCTCGCGCAGGTCCGCCGTGCCGAGCAGGTCGATGAGCCCGCCGCGCCCCTTGTTGAGCAGCTTAAGCTCGTGCTTGGTGTAGCGGCCCGAGAAGCACAACTCGATCAGCTGGCCGGTGGGCATGCCGCCCGAGCGCTGGGGCGAGAACGGCCCTTCGCCGTCGAGCCCGTTGTTGACGTCGATGTAGCGCCCCCGCTTGTGCGCGCCCACGGTGATACCGCCGCCCAGGTGGCAGACGATGACGTTCACCTTCTCGTAGAACGTCTCGTGCTCCTCGGCGTAGCGGCGGGCGGTGGCGATCTG
>JANXPZ010000163.1 GCA_025357055.1 Candidatus Eiseniibacteriota bacterium | reverse complement strand
CGACGGACCGACCGGGGGCGTCCGGGCAGGGTGCGCGAGCGACGGGCGAGGGGTGGGGGCGGGGCCGGCCGCGGGGTCCGTGCGTTGCGGCTCCGGTGGGCGCGGGGTAGTCTCGCAGCGATGAACGCCCCTCGCGCCCGTCAGGATGAGTCGAGCGCAGCCGACCATGGACGCCATCCGTGAGGCCCCGTTGAAGCTCTCCGTGATCATGCCGTGCTTCAACGAGGCCCGGCACATCGTTCAGGTCCTGGACGCGGTCGGGCAGGTGGACCTCGAGAAGGAGATCATCGTGGTGGACGATGCCTCCACGGATCGGACCCGCGAGCTGCTCGAGGCTCAGAAGAAGCGGCACCCGCTGGTGACCTGCTACAAGCCGGTCAACGAGGGCAAGGGCGCCGCCATCCGGACCGGGCTCGAACTCGTGACCGGCGACATCGTCATCATCCAGGATGCCGACCTCGAGTACGATCCCGGGCAGTTCCACGAGCTGATCGGCCCAATCGTCCGGGGCGAGGCGCAGGTGGTGTACGGCTCGCGCTTCCGCGGGACGATCACGGGCATGAAGCCGGCGAACCGGCTCGCGAACTACCTGCTGACCTGGTCCGCGAACCTGCTCTACGCCGCCCGGATCACCGACGAGGCCACCTGCTACAAGGCGTTCCGCACCGACCTGATCCGCAGCCTGCCCCTGCGCTGCAGACGTTTCGAGTTCTGCCCCGAGGTCACCGCCATGGTCTGCAAGCGGGGCGTGCGCATCCACGAGGTGCCCATCCGTTACGCCGGCCGGACATCGCAGGAGGGCAAGAAGATCCGCTGGACGGACGGGGTGTCGGCGCTGTGGACGCTGGTCAAGTACCGGTTCTGGGACTAGCGACGCGAGCCCGCCGGCCGGGTGAGGATCGTCGTGGCCCGCGCGCGGGCGCCGCTCGAGGATGTCCGGTGGCCGTCGAACGATCGCGCGACACGGGCTCTGGTGTCGGGATCCGGGGCGTCATGGCGTGTGGATGGCGGGAGACGTTCCTTCTTGCAGGAGGCACCTTGGAGAGACTGCTGCTGGTGGGACTGGGTGGCGGCCTGGGCACGATGGGACGCTACGCCCTGGGCGGGCTCATCGGGCGGCTGAAGAGCGGCTGGTCGTTCCCGATCGAGACGCTGGTCATCAACGTCGTGGGCTGCCTGGCGATCGGCCTGCTGGCCGGGCTGGCGGAATCACGCGGCGTGTTCACCGGGGTCACGCGGGCGTTCCTGTTCGCCGGCGTGCTCGGGGGCTTCACCACGTTCTCGACGTTCGGCTACGAGACGTTCCAGTTGCTGCGGGACGGGCAACTCGCCGCCGCGGCGCTGTCCGCGGGGCTGCAGGTCGCTGGCGGCCTGGGCGCGGTCTGGGGCGGCGCCGTGCTCGCCCGCCTGGTATGGGGAGGTTGAGATGAAGCTCCCGGAAGAAGGGCATCTGCTGAGGGTCTTCATCGGCGAGAGTGACCGGCACGACGGCAGGCCGCTCTACGAGTGGCTGGTGCTGAAGGCCCGGGAGCAGGGGCTGGCCGGGGCGACCGTGCTGCGCGGCATCGAGGGCTTCGGGGCCCACAGCCGGCTGCACACGGCGAAGATCCTGCGGCTTTCCGAGGACCTGCCGATCGTGGTCGAGATCGTGGACACCCGCGAGCGGATCGAGGCGTTCATGCCGCTGGTGGACGGCGCCATCAGCGAGGGGCTGGCCACGCTCGAGACGGTCCAGATCCGGTTCTACCGGAGCGGGGCGAAGGCCTAGAACGGCCGCCTTGCGGCGGATGGGGCGTGGAAGCGGACCACGGGGGTCGCGGCACTGCGCTTTCCGGGCCGGGCAGCCGACTCGGAAGAGGTCGGTCGCGTTGGTCGCATAAGACCTATTATGTCAACCTGCGGATGGAACATACGACCGAGCCCGCTCCCTCCTTGAATCTTGGGCCTCCCAGGCCCCCTGCCGGCCTCGCCTCCCCCAGAGGCTTGAGCGCCGCGCGCAGCACCTACCGTCTAGTTCGGCGTGACGACCAGGCTCAGGAGCTTGTTCGGCACGTGGATCACCTTCCTGACGGTGGCGCCCTCGAGGTACTTCTGGATCCGCTCGTCGGCCAGCGCCGCCTCGCGGACCCGGTCGGGCCCGAGGTCCCGGGGCAGCTCCAGGGTCGCCCGCAGCTTGCCGTTGACCTGTATGGCCACGGTGACGGTGTCCTCCAGGACCAGGGCCGGGTCCCAGGCGGGCCACGGCTCGTAGGCCAGGCCGCCGGCGTGGCCCAGGCGCTGCCAGAGCTCCTCGGCGATGTGCGGGGCGAAGGGTGACAGGACGAGCACCAGGCGCTCGAGCGCCCGGCGTGGCCGGCGCTCGAGCCGGGTCAGCTCGTTCACGCAGACCATCATCTGGGCGATGGCGGTGTTGAACTTGAGGCTCTCGATGTCCTCGGAGACCTTCTTCACGGTCTGCTGCACGAGCCGTTCGGTGGCCACGTCCGCCGCATCGCCCGTGAGGCCCCCGCTCAGCCGCCCGTCCTCGTCGACGCAGAGGCGCCAGAGCCGGTCGAGGAAGCGCGTGACACCCTCCACGCTGCTCGTGCTCCACGGCTTCATGGCCTCGAGCGGTCCCATGAACATCTCGTAGAGCCTCAGCGCGTCGGCTCCGAACTGGTCGATGACGTCGTCGGGGTTGACGACGTTCTCCGAGCGCTTGGACATCTTCTCCCCGTCCTCGCCCAGGATGATGCCCTGGTGGACGAGCTTGAGGAACGGCTCCAGCGTGCTGACCACGCCGATGTCGTAGAGCACCTTGTGCCAGAAGCGCGCGTAGAGCAGGTGCAGCACGGCGTGCTCGGCCCCGCCGATGTAGAGGTCCACCGGCATCCAGTAGCGCTCCTTCGCCGGGTCCACCAGCATCGTCTCGTTCTTCGGGTCGAGGAAGCGCAGGTAATACCAGCACGAGCCCGCCCACTGGGGCATGGTGTTGGTCTCGCGCAGCGCGGGCTTCCCGGTCGCCGGGTCGGCGATGCTCACCCAGTCGGTCAGGGCGGCCAGCGGGCTTTGCGGCTTCTCCCCCGTCGCCATCGGCCGGAAGTCGTTCGTCTCCGGCAGGCGCACCGGCAGCAGCTGTTCGGGCAGGGCCTGCGGCGCGCCGTCCACCCAGACGATCGGGAAGGGTTCGCCCCAGTAGCGCTGTCGCGAGAAGAGCCAGTCGCGCAGCTTGTAGTGGACCGAGCCCTGGCCCTTTCCGGTCCGCTCGAGCCACCCGGTGGTCTTTCCGATGGCCTCGCCGGGCTTGAGTCCGTCGATCGAGAACGAGCCGTCGGGAGTGGTCGAGTTGATCATCGTGCCGCGATCGATCTCGACGAACGCGGCCTGGGAGACGTCCCCGCCGGTCACCACCTCGCGGATGGGCAGGTCGAAGGCGCGCGCGAATTCCCAGTCCCGCTGGTCGTGCCCGGGCACGGCCATGATCGCGCCGGTGCCGTAGCTCATCAGCACGTAGTCGGCGATCCAGATGGGCAGCTGCTCGCCGTTCACGGGATTGATCGCGCAGGAGCCGGTGAAGACCCCGCTCTTCTCCTTGGCCAGCTCGGCCCGCTGCAGGTCGCTCTTGCGCGCGGTCGCCTCCTGGTACGCCTCGACCGCCGGGCGCTGCTGCGGCCGGGTCAGCGTGGCGACCAGCGGGTGTTCGGGCGCGAGCACCATGTAGGTGGCGCCGAAGAGCGTGTCGGGCCGGGTGGTGAAGATGCGCAGCCTGCCGTTCACGCCCTCGAGCGCGAAGTCCACGTCGGCGCCGGTCGAGCGGCCGATCCAGTTCTTCTGCATCTCGAGCGTACTGGCCGGCCAGTCCACCAGCTTCAGGTCCTCGAGCAGGCGGTCGGCGTAGGCGGTGATCTTGAGCACCCACTGGCGCATCGGCCGGCGCACCACGTCGTGGCCGCCGATCTCGCTCTTGCCGTCGACGATCTCCTCGTTCGCCAGCACGGTGCCCAGCTCGGGGCACCAGTTGACCGGCACCTCCGCCACGTAGGCCAGGCCGCGCTCGAAGAGCTTGAGGAAGATCCACTGGGTCCAGCGGTAGTAGGCCGGGTCGGTGGTGTCCACCTCGCGGTCCCAGTCGTAGGAAAGCCCGATGCGCTTCATCTGGCGGCGGAAGTTGTCGATGCACTCGGCGGTCCGGATGGCCGGGTGCACGCCGGTCTTGATGGCGTACTGCTCGGCCGGCAGGCCGAAGGCGTCCCAGCCCGTGGGGTGCATCACGTTGAAGCCGCGCATGCGCTTGTAGCGCGAGACGATGTCGGTGGCGGTGTAGCCCTCGGCGTGGCCGACATGGAGCCCGGCACCGGAGGGATACGGGTACATGTCGAGGCAGAAGAACTTGGGCTTCGCCGACGGCTCCTCGGCCCGGAAGGTCCGGTGCTCCTCCCAGTAGGCCTGCCAGCGGGGCTCGACCTCGGCGAACGGATAGTGCTTGCTCATGGCCTCTTCGCGGAATGAGGGACGCGGCGCGGCTCGGGACGCCGGAGATTACGGCATGAGGCAGGCGGAGTCACGCCGGAGCGGGCGGCGTCCGGGTTCCCCCGCGTTCAGCGAGGCTGGCGCGAGCCGTACTTCGCGAGCAGCGCCTTGAATCGCGGGTGCTGGCGGATCGGGTCCCAGCGCGGGTCGAGCCGCAGCGTGTGCACGCTGAGCCAGGAGGGCCCCGCGAGCAACCGCTCGATCTCATCGAGCGCGGCCTCCGCATCGCCAGCCTGTGCGAGGATCCGGGCGCGGTCCTCCGCCACGGATGGACCCTTGTAGGCGTCCTCACGGTAGATGACCGATTGCTGCAGCCATCGCGCCTCGCCCAGCGCCTCGTCACGACGGCCGAGTCCGGCCAGCGTCAGGCCGCGGGCCGCATGCACTCGCCAATCGTCCGGGAGCTCGACCAGCACGGAGTCCAGACGCGCGCGGGCCGATTCGAACGCCGCCCGGGCCGCCTCATGGTCACCGCGCAACTGGTGCGCCCAGGCGGCGTAGAGAGCACTGGGCAGGAAGAAGTCCTGCCCCTCGAGAACGTCGACGTGCTCGGTCCGGATCATCTGCAGCAGGCCGTCCGGGTTCCGTTCCCACAACAGTAACGCCGCACGCTGAGCGGCCACATCCCCCAGGGGCCCGAGCTCCGCGTCACTCGGGGTCCGGCCCAGAACTGCTCGCAGCGAATCCAGATGCCCCTGCCAGAGAAGGTAGGTCGATCCTCTCCGAATCGCTGCGACATGCAGGTCCGGCCCTCTCTGCCAACATGCGTGAGACACCGACCCCCCGGAAGTTTAGTGTAGAGGGCGAGGCGGGAAACGAGGATGTCCACGATGGCGGAGGACGTGCCGGTGGCGCTGGAGACCGAAGTGGTAGCGAAGGCCCAGCGGCG
>JANXPZ010000149.1 GCA_025357055.1 Candidatus Eiseniibacteriota bacterium | reverse complement strand
GAAGATGATGACCAAGTCCCAGGTCTCCGCCCACATCGCCGACAAGTTCGAACTCACGAAGAAGATGGGCACGGCGATCCTCGAGGAGCTGGCTACGCTCGCCGGCAAGGAAGCCAAGAAGAACGGCTTCGTGTTCCCCGGCGTGGGCAAGCTGGTCGTGGTGAACCGCAAGGCACGCATGGGCCGCAACCCGCAGACGGGCCAGCCCATCAAGATCCCGGCCAAGCGCGTGCTGAAGTTCCGGATCGCGAAGGCCATGAAGGAGCTCGCGCTCAAGGCGCGTTAGTCCCTCGGCAGACTTTGCGAAGGCCCCGGGCTCCCGAGACCGGGGCCTTTCGCTTGGCAGCGCGAGGGCGGCGGGCCTGCACGAAGCGGACGACGGCCACGTACTCACACGCTCGCCGTCCCCTCCGTGTCCGCGCCCCGCCGCGTGCCTGCGCGAACACACGAATCGCCTTTGCGCCGCTCCCCCGGCTCTGTCACCATGCGGCCCACTTCCCATGGACGGCATCCGCATCGAATCCCTGACCAAGACCTACCGCGCCGGACAGGTGCGCGCGCTCGACGGTGTCTCGCTCGAGATCGCGCCCGGCGAGGTGTTCGGCATCATCGGTCCCAACGGCGCCGGCAAGACCACCCTGCTCGGCTGCCTGCTCGGCTTCCTGCGACCCGACTCCGGGCACGTCAGCATCGCCGGGCGCGCGCCCGACGACCTCGCCATCCGCGCGGTGACCGGCTACCTGCCCGAGCGCCTCACGCTCGATCGCTGGATGACCGGGCTCGACTTCCTGGCCTATCACCACGCGCTCGCCCGCCTGCCCGCCGCCGGGCGCGCGGCCGAGGTGCAGGCCGCGCTCGCGCGCGTCGGGCTCGACCCCGAGGCCGCTCACCGCTCCATCCGGCGCTACTCGCGCGGCATGCTGCAGCGCCTCGGTCTCGCGCAGGCGCTGCTCGGCAGGCCACGCTACGTGTTCCTCGACGAGCCCGCCTCGGGCGTGGACCCGGCGGGTGTCGTGCTCTTCCGCCGCCTGCTCGATGAAGTGAGAGCGGACGGCACGACCGTGGTGCTCAACTCGCACCAGCTGGACCAGGTCGAACGCGTGTGCGACCGCGTGGCGTTCGTCAAGCAGGGACGCATCGAGGCGCTGGAGACGTTGCACGCCGGCGCGGCCCTGGCGCGCGTGCTGCGCGTGCGCGGCCCGGCCGGCACCATCGGCGCGGCCGTGCCGCGCGCGGCGCTCGAATCGGCCGCGCAGCGCGCGGGCGCGGAGCTGCGCGAGGTGACGCCGCCGGTCGCGCGCTTCGCGGTGCCCGATGACGCCGGTGCCGTGCGGCTGGTGCAGGCGCTGGTTGCGGCCGGCGTGCCGGTGGCCGAAGTCATGCCCGAGGAGGGCCGGCTGGAGCGGCTGTTCCTCGAGGACGCGCCGCCGGGAGGTCCGGCATGAACCTCACCCTCGTGCTCGCCACACTGCGACAGCGCTTCACCAGCCCGATCCGACTCGTCATCCTGCTGTTGCTCGGCTGGATGCCGATGCTCCCGATCCTCATCGCGCCGCGCGCCGGGTTCGCCGCACTCGGCGACTGCTACTTCCTCACGCTGGCGCTGGCCGCGGGGATGATCGGCCAGGATCTTTCCTCGGGCACCCTCCAGTTGCTGCTGGCGCGACCCGTGACCCGTGCCCAGTACGTCTTCAGCCGGTGGGGCGCGGTCGCCGCCGGCACCTTCCTGGTCGTCGTGCTGCAGACCCTCGTGGCTGCGCTCATCATGGCGCTGCGCGGGGCCCCCGTGCCCTGGGGCGAGGCGGCGCTCCACCTCGGGAACAACGCGCTGATCGCGCTCGGCATGGCAGCGGTCATGGCGCTGCTCTCGTCGCTGGCCGGGGGGCTCGGTGACCTGGGGCTGCTCGTCCTGGTCTTCATCTCGGCCCAGGTGCTGGAAAAGGTGGGTCAGTTCAAGTCGTGGGACTGGCTGGTGCGCGGCGCCGGGGAGCTGCTGCGCGTGATCAAGCCGGAACTCGACCTTGCGCCCCTCTTCCACGGCGGCCCGGTCGCCTGGATCGCGGTGATCTCCTATCTCTCGACCGTCACGCTCTGCCTCGGGCTCGCCGTGGTGGTGATGAACCGCAGGGAGCTGTCCTATGCCTCCTCCGGCAACTGACCTGCCGGCCGCCGCCGGACCACCACCGCGCGCTCACTCGCCGCGGCGCGACCCGGTGCTGCTGCTGGCGATCGCCGCGGCGCTGCTGGTGCTGCGCGTGATCCTCGGCTTCCACGAAGCCCGCCAGCAGGCGGCACAGCCCGCCGCCACGCTTTCGGGTGCCGATGCCGTCCAGTGGCGCACGCTCGAGGCGGGCATCGCCGAGGCCCGCGCGACGAACCGGCCCATCCTCTACGACTTCACCGCCGAGTGGTGCCCGCCGTGCCGGATGATGCAGCGCCAGCTCTTCGCGGACCCGCAGGCCGCGGCGGAGATCGAGAGCCGGTTCGTGCCGGTGCGCGTGCTCGACCGCCAGCGCGAGGAGGGCCGCAACGCGCCCTGGGTGGACTCGCTCCAGGCGCACTACCGGGTGAACTCGTTCCCGACGCTGATCGTGGCGGACGCGGACGGTCGCGAGTCCTCGCGCCTCGAGGGCTTCATGGGGCGCGAAGCCACGCTGGGGCAGCTACGCGGTCCGGGCGTGAGCCTGCGCTGGGGCATGACGGGGCAGCTGCCGCCCGGCGGCCGCTGACGTTCATCCGCCGGGGCGCACGGTCATCGCCGTGCGCCCCGGCGCTTTCACGCCCCGACCCTCAGCGCGGACCGGTGCCCGCGACGCCACCCAGCTGCTTCCACAGGAACGTGTAGGCCAGCGCCCCCATGAACGCGCGCTGCCGATTGTTCGCCGCGCCCGCGTGCCCGCCCTCGACGTTCTCGTAGTAGAGCACGTCGTGCCCCTGCTCCTTCATCCGGGCCACCATCTTGCGCGCGTGGCCCGGGTGCACCCGGTCGTCGCGCGTGGAGCTGGTGAAGAGCGTGCGCGGGTACTTCACGTCCTTCCTGACGTTCTGGTACGGCGACCAGGTGCGGATGAACTCCCACTGCTTCGGATCGTCGGGATCCCCGTACTCGCCCATCCACGACGCCCCGGCCAGCAGCATGTGGTAGCGCTTCATGTCGAGCAACGGCGCCTGGCAGACGATCGCGCCGAACAGGTCGGGGCGCATGGTCAGCATGTTGCCGACCAGCAACCCGCCATTGGAGCCACCGATGCAGCCCAGGCGCTTCGGGGTCGTGACCCCGCGCCGGAGCAGGTCCTCGGCCACCGCGATGAAGTCCTCGTAGACCCGGTGGCGGTCGGCCTTCACGCCGGCCTGGTGCCACCTCGGCCCGAACTCGCCGCCACCGCGGATGTTCGCCACCACCAGCACACCGCCGCGCTCGAGCCAGCCCGCGCCCCGCGTGCCGTTGTAGGCCGGCAACTCGGAAACTTCGAAGCCGCCGTACCCGGTGAGCAGGGTGGGGGCCTCCCCCTTCGCCTGCGACCGTGCGGGCCCGACCTCGAAGTACGGGATCCGGGTGCCGTCCTTCGAGACCGCCTCGTGCTGGCTCACCGTGTCGCGGCTGGCGTCGAAGAACGCCGGGGTCTGCTTGAGCTTCTCGACCGGGCCACCGCCGACGGCGCCCAGCGAGAGGCTGCTCGGCGTGAGGAAGTCGGTGATGGTGAGCCAGAATTCGTTGGACCGCCGGTAGTCCACCGGCGACGCGCTGATCCTGCCGAATTCCGGGAGCCCCGCCACGGCCGAGCGCGTCCAGGCCCCGTCCGCGTGGCTCACCACGTACAGCCGGCTGCGGACGTTGTCGAGCACCTCGAGCAGGATGGCGCTCCGGGTGGTGGACCAGCCGTCGAGCGAGCTGCGCTCCGTGGGCTCGAACAGGACGTCGAAGTCGCGCTTGCCTGCGAGGAAGTCCTCGAATCGCGTCGCGATCAGCGCACCCGAGGGGTAGGTCCGTCCGCCCACGCTCCAGTCGGTGCGCAGCTTGATCACCAGCCATTCCCGGAAGGTCCCCGACTCGGCGTCGTCCGGCTTCCCGATCCGGATCAACCGCCCGTCGCGGCGCAGGAACTGCTCATTCGAATAGGTGGTGATGCCGCGGCTGACGAAGTCACGCTCGAAACCGGGCGTGTCGTCGTGCCAGGCGCCGACGCCCACGTCGCCGGGCTGGCCCTCGTACACCAGGGTCGCGGCCGAGAGCGGAGTGCCGCGCCGCCACTCCTTGACGATGCGCGCGTAGCCCGAGGTCGTCATGGTGGACGAGTCGAAGGCGAAGCCGACGTAGAGCCGGTCCTGGTCGATCCACGAGGCATCGCTCTTGGATTCGGGGAGCGTAAAGCCGTCCGGGACGAAGGAGCCGGTCACGAGGTCGAACTCGCGGACCGCGGTGGCATCGGCGCCGCCGCGCGACAGGCGGACCAGGCAGCGCCGGAACTCGGGCGCCACGGCCGAGGCGCCCTCCCAGACCCAGTTCTGGCCCTCGGCCTTCGCCAGGGAATCCACGTCGATCACGGTCTCCCACGCGGGCGCGGCCTTGCGGTACTCGTCGAGCGTGGTGCGCCGCCAGATGCCGCGCTCGTGCTTCGAGTCGCGCCAGAAGTTGTAGTAGCGGTCGCCGATCTGCTCGACGCCCGGGATGCGGGCGTCGGAGTTCAGGATGTCCATGAAGCGCGCATCCAGGGCCTTGAACTCCGCGGAGCCGGACAGCTCCCCCACGCTCACCTGGTTCTGGCCGGCCACCCAGTCGAGCGCCTTCTTCCCGGTCACCTCCTCGAGCCAGAGCCCGGGATCGTCGGCCGGCGCGGCGAGCGCCGACCCGAGGGGCAGGAGTGAGACCAGCAGGGACATCACCACGAGCTTGAGCACCATCGGATCCTCCGTTCGGGACGCGGCACGCGATCGCGCTGCCTTCTCAGATTCCCGATCGTCACACTACCGGGGAAAGGGGATCCGCGCGAGCCGGGGCCGCATCCTCCCCGCGTCAGCGTGCAGGGGCGCGCCGGGGTCACTCCGGGGGGTCGCGCGTCGCGGGACCCTGGTGGCGCCGCCACGGCTCCGTGGCGGTCGGGTGCTCAGCGCCCGAAAGTGGCCAGCACCACGGGCCCGCCGTCGGGCGCGTCGGCGAAGCGGCCGATGAGGCGCGCGAGCTCGTCCGGGCGGTCGAGCATCACGAAGTGCCCGCAGCTGTCCACGCGCACCGCGCGCACCTGGGGCACGGCGCCGAACCCGAGCGCGGCCGCGGTCTCCACCCAGGGCTCGCCCTTCGGCCAGGAGCGCGGCGCGAGCACCACGAGCACGGGACACTGCAGCCGGGCCACGCGCGCCGAGAGGTCGGTCGTGAACGCGAGCCGGATCCACGGCTTGACGACCGCGGGATCCAGCGCCGCCACTTCGCGGTAGAGCGCCTCGCCCTGGGCGGAGTCCCGACCGAACGCGGCATAGACCTGGCGCAACGTGCCCGGGTAGTCGCGGCCGAGCGCGGCCCGGCGCTCGGCCCGCGTGGCCTGCGGTCGCAGTGCCGTCTCGACCAGCACCAGCGCGCGCACCCGGCCGGGGCGGGCGCAGGCTTCGGCCGCGGCGACCAGCCCGCCGAGCGAGTGGCCCACGAGCACGACCGGCTCCCGCGACGCCCGGGCGAGCGCCACGTCGAGCGCCTGGGTCGCGCGCTCGAGCGAGAACGCTTCGGGCATCGCGCTGACGCCGTGCCCCGGCAGGTCCACGAACACGACGCGGTGCCGCCGGGCGAGGAGCCGCGCGGTGGGCAGCCAGCGTTCGGTGCCGCTGCCGAGCCCGCGCACGAGGACGATGGCCGGGCCATGGCCGAACGCGGCCGCCGGCAGCGCCGGCTGCGGCGAAAGGGTGTGGGTGCCGAGCAGGACCAGCACGAGCACGGCAAAGGTGAGGAGCAGGGCTCGAAGGGACAAGCTTCTCCGGAGCGCCCCGGGGTTGGGCGGGGCACTCCTGGATTATCGGCCCGCGGCGGGCCCGGCTGAAGGCCGGCGGCTCCCGGCAGCACCGACATCCAGTTCCGAAAACGTCCGATGCCCCGGGCCCGGCTGTGGTAGAAAGGGACCCTGATGTTCGACGACGACACCTGCTACCGCGCGTTCACGAGTCGCGACCGCCGTTTCGACGGCCGCTTCGTGACGGCCGTGCTCACGACCGGCATCTACTGTCGCCCGGGCTGCCCTGCGCGCCCGCCCGCGCGGCGCAACGTGCGCTTCTTCGCCTGCCCGGCGGCAGCCGAGAGCGCCGGCTTCCGGCCCTGCCTGCGCTGCCGGCCGGAGACCGCGCCCGGCAGCCCGGCAGGGTCCGGCACGTCGGCGACCGTGGCGCGCGCGCTGCGGCTGATCGACGACGGGGCGCTGGACGGGTCGGGCGTCGAGCACCTCGCCGCGCGCCTCGGCGTGACCGGGCGCTGGCTGCGCCGGTTGTTCGCCGCGCAACTCGGCGCCTCGCCGCTCGCGGTGGCCCGGACGCGCCGCGTGCATTTCGCGCGGCGGCTGCTCGACGAGACCGACCTGCCCGTCGCGGAGGTGGCGCTGGCGTCCGGCTTCGGCAGCTCGCGGCGCCTGCACGACGCGGTCCGCGCCACGTTCCGCCGCGCGCCGAGCGAGTTGCGCCGGCGTCCGGCGGGACCACGCGCGGGCGGGAGCGCCGGGGGGCGGACGGGAGCTGCGTCCGCCGCAGTGCGCACGGCCCCCCGGGGCGATGCGCTCGAGCTGAGGCTGCCGGCCCGGCCGCCGTTCGACGCCGGACCGCTGCTGCGCTTCTTCGCCGCCCGGGCGCTGCCCGGCGTCGAGCAGATCGCGGACGGCGTCTACCGCCGCAGCGTGCGGCTCGGGGACGAGTCCGGTGTGGTCGAGATCCGCACCGTGCCCGGCGAGCCGGGCGTGCGCGTGCTCTGGCCCGCATCGTCGCCCCGCTCGCTGCTCGCCCTGGCGAGCCGCGCGGGCCGTCTGTTCGATCTCGGAGCCGACGTCGCCACCATCCGCGCGCACCTGCGGCAGGACCCGCTGCTCGCGGCCGCGATCCCGACGGCCGGGATCCGCGTGCCCGGCGCCTGGGACCCGTTCGAGCTCGGCGTGCGCGCCCTGCTCGGCCAGCAGATCTCGGTCGCGGCCGCGCGCACGCTCGCGACCCGCCTCGTCGGCCTGTGCGGGGCGCCCCTGCCGGGCGGGCCGCGGGGGCCGCTCACGCACCTGTTCCCCACTCCGGCCGCCGTCGCCGGCGCGGACCTGACGCGCGTCGGGCTGACGCGCGCGCGCACCGCGGCCCTGCGGGGGTTCGCCACGGCGGTCGCCGGCGGCGGACTCGACCTCACCGTCGCGGCGAGCCTCGACGAGCAGGTCGCGCGACTGACGGCGCTCCCCGGCATCGGGGAGTGGACCGCGCATTACCTCGCGATGCGCGCACTCGGCGACCCGGATGCGTTCCCGGCCGGCGACCTCGGCCTGCGGCGCGCGCTCGGGCGCGACGGCCGGCTCGCGACGCCGGGCGAGGTCGCGAAGCGCGCCGAACGCTGGCGGCCCTGGCGCGCCTATGCCGTGATCGCCCTGTGGATGAAGGATGTCGCAGGACCCACACCGAGCCTGGACGATCGTCGTCCAGGCTCCAGGAGGAAACGATGACGATCGAGACGGCCGTCGTGCAGACCCCCCTCGGGCCGGTGACGCTCTACGCGAAGGGCAGCGCCCTGGTCGGCCTGGAGTTCACGGACCGCGTCGCGCGTCGCGCCGCGCTGGAACGGCGCCTGCGGCGCCACCTCGGCAGGTTCGAGACGCGCGAAGTCCGCGACCCGGCCGGGGCTCGCAGCCGGCTCGAAGCCTACTTCGCGGGCGAGCGGGACGCGCTCTCCGGCCAGAAGGTGGAGCTGCACGGCACGCCATTCCAGCTCGCCGTGTGGCGCGAACTGCGCCGCATCCCGCCAGGCCGCACGCTCAGCTACTCGGCGCTCGCGGCCCGGGTCGCACGCCCGCGCGCCGTCCGCGCGGTGGGACAGGCCAACGGGAGCAACCTGGTCTCGCTGTTCGTGCCGTGCCACCGCGTGATCGCCGCGGACGGCGGGCTCGGCGGCTACGGTGGCGGGCTCGAGCGCAAGCGCAGGTTGCTCGAGATCGAGGGGCTGACCGTGGCGTGACGCCACGCTGCTCGCCGGATGAGCGTTGCCGGGGAAGGTCAGGGCCGAGC
>JANXPZ010000094.1 GCA_025357055.1 Candidatus Eiseniibacteriota bacterium | reverse complement strand
GTGGCGGGCGTGGCGCTCGCACGCGGCGCAAGGGCAGGGCGCATCCCGGCCGGGGACGCCTGAGCGCATCCGCGGGGCGTCCCCGGCTCCCGGCGTGCCGCGACGGCTGGAACTCCCGGGCTCCTACTTCGCGTCCAGCTTCGCCTGCCAGATGTTCCCGTGGACCTCGGCCGCATTGAAGAGGAGCCGGTCCGCGGTCACCGCGATGCTCCAGGCGCCGCGCGGGTACAGGATCCGGTCGGTGCGATGCAGGTGGAGGACGGGCGTGGCCTCGCCGACGGGCCGCCCGGTCGCGCGGTCCACGCGCCTCATCCAGACACAGCTGTAACCATCCTGAGTCGAAAGGTAGTAGAGGCGGCTGCCGTCCGTCGACCATCGCGGACAGCCGAACCACCCCGGTCCTTCCACCAGGGGAACGAAGTCCCGCTCGGTGGCGGCGGAGTCCCGCAGGGGCGCGGCGTAGATCCCCATCGTCCGATCGGGCCGCCCCCAGAGCACGGCCAGCCAGCGGTCGCCGGCCGCGGCGTCGGCATCGAGGATGGAGCCCGTCCCGAGCCTCATCAGGTCCCGCTCCGCGCCGGTGGCCAGATCCCGGCGCGCCAGCCGCTTCGGGCCATATCCGACCACGGCCTCTCCGGAGCCGGGCAGGAAGCACGTGACAGCGCAGTCCTTGCACAGCTCCCGGGCGGTGGTCTCCGGGCTGTGAAGGAGGAAGGCCGACGAGGAACCTTCCTTCTCGTCCTGGTAGGCGAGCGTGGTGCCCCCCGGGCTCAGCACGGGGAGAAGGTTGATGCGATTGCTGGTCACAGAGACCGCGGTGGTCTCGGCCCCGGAGGCGAGGTCCCGCACGCGCACCTCGGTCCGCCGGTCGGCCGTGGGCCCGGAGTAGGTGCTGTAGGCGAGTCTTCTTCCGTCACGCGAGACCATCAGGCCGAGCTTGGGCGCCGCATCCGACGTGATGCGCGCCGGCTCCCCCGTGGAGCGGCCGGAGACCGGGTCGAGGGCCAGCGTCCACAGCTGGATGACCCAGGTGAAGTCGGGCATCACCAGCGTCCCGTCGGTCGCGAGGCCGAGGTAGTACTTCATCCCGGGACCGGAGCTGAGTCGCTCGACCGGTCCGGTGATCTTCCAGGACCCGGCGTGGATGCGTGCCCGGTACAGGTTCATGCCCTCGATGGTCGTCCCCGCGACGAAGATGATCTGCCCGGGCAGCCAGAGGCAAGGGTACTGGACGATGTCGCGCTGTCCCACGGAACGCAACGCGCCGGTGCGCACGGCCGGCCCTCCGGACACGGGCGCCACGTACCAGTCCCGGGTCTCGCGCTGGCCGGATCGGCTGCCGTAGAACATCAGGTGCCTTCCATCGGGGGACCAGATCACGCCGCTGCTCGTGGGGATCACGTGGGCGGTGAATCCCGGCTGGAAGGGGCGTGGTGCGCCGCCATCGGGTGACACGAGGAACATCCTGCGCCCGCCGCCGGGCGCCCAGGGGGCGTCCTCCACGAAGGAGATCAGCGAGCCGTCCGGTGAGAAGCGGGGGGCGGTGCCACGATCCGCGATCCTCCGCTCCTGGCCGCCCAGGGTGCTGACGATGTAGAGGCCGCCGCCGTCACGCTCGGAGCGGAAGGCGATACGCGAACCGTCGGGCGAGAAGGAGGGCTGCCAGTTGGTGGTCTCCCCCCGGGTGAGGCGCAGGGGCGAACGCTGGCCGACGTACTGCACCCAGAGGTCCATGTTGCCGTCTCCACCGCGGTCGGAGGAGTACACCAGCAGCTTCCCGTCGCGCGAGATGGCGGGGTCCATGGACACGCCCGTGTCGTAGGTGAGGCGCGTGAGATCCAGCTCCCGGATGGGCCGGGTCGGCCTGAGCCAGGTCCATAGCCCGATGGCCATGGCCGCCACGGCCACGACCGCCGCACCCGCCCAGAGGAGCGCGACGCGCTTCGGGATGGCGCCCCGGGTGAGGGCGTGTGTGGGCGCCGCGACCGCTGCCGGGAGCGCCAGCGAGTCGGCGAAGCGTGCGGTGCTCTCGAAGCGGTCCGCCGGGTTCTTGGCCAGCGCGCGGGCGATGGTGCCCGCCAACGCCGCTGGCACGGCCGGCCGCAGTTCCGTCACGGCCCGCGCGGGCACGTTCAGGTGCTGGTGCATCAGGCTCTCGGCGGTCGGGCCCGTGAAGGGCGGTTGCCCCGCCAGCATCTCGTAGACGACGCAGCCCAGCGCGTACTGATCCGTGCGCGGGTCCAGCGCCCGGCCGCCCGCCGCCTGCTCCGGGCTCAGGTAGGCGGGCGTGCCGAGGATCACGCCGGTGGCGGTCAGGGTCCCGCTGCCCGCGACCTCGAGTGCCTGCGCGATGCCGAAGTCGGCCACCACCGCGTGCCCCGCCAGGAACAGGATGTTCTCGGGCTTGACGTCCCTATGCACCACTCCCTGCCGGTGCGCGTGGTCGAGGGCGCCGGCCACCTCGCGGGCGATGCGCAGCGTGTCCTCCAGCGGCAACTGCTTCTCGCGCTCGAGGCGCTGGCGCAGCGTATCGCCTTCGACGAACGGCATGGTGTAGTAGAGCAGGCCGTCCGCCTCGCCCGAGTCGAGCATCGGCAGGATGTGCGGGTGGGTGAGGCTCGCGGAGAGTCGGATCTCGCGCAGGAACCGCGCCGGCCCCAGAACGCCGGCCAGCTCGGGACGCAGGACCTTGATGGCCACGGGACGATCGTGCCTGAGGTCCCGGGCGAGGAAGACGATGGCCATGCCCCCGTGACCAGCCTCGCGCTCGATCCGGTAGCGCGCGGCCAGCGCTTTCGTGAGGCGGTCGAGGAGTTCGGGCATGTGCCCCTCTTCAGCTCACTGCGACGTGTGGGCGGGGAGGCCGTGGCGAGCAGCGTCGCTCCGTTCGGCGTGTCCGGCAGCGGTGGCGATCGCATCGCTCCGCCGCGGTCCCATCCTCAGGCGCGGACAGGCTAGCACAGCGGGCGGAGGGAACGGCACCCGGCAGGCGGTGCCGGCGGATGGTCCGGGTCGTCGAACGCGCGCGAAGTGACCGCGTTTCGCACGTCGACCGACTGCCGGACGGTCCCGGCTTGACCGCTCCGGGGGGCGCTCATAGACTCCGGCCACGCGAGCACCCGAAACCATTCCCGTGGCGGCTGCCCCGGCCCAGTCGGCTGCACTCCGTGCAGGCCGTCTGCGTGCCCCGGCTCGCCGCCCTCATCGTGGAGGCGCCCTTGGCCATCGTCCGTCTCGAAGGCCTGTCGGTCTTCGGTCATCACGGGGCCCGCCCCTACGAGAAGGAAGCCGGCCAGCGGCTCGAGGTGGACCTCGAGATCGATCCCCTGAGCGACGCGGCCGAGCACAGCGACCGGCTGGCCGACGCGGTGGACTACGACGCCATCTATCGCGCCGTCCGCGAGGTGGTGGAGGGCCGCAGCTTCCACCTGCTGGAAGCGCTGGCCGCGGCCACCGCGGAGGAACTGCTGACGCGCTTCCCCATGCGCCGCGTCCAGGTGCGGATCGCCAAGCAGAACCTGGGCTGGACCACGGGTGGGCGGGCCGTCGTCGAGGTGGTCAGGGAGCGGCGCACGTGAAGACCTTCATCGGGCTGGGCTCCAATCTCGGCGAGCGCGAGTCCATGATCCGACGCGCCCTCGACGAACTCGCGAGCCTGCCGTCCACGACGCTGGTGCGCGCCTCGTCGCTCTACGACACCGAGCCGGTGGGAGACCCCGACCAGCCAGGCTTCCTCAACGCGGTGGCGGAGCTCGAGACCGAGCTCACCGCCCGCCAGCTGCTCTGGAACCTGCTGCTGATCGAACGCCGGCTGGGCCGGGTGCGAACCCGGCACTGGGGCCCGCGCGTGATCGACCTCGACCTGCTGCTTCACGGCAACGAGGTGCTGGACCAGCCCGACCTCAAGGTGCCGCACCCCGAACTCATCCGCCGCTCGTTCGTGCTCGTGCCCCTGGTTGAACTCGACCCGCTCGTCGTCCACCCGGTGACGGGGGAGACCCTGCTCGCCCACCTGTCGCGTCTCAACAACGCCCGGCCGCCCGTGAAGAAGGGCACCCGGCTGTGGAACTGACC
Source organism: Candidatus Eiseniibacteriota bacterium (assembly GCA_025357055.1). Taxonomy (GTDB): domain Bacteria; phylum Eisenbacteria; class RBG-16-71-46; order RBG-16-71-46; family RBG-16-71-46; genus JANXPZ01. Next base: position 2,143 of record JANXPZ010000094.1, on the reverse strand, counting down.
CGCTCATGACCCGAATCCGGCCGTGGCTCCCGTGACCGAGAATCGCTACATCGCCATCGAGGGCGTGATCGGCGTGGGCAAGACCAGCCTCTCGAAGCTGCTCACCGAGCGCCTCCAGGCGCAACTCGTGCTTGAGGAGGTCGAGGAGAACCCCTTCCTCAAGGACTTCTACAAGGACCGGGCGCGCTATGCGTTCCAGACCCAGATGCACTTCCTCTTCAGCCGCTACCAGCAGCAGCGCAGCCTGCAGCAGACGGAACTGTTCAGCGATCGCCTGGTCGCCGACTACCTGTTCCAGAAGGACCGCATCTTCGCAGGTCTGAACCTCTCGGATCGGGAGCTGGCGCTGTACGAGAAGCTGGTGGTCTGGCTTGAGCTGGACGTCGTGAAGCCCGACGTGGTGGTCTACCTGCAGGCGGGCTCCGACATCCTCATGGAGCGCATCGGCAGGCGTGGCCGGGCGTTCGAGAAGGACATGGACCGCGACTACATCCAGCAGCTCAACGAGGCGTACAATTACTTCTTCTTCCACTACGTGGATGCGCCACTGCTGGTGGTGAACACCAACGGGATCGACTTCGTGAACAACCCGGACGACTTCGAGGACCTGTTCCCGCGGATCGTGTCGCACCGCCAGGGCACGGTCTACTACGCGCCGCTCGAGCGCGGGACGGCCGGGTCGTGAGCGAGCTGAAGGGCGCGCGCGCCCCCCGCGGCCGCTGGACGGCGCCCGCCATCGCCGCGTTGAAGCGCCGCGGCGAACCCATCGCCGTGGCGACCGCCTACGACTTCCCGACCGCGCGGCTCGCGGACGAAGCCGGCGTCGAGGTGCTGCTGGTGGGCGACAGCCTGGGCACCGTGGTGCTGGGCTACGAGAGCACGCTGCCCGTCACCATGGCCGACATGCTGCACCACGTGAAGGCCGTCGTGCGTGCGCGTCCCGCCGCCCTGGTGGTGGCCGACATGCCCTTCATGTCCTACCAGGCGAGCGTCGAGGAGGCGGTGCGCAATGCCGGACGTTTCGTCCAGGAGGGTGGCGCCGACGCGATCAAGCTGGAGGGTGGCGAGCGGGTCGCGCCAGCGGTGCGGCGCATCGTCGAGATCGGCATCCCGGTGATGGGACACCTCGGGCTCACGCCCCAGTCGCTGCTCGCCTTCGGCGGCTACAAGGTGCAGGGGAAGGGTGAGGGCGAGGCCGAGCGCCTGATCGGCGAGGCGCGGCTGCTGGAGCAGTGCGGCTGTTTCTCCATGGTGCTGGAGGGCATCCCGGCGGGGCTGGGAGAGGCCGTGACGCGCGCGGTCGGCATCCCGACGATCGGCATCGGGGCGGGGGTGGCCTGCGACGGGCAGGTGCTGGTGAGCCACGACCTGCTCGGCCTGACCCAGGGCCGCGTGCCGAAGTTCGTGCGGCGTTACGCCGACCTGGCCGGGACCATGAGGGAGGCGTTCGCGCGCTACGTGGCCGACGTCAAGGCGCGCCGCTTCCCGGCGGACGAGGAGTCGTATTGAGCGCCCGCCGGTCGCGCCCTGCGGCCCGCCCGCCCGCGCTGCGTCGCGTCGCGAGCCCCGCGCGGGTGCATGCGCTCGTGCAGGGCTGGAAGCAGGCCGGTCTGCGCGTGGCGTTCGTGCCCACCATGGGCGCGATCCACGAGGGACACCTGAGCCTCGTGCGGCGCGCCCGCGCTGCTGCGGACCGCGTGGTGGCCAGCGTCTTCGTCAATCCGCTGCAGTTCGGGCCGGGCGAGGACTTCGCGCGCTATCCGCGTCCTGTCCGCCGCGACCGTGCCCTGCTGGCGGAGGCGGGCGTGGATCTGCTCTGGGAGCCGCGCGGCGCGGACCTCTACCCGGCCGGGCACCGCACGCGCGTGAGGGTCACGGGTCTGGACGACGTGCTCGAGGGCGCGGCGCGCCCCGGGCACTTCGAGGGCGTGACCACCGTGGTGCTCATCCTGCTCGAGGTGGTGGCACCGCACGTGCTGTGGCTCGGGCAGAAGGACGTCCAGCAGGCCGTGCTGATCGAGCGCATGGTGCGTGACCTGGGCCTGCCGGTGAAGGTGCGGCGCGGTTCGACGGTGCGCGAGCCGGATGGTCTGGCGATGTCATCGCGCAACGCCTACCTGGCGCCCGCGGAGCGCGCGCAGGC
>JANXPZ010000088.1 GCA_025357055.1 Candidatus Eiseniibacteriota bacterium | reverse complement strand
CCTGGACGAGCAAGGCACCGTGCGCTCGTCCAGGCTCCCTGACGCTGCGCACGCTCAACTCGAGCGCGTGAGGCCCTTCCACAGCATGCCGACGAGGCTCAGGACGATGGACGCGAGGATCGTCGTGCCGAAGCCGCCGGGGATGGAGAAGCCGTCCACCAGCCTGGCCACGAGCCACAGCATCACGCCGTTCAGCACGAGCAGGAAGAGGCCCAGCGTGAGGATCGTGAGCGGGAGCGTCAGCAGGAAGAGGATGGGCTTGAGCAGCGTGTTCAGGAGGGCGAGCCAGAACGCCGCCCAGAGCGCGGGCCCCCAGCCGGTCACGACGAACCCCGGCAGCACGCGCGTCAGCAGGATCATCGCACCGGCCATCACGACGAAGTAGAGCACCAGACCGATCATGAGCCCTCCAATACGTCGAGGCAGTTCTCGTAGCGCCCGAACGAGGGCATGAGGTAGACGCCGTTCGAACTGGAGCGGCATTTCGAGAGCAGCTCCCGCGCCAACTCGACGCCTGCGCGCTGCCCTTCGTTGCCGGCCGCGTGCAGCCGGCCGCGGATCCAGTCGGGCACCTGGATGCCGGGAACCTCGTTGTGCAGGAACTCGGCGTGTCGGAACGACTGGAGTGGCAGGATGCCGACCAGGATCGGGATGCCGGGGCTCCCGCCCAGGCGGCCGAGGAAGCGCTCCCAGCTCTCCAGTTCGTAGACCGGCTGGGTCATGACGAACTGCGCGCCTGCGTCGAGTTTCCGGCGGAAGCGGTCCAGCTCGACCTCCAGGTCCTCGGCGGTCGGATTCACGCCGCAGCCCATGGCGAAGGAGGTGCACGCGCCGATCGAGTTGCCCGCCAGGTCCGTGCCGCGGTTCATCTGTCCGACGATGCGGATGAGGCCCATCGAGTCGGTGTCGTAGACGGCGGTGGCGTTGGGGTAGTCCCCGAGGCTGGGCGGGTCGCCCGTGAGGCACAGGATGTTCCGCAGACCGAGGGCGTGGCAGCCCAGCAGGTCGCTTTGAAGACCCATCAGGTTCCGGTCGCGCGTGGTGAAGTGCAGGATGATCTCGAGCGCGGGCAGCTGGGCGTGGACCTCGTAGGCCAGCGCCAGCGCGCTCATGCGGATGCGGGCCATCGGGGAGTCCGCGATGTTGACCGCGTCGACACCGCGCCGCGCCATGAGCTGCGCGCCCTCCATCACCTTCTTCGTGGAGACGCCACGCGGCGGATCGAGCTCGACGCTCACCACGAACTTCTGCCGCAGCTGCGCGAGGAACGGCGCCTCGGACCCGGCGGGCTCCGAGTCGCCCGGCGCGGGCGGCTGCTCGAGCACCCGCACCTCGGCCCCCGGCGTCAGCTTCTCCGCCGGCAGCCGCGAGGCGAGCCGCTCGCGCATGGCGCGGACGTGCGCCGGGGTCGTGCCGCAGCACCCTCCGACGAGGCGCACGCCGATCTCCAGCGCGCGGGCGGCGAACTCGGCGAAGTACTCGGGACTCGCAAGGTAGTTGAAACGGCCGCCGTGCAGGTGCGGAAGCCCCGCGTTCGGCATGGCCGAGACCGGTAGTGCCCCGCCCGCCGCCAGCATCATCTCCTCGAGCACTTCGAGCGTCGCCTGGGGGCCCACTCCGCAGTTCACGCCCACCACGTCCGCACCGGCCTGCTTCAGCGCGGGCACCGCCAGCGCGGGGGCGTGCCCGTAGAGCGTCTTGCCATCCACCCCGAACGTCATCTGCGCGATCACCGGCAGGTCGATCGAGACCCTCCGCACCGCACGCAAGGCCGCCAGGATCTCATTCAGGTCCTGGAACGTCTCGAGGATGAAGCAGTCCACGCCCCCCTCGATCAGGCCCTCCGCGGTGACCTGGAACCAGCGCTCCGCGTCGGACACCGCGATCTGCCCGAAGGGCAGCAGGGCCTTGCCGAGCGGCCCGATCGAGCCCGCCACGAACGCCGGCACGCCCGCGATCTCGCGCGCGGCGCGGGCCACACGGGCCCCCTGACGGGCGATGACTCGCACCTCGTTCTCGAGCCCGTAGGCGAGCAGGCGCAGATGGTTCGCGCCGAACGTGTTGGTCTCGATGAGTTCCGCGCCGGCAGCGAGATACTCGCGGTGGATCGCCTCGACCAGGTCGGGGTTCGTCAGGTTGGCCTGGTCGAAGCAGTGACCGAAGGGGACGCCACGCTCGTACAGCAGGGTTCCCATCGCGCCATCGGCGAGGATCGGTCCCTGGGCCAGCCGGTCCAGCAGGGGGGCACGCATGACGCGCAGCCTAAGTGGTGGGCCGCGGGGTGGCAAGAGCGGCATCCGCGCGCGGGCTTCTTCAGCGTTTCGTCAATTCCGGTCGGGGCGGATTGGTTGCCTCCGGGGGCTCTGATAGAGTGCGCGATCGTGTCACGATCCTGGAGCGAACAGCCCGCCCTGCGAGCCCCACGCCGAGTATCCGTCCCTGCGGGCGTGCTCGTTGCTCTGCTGGGCGCCTTGGCGTTGCTGGCGCCGGCGCCGGGCGGCGCTGCGGCGCCGCTCACCCTCGCGCCTGACCAGCTCAAGCCCGGCGACCGGGCCATCGTGCGCTCGGTCTTCCGCGGAGACTCGATCGAGGAGTTCCCGGCGGAGATCGTGGGCGTCCTCTCGGGCGGACGGGTGGACGGTCAGACCATCATCGCCCGAGCCACCTCGGAACGCCTGAGACAGGTCGGCGTGGCCCAGGGGATGAGCGGTTCCCCGGTCTACGTGGACGGCCGCCTGATCGGGGCGCTGGCCTCCTCGTGGCCCTTCGCGCGCGAGCCCCTGTTCGGCATCACCCCGATCCGCGAGATGCTGAGGCTCTTCGACCAGCCCGCTTCCTCCGCGACCGGCCCTGCAGGCGGACCTGCCGGCGTGGAGCTCACGGCGCTCCCGGGCGGCGCGAACTTCGGTGAGTTCCACTGGGAGGAGAGCGCCCCCGCGCAGCCGCCGCCCGGGGGCGATGTGCCTTCCCGCGCGTCCCAGGCCGGTGCGCCGGTGTCGCTGCCCGTCCCGCTCGCCTGCGGTGGTCTGGCCCCGGCCGCGCTTGAAGCCGCGCAGCTGTGGCTCGCGCCGCTCGGCTTCACCGCCGTCCCGGGCGGCAGCACTCCCGACGGCGGTCCCGACGCCGCCAGTCTCGAGCCCGGTTCCGCCGTGGCCGTGGACCTGATGCGCGGCGACCTGCAGATCTCGGCCATCGGCACGCTCACCTGGCGCGACGGGGACCGCGTGCTCCTCTTCGGGCATCCGTTCTTCCAGTCGGGCGACGTGCGGCTGCCGCTCTCGACCGCGCGCATCACCACGGTGGTCGCGAGCGATTACGTCTCCTTCAAGCTCGGTTCCCGTGGCCGCGAAGTGGGGATCGTGACGCAGGACCGGCGCCCCGGCGTGTCGGGCACGATCGGGCCGCGTGTGCCGCTGCTGCCCCTGGCGGTCCGCATCGAGGGCGCGCGGTCGGCGCCGCAGCGTTTCCGCTTCGAGCTGGTCGAGGATCGTGCGCTGGCGGCCCAGCTGGTGGGACTCGCCACGCTGAACAGCCTGCTCGAGTCGGGCGGCATCGGGCCGGGCCAGACCCTGGCGTGGACGCTCACGCTCCACCGCCGCGCGGCGCCCCCGCTGGTCCTGCAGGACCTGAGCGCGAGCGAGTCACCCACGGGCGAGGCGGCCGGTGCGATCACCGGGCCACTCGCCTTCCTCTTCGGGAACCCCTTCGAGCGTCTGCGGCTCGACAGCATCGAAGTCGCGATCCAGGTCTCGCCGGGACGCCGGTCGTGGGCGCTCCGCTCCGCGCGACTGCTCGACGCGGCCGTCCGGCCCGGCGGCCGCGCTCGCGTCGAGTGCCGCATCGAGCGCTGGCGCGGTCCCATCGAGACGCGCCTGATCGAGGTGCCCGTCGCGACGGAGCTCCCCGACGGGCGCTACAGCCTCTGGGTGGGCGGGGGAGCCGAACTCTCGCGCTTCGAGGCCATGCGCTTCCCCGCCCGCTACCGCCCCACGTCGCTGGATGACGCCTGGCGGCGGCTCGGGCGAGTGCGGCCCTCGGGCGCGCTCTACGCCGTCATCGTCGCCAGCGCCCCGGACGTCACGGCGGCGGGGCGCGACTACCCCGAGTTGCCGGCTTCCGCCGCGACCGTGATCTCCAGTGCGCTGGCGGCAGGTGATCTCGCCCGCCGTGCGGAGACGGCTCTGCTCGACGAGACGCGGCTCACGCTCGCAGGTGTGACCCGGGGCGAGCTGCAGCTCGTTCTCACCGTGGATTCCAGGACCCCATGAGCGAGGGAGGTGCCGTGCACGAGTCCCCGAGGCGCGGCAGGTGGTGCGCGCCTGCCGCCCTTTCGACGCTCGTCCTCGCCGCCCTGCTGGCGACCGGGACGCAGGCGTCCGACACGAAGTGGTGGATCCTCGACAGCCCGTCCGACTACGCCAGGTCCGAGTCGCACGGCATCGTCGTGCGCGCCGACGGCTCGCTCGAGCCCGGGCCGCGTGCCGTTTCGACCCCGCTCGACAGTCTCACGGTGGTCTGGTCGGCCGTCGTGCTCAAGGACGGCTCGGTCGCGCTGGCGGGCGACCAGGGACTCATCCTGCGCTGGAGCCCCGGCGGGGGCGCGCGACCGTGGGCCCGGCTGGCCGCGGGGCAGGTGCTGTGCATGGCGGCGGACGGCGACGGAGTGGTGGCGGGCACCGGGCCGGACGGGCTCGTCTACCGCGTCTCCGCGCGCGGGGACACGACCCTGCTGGCGCGCACCGGCGAGCGCTATGTCTGGGGGCTCGTGCGCGCCGATGGCGCCGCCTGGTACGCGGCGACCGGATCGAAGGGCCGGCTGCTGCGCATCGAGGGCGGCAAGGTTCGCATCGTCGCGGACACGGATGAGAGCAACCTGGTCTCCATCGTCGCGGACGGCCACGGCGGCGCGTTCGTGGGGGGCGACTCCAAGGGGCGCGTCTATCACGCGTACGCGGACGCCTCGCTGCGCACGGTCTTCGACGCGAGCGAGGACGAGATCCGCGCCCTTGCCTTCGGACCGGATGGCGCGCTCTACGCGGCGGCGCTGAGCACTCCGGCGACGACCGAGGAGGACAAGGACGGGGAGCCCAAGCCGGTGGAGACCGCGCCCGCGAGTGGCAGGGCGACGATCTACCGCATCGTGCCCGACTCCTCGGCGATGGCCTGGTGGGTTTCGCCGCAGCCGCTCGTCTTCGCCCTTGCGGGGATGGGCGAGTCTGCGGGGGAACGCCGCGGGCTCATCGCTGCCACGGGCAATCGCGCGGCCGTCTACCTGGTCGAGCGCGCGGGGGGTGCGTCGCAGTGGCTGGCCAGCCCCGCGGGGCAGGTCACGGCCCTGGCCAGCGGAGCGGACGGACGGCTCTACGCCGCGACCTCCAATCCGGCCTCGCTCTGGCAACTGGGTCCGGATCGCGCTCCCCGGGGCGAGTTGCTCTCCCTCGCCCTCGACGCGCGGCGCATCGCGCGCTTCGGCCAGATCCAGTGGCGCGGCGAGGCGGCCGGCGGTCGCGTCTCGCTCAGCACCCGCAGCGGCAACTCCGACGAGCCCGACTCGACCTGGGGCCCCTGGGCCCCGGTGAGCGGCACCGGGCAGGGTGGCGCGATCCGCTCCCTGCCCGCACGCTACCTGCAGTGGCGGGTCTTGTTCGAGGGTGGCAGTCCCAGGATCGAGTCGGTCGAGACGGCCTGGCGCGAGCAGAACCAGGCGCCCAGGCTCGAAGACGTGCTGGTCTCCCCGCAGGGGGACGCGTTCCGGGAGGGCGAGCTTCTGCCGCACCTGGACGCCATCACCCAGAACCTGCCCGGCGGGCAGCGTGTCGAATACAGCGCTCCGACCGCCACCACGCCGGGCCAGTTGCGCGACCTGCCGATGTGGGCCCGCGGGCTGCGGACCGTGCAGTGGCGCGCGACCGACCCCAACGGTGACCCGCTGCGCTTCCAGATCGAAGTGCGGCCCGAGCCCGGCGGACCCTGGACGATGCTCGCCAGGGATCTCGAGCAGGCGAACCACACCTGGGACACGGGTGCGCTGCCCGATGGGCGCTACCGCCTGCGGCTGACCGCCAGCGATGCGGGCGGGAACGCGGTGGGCGAGGAGCTGCGCGCCGAGGCCCTCAGCCAGCCCTTCACGGTGGACAACACGCCACCGCGCGTGACCGCGCTCGAGGCGCGCGGCGAGGCGGGCGCCCTGCTCGTGACCGGGCTCGCAGACGACGCGGCCAGCGCGCTCCAGCGCATCGAAGTCTCGCTCGATGACGGTGCCTGGCGCGCGGTGACGCCCGACGGCGGCTGCACGGACCAGTTGGCGCATTCCTTCCGTGTCCGCCTGAACGACGTGACCGCCGGCGAGCACACCGTCAGCGTGCGGGTCGTGGACCTCTCGGGCAATCCGGCCGTGCGGGCGGTGCGCGCAGCGGTCCCTGCCCGGGCGACGTCCGCGACCCCGGTCCGTTAGCCCGGGCTCCGTCCGGGGTCGCGCGCCACCGGCCGGCGCGATCCCGGGTGAAGACGAGGCAGGGCCGGGGAACCCTGCTATAATCGCCTGCCGCGTCCGGGCGCGGG
>JANXPZ010000042.1 GCA_025357055.1 Candidatus Eiseniibacteriota bacterium | reverse complement strand
GCTTGTCGGTGAGCGGGTCGCGGACCGCCAGCGTCAGCGGCTTGACCTTCGCCGCCTTCGCCACCTGCAGCCATGAACGAGAGTCGCCGTCCCGGCCGACGTGGTCCGCGGGCCCGACGAAGCCGGAGTCTTCGCGGATCCGCGCGGATCCGAAGCTAGTGAGGATCTTCTTCGCCCGGGAGTCGGCCAGGACCTGATAGCCCTTGGCGATCGCTTCAGCCTTCCGTACCGCCCAGCCGAGATCGCGCTTATCGCGGAAGCAAGCCGGATCCGTGCAGACGTTGCGGTCGTCCACGTCCCCGAAGAGATCGGCATCGTTCCCAGTTCGCTTCAGACAGCCCGTGCAGGAGCCGGCGAGCTCCAGGAGCATCGGGTCCTGCGTGTCGAACGTGGCGTGCTCAAGCTTGAGCATGGTCCGCTCGAAGGCTTTGCGAGCCTCGGCGACGGTTAGCGGGACGTGGATAGATTCATCCGCGTCCGGGTCGTAGACCTGTCTCCCGCCCTGGACCTCGGCCGCCACCTGCTCGCGGAGCGTGTCGTCGGGGATCCGCGCCAGCATCAGCGCCACGGAGAGGCACAGGGTGCCGGCCTCGAGCGCCAGGCGCGCCTCCTGGGGCAGTCGGGTCAGCATCGTGCGGCTCGCCAGGTAGGCGCGGCTCTTCCCGAGGCGCGCGGCCGCCTCGTCGAGCGGAACCAGCGTCATCAGGCGCTCGATCGCCTGCGCCTCGTCCAGTGGCGAGAGGTCCTCGCGCTGCAGGTTCTCGATCAACTGGATCTCGGCCGCCTGCTCGTCAGTCAGCTCGCGCTCGAGCACCGGGACGGCCTCCAGTCCCGCGAGCCGCGCGGCCTCGAGCCGGCGGTGGCCACAGACCACCACGAGGTGGCTGGTCGCCCCGGCCGCAGTGCCGTCCTTCACCCGCCGGACGATCAGCGGCTGCAGGATCCCGTGGGCCCGGACCGAGGCGGTCAACTCCTTGAGGGCCGCGGAGTCGGAGTGCCCGCGGCCGTTGGTCTCACAGTTCTTGAGATCCTTGAGTGGGGTTTGCCGGCCGGATTCAGACCATGTGACGCTCAACGGTCACCTCCCTGGTGGCGATCGGGTGAAGGGGTCTCGGATTCATGGGTCTCGTGTTGTAGGGCGGACTGCTCCTGCTCGGCGAGCTCGATGCGGACCGCGCGCGCCAGCTCCTCGAGCGCTGCGGCGTGAGCCGACGTCGGGAGCCGGAGCACGCGGGGGTCCAGCTGCATGGCCAGGACGAGCTCGGCGCCCTCAGGATCCACGGACGCCTCGCGGTAGACCGCGCGCTCCGTGGCGTTCTTCGGCAGGCGCTGCCGGCGGCGGATCGTGCTCGTCGTCCAGCTCACAGCATCTCCCGCAGCGCCGCGACGGCGAACGGCAGGAGCCAGTAGCAGGCGGCCAGCGCGAGCATGAGCGCGAGTCCGCCTAGGATCTCGCTCCAGCTCGGCAGATCGTCATCGGGCCAGGGGTCGCGGTTGATGGGGGCATCAGCCTTCAGCCGCCGCTCGTGCAGGTACTGCTCGCGGGCGCTCATCGTCCCGTCCGCGCCAGGCGAAGCGCCTGCGCTAGAGCGTGGCCGTCGGGCGTGATCTCGCAGCGAGTCAGTCCTTGCCACGACCCGACCTGGGCCAGCTTCTGGAGCCGCAGTCGTTCGAACATGACTGCGGCCGGACGCGCGATGCTCCGCTTCTGTCCGTAGAGTTCTCGGCCGAAGGTCCGGGCACTGATCGCGAGCGGGTCTTCCAGCGGCTCCCGCCAACTCAGGACGTCGAGCACGAGGAGCGCCTGCGCCATCGCCTCGGTGATTCGCTCGGACTGCGCGGCGCCGCTCACGACCGAACCTTCTCAACCAGCGCGGCGCGCCGAGACTCCGCGGCCGACTCCCACCCCGGCGCGCTGCGGTCTGTCGGGTCCAGCGCGTCGGTCGCGCGAATCGCCTCGACCGATCGCACCACGAACTCAGCAGCGTCCTCGTGTGGGATGCCTTCTTCGAGCTCCTCCACCACGTGCCCGACGTAGGCCATCGCCGAGTACAGTCGATCCCGCAGGACCACGATCGCATCCATGGCGGGGGACGAAGGTAGGCCGGCAAGAACGGCGTCGGCGTGGGATGTCGCATTGTTCTCGGCTCTCATGGCGGCGAACACGGCCGGTTCATCGAGCCTTCTCAGGAGCCGCCCGCAAAGGCGCAGTGCGTCATCCGCCTCCCGCAGCGCCTCCTCCAGTGTGGCGATACGCTCGTCACGCTCGCGTTCGAGGTTCGCCAGCCAATCGGAAGGGACGCGCTTCTCGATGACGTCGGCAAGCGCGTTCCCCATGACGCGCCACGCCTCCGTCAACCTGGTGATGAAGCCCGGATCGCTCACCCACCCGGAACACTCTGCCTCCTCGCTCTCAGCAACGAGCGTGACGGCATGCTCGGCAAGCCCCCTGCACATCTCCACCGCGTAGTGGTGGGCCTCCTCCAGCTCCTCGACGCGCCGCTCCAGAGAGGCGCGGACGGTGTCGGGCTCGGTGCTCATCACAGACCTCCCAGTGAGCCCAGGAAGGTCAGGATCTGGCTGTCGGAGATGTGGAGCGAGCCGGGACCATTGCCCTCCGGATCGGACATGACGGTGACGTGGAAGGCACGCCCCTCCCGCCCCTTGAGCGAGAGGTGAATGGTGTTGCCTTCCTCGTAGGCGTCTTTGATCAGCGCACCGATGAGATCCCCGGGGCCGACGTGGCGAGGACGAACCCAGCCTGAGGACGTACGCCCGGCGGGGACTCCCTCGGGCTCGCGGTCGTGGCCGCTCGCGCCGAGCCCCGCCGGGGAACTGACGGCCGCGGTACCACGACGCGCGGCTGGGTGCACCGCCTCGAGCTGCGCGGTGGGGGATTCGGGGGGAAGTAGGCCGGCTCCGGTCGACGCGGGTAGGGGCGGACCGCTGGCTGTGGACGGGGGAAGGGCGGGGCCGGGCTGGGTGAGGCGGTGCATGGTGACCTCCACGAAGGTCTGTGGTTGGTCACCAGGTCAACGGTTTAGGAAACCGCTGCTCTATCCGTCTGAGCTACGGGGCCACAGACCCGCCACTATCGCCGCACTCTTCAACTTGCGCAACTTGGCTGCGGTGCTGCACGAAGCCTCAGGTGATGGGTTGTCCCGGTCCCGTCCCGGTCTCAGCGGCATCCATCTCCTTGCGTGCCTCGCGCACCGCCTTCCTCACCGTGAACGTCATCACTATGCCCCACACCACGGCGATGATCGCGTAGACCATCCGGTCGGACGCCTCCACAGCAAACATCATCACGACGAAAGCAGCCTCCAGGAGGGCCACCAGCACGATCGCCAAGCACCTGAAGAACCCGATTGCGGCGACCCAGAGTCCGAGCCGAGGGCTGACTCGCGAAATTGCCATGGTGCCCAGGTACCCAACCACTCCGAGCAAGGCGCCAATCACTATCCGCATGCCCAGGGTGACGATGGGATTACCTCCACTCGACCAGATGATGAACATCTTCAATCCCCTCCCCCGGCGATGGATGCAATCCTCACCGCCTCCCGCATCACCAGCTCGTCCGACATCCGGGCATAGCGCTGCGTGGTGACGATCGACGCGTGCCCGAGGACTTGCTGCAACGCCCCCAGGTTCCCGCCCCGGTCCATCCACTGACACGCGAACGTGTGCCGCATCTGGTGGACGTGGAACCGGTCCATGCTCGCCAGCTTCCGCACCGACTTGGCGAACGACCCCGGCGAGATCCTGGCGAACGCCACCAGCCGCCCGACGTGCGTCCGGACCTCCGCCAGCAGGTCCGGAGCCAGCGGCACCCGCCGCACCTTGCGCGACTTCGTGTGATGCACGAGCAGGAACCCCCGCTCGACATCTGCCGCCTGCGCCCGGCACAGTTCGCCCCACCGCAGCCCCGTCCCCAGCGCCAGCCGGCAGACGAACCCGTGAGGGTCAGGTAGTGCCCGCATCCTGTCGGCCTCCTCGTCCGTGACGCGATCCGGTGGACGCTCCTGCAGCCTAGGCATGACCCGTCTCGGGAACGGCGACCGCTCCACGAGCCCGGCGTCCTCGCACCAGTTCAGCAAGCACCGGCAGTCGGACAGCACATGCCAGATCGAACAGACGCTGAGCTTCGTGGTGCGTTCGAGCCACAGCCGGTAGGCCCGCACGTCCTCCCGGTTCACCTGCTCCAAGGGCATGTGCCCCATGAACGGCCCCAGGTAGGTCCGGATTCGAGGCCTGTCCTGAATTCTGTGTAAGCGCCATTCCCGGTCACGCGGGCAGTCGTCCTTCGAACATGATCGAGAACTGATTCAGGGCGAGATTCCAACACTTCGGCTGCCGTGTCCACTTCTTCTCCAGGTTGCGGATCCCGAG
>JANXPZ010000211.1 GCA_025357055.1 Candidatus Eiseniibacteriota bacterium | reverse complement strand
CGCGGTGAAGCGGATCACCGGCTTCATCGACGAGGCCGAGAAGCTGGGCGGCAGGGTGCTGGTCGACGGCCGCGGCGCGAAGGTCGACGGCTGTCCCGAAGGCTACTGGCTGGGGCCTACCATCCTCGACCGGCTCACCCCCGCGATCCCGGCTGCGTGCGAGGAGATCTTCGGTCCCGTCCTCTCCATCGTGCACACCGCGACCCTGGACGAGGCGCTGGCTCTTCAGAATCGCAGCCGCTACGGCAACGGCGCGGCCATCTTCACGACCAGCGGCGGCGTGGCCCGCTACGCGACCGAGCGACTGGAGGCCGGGATGATCGGCGTCAACGTGGGCGTTCCCGTCCCCCGCGAGCCGTTCGCCTTCGGCGGCTGGAAGGACTCCAAGTTCGGCCACGGCGATATCACCGGCATGGACGGCTTCCACTTCTTCACGCGTCCCCGCAAGGTGACCACCCGCTGGTCCATCCAGACCGACCAGACCTGGATGTCCTGAGCCCTTCGCCCTCACACAGTCCTTCTCCGCTCCCGGAGGCACCCGTGCCGTACGGACCGAACGATCCGATGTCGACGCAGGAGATGATCGACCTCTGCAAGAGGCACACGATGTACACGTGGTCGGCGGGCAATGACGTCTCTCCGCTGCCCATCGCGAGCGCCAAGGGGGTGTACCTCTACACGCCCGAGGGCCAGCGCATCCTCGACTTCAACAGCCAGCTGATGTGCGTGCTGGTGGGCCACGGCCACCCCACGGTGATCGCGGCGATGAAGAAGCAGCTTGACGAGCTGATCTTCTGTTACCCGCAGACCGCGACCGCGGTGCGCGCCCGGCTGGGCAGGCTGCTGTCCGAGGTGGTGCCCGGCCCCATCAACTCGTTCTTCTTCACGCTGGGCGGCGCCGAGGCGAACGAGAACGCCATCCGGGCGGCGCGGCTGTACTCCGGGCGCTTCAAGATCCTCACGCGCTACCGCAGTTACCACGGCGGCACGAACCTCGGATTGATGCTCACCGGCGACCCGCGTCGCTGGCCGGCGGAGCCCGGCTCGCCCGGGGTCGTCCACGTCATGGACCCCGCGCCCTACCAGTACTCGTTCGGCAAGACCGACGAGGAGATCAACGAGAACTACTTCACCTACCTGAAAGAGGTCATCGAGTACGAGAACCCGAAGGACATCGCCGCGATGATGGTCGAGACCGTCACGGGGACGAACGGGCTGCTCGTGCCGCCCCGGGGCTGGTTCCCGCGGCTCAGGAAGCTCCTCGACTCGTACGGCATCCTGCTCATCTGCGACGAGGTGATGGCCGGCATGGGCCGCACCGGCCGGATGATGGCATTCGAGCACTTCGACGTCGTGCCCGACATCGTGACCATGGCCAAGGGGCTCACCAGCTCGTACTTCCCCCTGGGCGCGATGGGCGTGAGCGATCCCATCCACGCCTACTTCCAGAAGAACGTCTTCCCGGGCGGGCTCACCTACAATTCGCATCCGGTGGGACTGGCGACCGCCGAGGCGGTCCTCCGCGTGATGCTCGACGAGGGGATGATCGAGAACGCCGCGAAGATGGGCCTGGTGATGCGCGCGGAGATGGACAAGCTGAAGGCGAAGCACCCTTCCTACGGGGACGGGCGCTGCATCGGCCTCTTCGGCATGGTCGACGTGCGCAAGAACTCGAAGAACGAGCCGCTGGCGCCCTACAACGGGAGCCACCCGGCCATGGGAAGGCTCGCCGCCTTCTTCCGCAAGGAAGGGCTCTTCACGTTCGTCCGCTGGTCGAGCTTCACCTGCAATCCCCCGCTGTGCATCACTCCGGAGCAGATGGCGGAGGGGTTCGACATCCTCGACCGGGGCATGGCCATCACCGACGAGGCATTCGAAGGCTAGCCCCGCTCACCGGATCCACACTCCACACCACGAGCCGCACGAAGGGGAGAAACGCATGCCGACGCTAGGGGTCGAGTTCCTGGGCTTCAAGATGAAGAACCCGTTCATCCTGGCCTCGGCACCGCCGGCCAACACCATCGAGATGATCGAACGCGCGTTCGAGCAGGGCTGGGGCGGCGCGGTCACCAAGACCATCCCGCTCGAGAAGGTGCCGGTGCACGACGTTTCACCGCGCATCCACTCCATCGGCTTTCCCGGCTTCGAGGCGGACGCCCGCAAGGTCTACGCCTTCGGGAACATCGAGCTCGTCTCGCAGAAGCACGCGGACTACTGGATGGCGGGCATCACGCAGCTGCGGAAGAACTGGCCCGACCGGTTCGTCATGGCGTCGATCATGGCCGACGGCGGCGCGCAGGGCGACTGGGTCGAGCTGGCGCAGCGGTCCGAGCAGGCGGGCGCCCTGGCGGTGGAGCTCAACTTCTCCTGCCCGCACGGCGGGATGCCGCCTCACGCGGTCGGCGCCGCCATCGGCCAGGACCCGGTGATCGCCGCACGCATCGTGCGCTGGGTGCGGGAGGCCGTGAAGATCCCCGTGCTGGTGAAGCTCACCGCCGCGGTGAGCGACCTGCGGCAGCTCGGCAGGGTGCTCATCGACGCCGGAGCCGACGGGTTCTGCACCATCAACTCGTTCCCGGTGCTCCTCGGCGTCGACCTGCAGACTCACTCCCCGATGCCCTCGGTCCACGGCAAGGGGAACCTGGGCGGCTACACCGGCCGGGCGCTCAAGCCCATCGCGCTGCGGGCCACCTCCGAGATCGCGCCGCTGGGCAAGCCGGTCTCCGGCTGCGGCGGGCTGACGACCTGGGAGGACGCCGCCGAGTTCGTGCTGCTCGGGGCCACCTCGCTGCAGGTCTGCTCCGCGGTCATGCTCGAGGGCTACGGCATCATCACCGACCTGTGCGACGGGCTCATGGGCTACCTCGAGGAGCAGGGTGCCGACAGCCTCGCAGATCTGCGCGGCAAGGCCCTCGCCAACATCGTGCCCCACGCGCGCCTCGAGTACGAAAGGCGGATGGTCAGCACCATCGACCTCGCGACCTGCACCCGATGCGGCAAGTGCGCCATCAGCTGCCGCGACGCGGGCTACCAGGCCATCAACGAGGCCGCGGATCGAACGCCTGCCGTCGATCCTAGGAAGTGCGACGGCTGCGGCCTGTGCACCCAGGTCTGCCCGGTGTGGGACTGCATGAAGCTGGAGCCGGCGACGGCGACGACCTAGAAGCTCCTGCCGTCTCTCCCCCAGGCCCTTCTCCGACGTCGCGGAGAGGGGCCTGGGGCGCGTCACTGCAGGGCCAGCCGCTGCAGGATGGCCCTCGCTGCCCGCCGGCCATCCACCACGGCCTGGACGACCGTGGCCCCGCCGCTCACGAGGTCGCCTCCCGCGTAGACCCCGGGCCGCGAGGTCTGCATCGTCTCTGGATCCACCCGCGGCCCCTTCGGTCCGGCGTCGATCCCGAGCGCCCGCCAGCCACCATCGAGATCGTTCCCCAGCGCCAGGATGACCTGCTCGCAGGGGATCTCCTCGAAGGCGCCTTCGATCGGAATGGCCTGGGCCCGCCCGGAGGCGTCCGGCGCTCCCGGCTCGGACCTCTGCAGGCGCACGCCTGCGACGCGGCCCCCGGCTGCGAGGACCCCGACCGGCACGCGCAGGAACTTCAGTTCGACTCCCTCCTCGAGCGCGAACTGCCGGTGCTCGAGCCAGGCGGGCATCTCGGCCTCGCCTCGCCGGTACGCGATGGTCACCTTGCTCGATCCGAGCCTCAGCGCCACGGCCGACGCGTCGATGGCGGTGTTCCCGCCACCCAGGACGACCGTCGGCCCGGTCCAGCGCGGCGCCGGCGACTCGCCGTTGGCCAGTTCGAGCAGACCATCGGCCTGGTGCACCCCGGCGAGCGCCGCTCCGGGAACGTCGAGCCCCCGCGAGACGCCCAGTCCGCAACCCAGGAAGACGGCTTTGTACCTCCCGGCCAGTTCACCGAAGTCCTTCACCTCTTCGCGCCGCACCGGGATCCCCGACTCGGCCACGAACGCGAGCTCGGCCTCGAGCACGGCGCGCGGCAGGCGGAACACCGGGAGGACCCGGCCCGGCACCCCGCCGAGGAGCGCGTGCCGTTCGTAGAGGTCGACGACGACGCCCTCGCGCCGCAGGTAGTACGCGACCGCGAGCCCGGCGGGCCCGGCCCCCACGACCGCGACCTCGCCCTGGCTGCGCGGCTCGGGGAAGACCGTCTTGATGCCGTCCTTGATCGCCAGTTCGCCGACGAACCTCTGCAGCTCGCCGATGGCGATGGGCCTGGCCAGTCCCGTCGCCGAGCAGCGCTTCTCGCACAACTCCCCCTGAGGGCAGACCCTGCCACAGGTCGCGACCAGGAAGTTGCTGTCACGGATGGCCGAGACCGCGCCGCGCAGGTTGCGGCTCTTGAGCGCGCGGATGAACTTCTTGATGTCGACGCCGGCGAGGCAACCCTGCTGGCACGGCGGGTCCTCGCACATCAGGCAGCGACTGGCCTCCGCCACCGCCCACTGGAGCCGTTGCGGAGGAAACGCGTCGTCCATCGAGGACCGGCGAGCTTCGGGAGGAATGTACTTGGTGGCCATGAGGCCGTCAGTATTCCCAGAGCCGGCGCGGCTTGGCAAGCAGGTGTCCCGGTGGGTTGCCCGGGATGGCAAGCGTGCCCTACGGCGTGCGCCGTTCTCCCTGGCCGCGCCCGCGCAGGTACGCCCGGCCGCGTTCCATGAGCGCGGCGAAACCCGCCTCATCGCCCGCGCGCACGACCGAGCGCAACCGCTCGACGGCATGGAGGAGCGCCGTGAGCGATTCCGTCCCGTAGTCGTTCAGCGACTGGATCTCGAAGTAGAGGTGGGGATTCTCGCGAGCGACCTCGACCGCGACGTCCAACTGCGCGTCGAAAGTCGTGCTCGACATCCGGGCGAGCCCGATCCGCCGAAGGCCTCCCCTATTTCGCTGGCGGGATTTCGCTCGCGAGCCTGGCCCGGCTGTAGCCCTGGGGCACGGCCCAGGCAGAGGCCGGGATCCTGGCCCCGATCACCTTGACGGCCTCCCAGCGGAAGCTGCCCTGCTGCGTCGGCGTGCGGAACCTCATCGACGCCCCCAGGCAGAGCCCCGTCGTGTCCTCCAGCTTCCAGAACATGCTCATGATCGCTCTCGCGACCGGGTCCAGGACTGCGGCCAGGACCACGTCCTCCGTGCTCTCGTCGTAGGGGTCGATCGCGAGCGAAGCCGCCGTCCAGCGCTCGAGGGTCATGGAGGAACCGGCGCGCACCGTCCACCGATTGCACGGATAGCCGGCGATCATCCTGGTCTTGAAGCCGTCGTCCGCCTGGATCGAATCGGTCGGGAAGTCCATGTCCCGGGCCCATTCCGCCTTCAGCTGGTCGGTGGCGTTCCGGAGCATGAGGTCCCAACGACTGCCGTCCGTGACGTCCACGATGCTGTCGGCTCGCGCCAGGGGCCCATCCCAGTAGACCCGGCGCTGGTGGTCGATGAGCGCGATGCGCTTGTCCTTCGAGTCGAAGATCACCTCGCGGCCGTCGGGGGTCGAGATCCGGACCCTGCGCGACGTGAAGTAACTGGCACGCATCGTCGTGTCGCCGTTCACGAAAGTGTAGTGCCCGATGACCGTGATGTCCGCGACCGCAGGGGCTGCCAGCAGGGCGAGGCCTGCACAGGCGAGTCCGAGCCACCGTGAGGATTCGTGCCGCATGGACCTCCTCCTTTCCCTCTTCGGGCGTCCCTCCCCGGGACGGCCGTGTGCCGGTGCTGCCTCGGTACGGTCCGTCCTTCCCGCTCCTTGTGATGCTCCAGGTGTCCGACCGGTGTGGCACGCGCCTGGCGCGGCGAAGGTCCTTCGTGGCGATGACCGATGGCCCCTGGATGCGCTCTCGCGACAGAGCGCGGACGAAGGACGCCAGCCGAAGGGGGCGACCCCTCGATCGACTGTCGAAAGAGGGCGGAAGGCGAGGGCCGGTCAGGAGCAGGCGGGAGAAGCAGCACTGGAACGGAGCAACCCGCCGGGCGTAGTCTGGGCCTTCCGCCCCTGCGGCTCCTGCTCCCTGATCCTCGGAGGGTCCCGTGTCCGTGTCCGCACCCCGCCGCCCCGCGCTACGCCCCTGGTTCACCGCAGCGCTGCTGACCATCCTGATCGCGACTCCCGCGCTCGCGCAGCAGGTGCCCGACACCGCGTTCTCTCCCCCGGTGCCATCCCCTGCGTTCGCGCCAGGCGCGGGCCCGGTGGTGCTGATCGACGAAGGCCACTTCAATTTCCACACGCTCGGCGGCCGCTTCGCGCCATTCGCACGGCTCGTGGCGCGCGACGGGTTCGTGCCGCGCCCCCACGCCGGCCCCTTCACCCGCGCCGCCCTCGACACCGCCCGTGTGCTCGTGATCTCGAACGCGCTCGCGGAGCGCAACCTGGAAGCCTGGCACCTGCCCGTGTCGCCGGCGTTCGACACCAGCGAGGTGCGTATCGTGGAAGGCTGGGTGCGCGATGGCGGCTCGCTCCTTCTGGTGGCCGACCACATGCCGTTCGGCGGCGCCGCTGAGGATCTGGCGGCGGCATTCGGCGTGCTCCTGTCGAACGGCTTCGCCCAGGACGCGGCCGGGCAGATGAACTTCATGCTGCGCCGGGGCGACCGATCGCTCCATGCCCACCCGGTGACCGACGGGCGCGGCCCCGGCGAGCGCGTGGACTCGGTGATGGTGTTCACCGGACAGGCCTTCCGGACCGCGGTGCCGGTGGACACGCTGCTCGTGATGGAGAGCGGCTCGCTCGTGCTGCTTCCCGAGGTCGCGTGGCAGTTCTCGCCCCTCACACCGCAGATCCGCGCGGACGGGATGCTCGTCGGAGCTGCGCTCACGCACGGCCGCGGTCGCGTCGTGGTGTTCGGCGAGGCCGCGATGCTCACGGCGCAGCTGGCCGGGCCCCAACGCGTGCCGGTGGGGATGAACTCGGCGGAGGCCCCGCACAACCCGCGGCTCGTGCTCAACACCGTGCGCTGGCTGGCCGGCGTGACCGGGACCCCGGAGGCCGTCTCTCGGGAACGCAGGCGCGGACGTTAGAGAGGAGGCCGCGCAGGCCTGGGGGTACAGCCTCCCCGCCTACTCTGACTACGGCGCCATGGCCCATCCATGCCGTGCGGGGGGCGAAGGGGGGCCCGGCGTGCGACTCTGGGCGGCGCGGACGTTGCCGCGGAACCTCGAGGCGCGCGTCGGCCGGGGCAGTACCGAACTCGACCGCGTGAGCGGGACGGAGCGGATCGAGACGGAGCTCTGACCGCCAGGGGCACAGCGTCAGCCGAACTGGACCGATCTCCTGGTGAACGCCCCCTCCATCCAGAAGCCCGTGATGGGAAACGTGGTCAAAGGTCGCTGATCCCCGACCGCTCCAGCAGCCACCAACAACGGGGCATAGTGTTCCCATGTCGGAAGCGCCAGCTGCGCCGACGGGGCGCGGGTCTGGAATTCCAGAAGCGCCTCCACGTCGAAGCGCAGGAGCGCGTCGGCTGCCCAGGCGTCGAACTCCCTCGCCCAGGAGGGGATGCCGGGGCGGAACGCGTAGCGCATGTTGTGCGTCAAGAAGCCGCTGCCAAAGACCAGCACCCCATCCTCGCGCAGCGGCGCGAGGGCTTGGCCGAGTTTGAAGAGCCCCTGTGCGTCAAGGCCAGGCATCGAGACCTGGAGCACGGGGACATCGGCGTCCGGGTACATCGCCACGAGCGGGACGTAGGCCCCGTGGTCGAGCCCGCGATCCGGGGCCTCGGCAACGGGCATCGCCTCTTGCCGCAGGAGGTCGCGGACACGCGCGGCGAGATCGGGTGCACCCGGAGCGGCGTAGCGGGTCTCGTAGTACCTCTCGGGGAACCCGTAGAAATCGTAAACGAGCGGCACCGTGCGGGTCGCACCCAACGTCGTCGGCTGCTCCTCCCAGTGTGCGGAAACCATGAGGATGCTCTTCGGCCTCGGCATCGCCCTGGCCCACGAGGCAAGCTCAGCCATCCATCCGGCGTCGTCGAGCAAGACAGGCGCACCGTGCGCTGCAAAGACGACGGGCATCCGTCCGCTCGATGGGTCGCGCCTGGTCTCCGTCCGGGTCATCATGGTCTCCCGCTCCCGTTGCGAACCCGCGGCGGCCGAGCCCCCGTCGCGAGCTGAGGCGCTCTCCATGGGAGCGCTTCAGGGTAGAACCGGCACTCAAGCACGAACTCCTGACCGACTCGCCTCGCCATCACCCGCGGCCCACGTGGTGACGAGCAGCCCCGGCAGGCGTCCCACGCCCGGTGGGGACAAGGAGAGGATCGCAGGAGCGTGCCCGGAGCGCGATTCCCGAAGCGGCACCCGGATTCGAACCGGCGAGCAGCCTGCATTTGGAGACGGACTCGAGCCTACCACAAGGTCCGAGGGGTCGGTTGGCAGCCAGCCCACAACCCGCTGCATGGGGTCACGCTCGAGATGATGCTTCGGCAGATGGTCGGCCACTTTGGCCGGGAGGGCCCGCGCGGGACACCCCGCTCGACTGCCTCCCCGTTGATCCCATCATGACTTCGGGGCTCAAGTACCGGCGCAAGCCTCGGCGGGCGTGAAGACAGGTTGAGGAGATCTACGCGCGCTTCGTGGCCGGGCGTTCGGGCTGACCGAGCCGGGCGGGTTCTTCCGCGGCGACCACCCGGCCCTCGCGCACGCACACCTGATGCATGACGATGCCCAGTTCCCTCTCGTAGCGACGCACCAGCCGGACCTCGTCTCCGGTCATGAGCGTGACCGCCTGCCCTTTGGCACCGGCGCGGGCGGTGCGGCCCACGCGATGCAGATACGCCTTGCTCTGCGTCGGCACGTCGAGGTTCACGACATGTGTGACGCCCTTGATGTCGAGTCCGCGCGCGGCCACATCGGAGGCGATGAGTACGTGAACCTGGGCGCTGCGAAAGTCATCCATCGCCTGCTTGCGGTCCCGTTTGTCGGACGCGGCATGGAGGTCCGCGACCGGGATCTTGTGATGGGCCAGCTTCGCCGCGACGTTCTCGGCCTTCTCGTTGCGGTGTACGAAGACCATCGCTCGTTCAGGACGGAGCGCGTGCAGGAGCTTTCTCAGCACCTCCAGCTTGTCGCGCCCTTCGCAGACAAGGTAGAGATGCTCGATGTTCTCGTTCACCGGCGTGGCGCCGACCCGCAGCATGACCACCTCGGGCGCGAGCGTAGCGATGGCTTCCGCGCTCTCCCGTTGTTCGGTGGCCGACGCGAAGATCAACTGCCGCCCGGGCGGCGTGGCCTGGACGATCGCGCGGATGGCGGGCAGACCCTCCGCGACCAGCAGCCGGTCCGCCTCGTCGACCACGACGTCCCTGACCGCATGCGCCTTCAGCTTGCCCATGGCAATCAATTCGCGGATGCGACCTGGCGAGCCGACCACGATGTGCGGCCTCTTCTTCAGCTTGTCGATCTGACGATCCATCGAAGTGCCACCGATGAGCAGCAGCGAACGGATCGACCAGCCGGCATCCTGTGCAAGATCGCAGCACTGGCGCTGGATCTGGCTCGCCAGGTCGCATCCGCGAATTGATCGCCATGGGCAAGCTGAAGGCGCATGCGGTCAGGGACGTCGTGGTCGACGAGGCGGACCGGCTGCTGGTCGCGGAGGGTCTGCCCGCCATCCGCGCGATCGTCCAGGCCACGCCGCCCGGGCGGCAGTTGATCTTCGCGT
>JANXPZ010000189.1 GCA_025357055.1 Candidatus Eiseniibacteriota bacterium | reverse complement strand
CGCTGGCTTGCGCCCTCCGGCCGCGACGACCGATGGGAGGGAGCGGTGAAGCGGACACGATTCCGGGCGGCGATCCCCCTTGCGCTCGCGGCCGCGATCGGATGGTCCGCCGCTCCCTCACCCCTCCATGCCGACGGGGTGACGGTCGCGCTGCTCCCCACGGGGCAGACCGTCACGCCGGGGACGGAGTTCGAACTGGTCCTGCAGTGCACGGAGGCAGGTGCCTTGTTCAACGCGTTCAAGGCCATCGTCTCGTGGGATCCGGCCGCCCTGACCTTCATCCGGCTCTCGCCGCTCTCGTTGCAGGAGGGCTCGTACCTGAAGCTGCCGCCGGCGTGCGGGAACACCTTCCACGTCTTCGGCCAGGGGGCGAGCACGGACACGATCTCGGATGCCCTGATGTGCAACAACACCTTCCTGGCCGGGCCGGGCCAGCTCTACCGCCTCCGTTTCCGGGCCTCGGACACGCCTCAGGTGACCTCGGTGCGGTTCCTCGGTCTGCGGTTCTACAAGGCCGGGATGTACGTCGATTCGGCGCACGAGACCGGCTCCGTCATCGGCATCGGCCTGCCGGCTCCGGCCGGGGTCGACGATCCGGCGGTCCCGCGCCTCGCGCTGAGCGCCGCGCCCAATCCGAGCCGTGGAACGCTGTGGTTCACGCTCGGTGCGGACCGCGCCGGAGTACAGCGCCTCACGGTCCGCGACGTGCAGGGCCGCCAGGTCCGCCGTCTGACGGAGGGCTGGTCCACGGCGGGCTCGCGCGTCGTGCCGTGGGACGGCCTCGACGACGCCGGCGGGCGCCTGGCCGCGGGCGTCTACCTGGTGACGTTCGAGGTCGCCGGCCGGGCCACGTCCCGGCGCGTCACCTTGCTGCCCTGAGGGTCGTCCGCGCGGGCCTCCCTGCCCTCCCCGGGCGGATGCAGGCCATTCCCGCCGCGGCCGCGCCTGCCATTCGATCCCGCGCGGGGCCATCCTGCGCGGACCGGCGTTCCACGGCGACTTCCGGGCTCCCCGAGGGGTTGTCATCCCGCTCCGTACTCAGTAGATTCCACCCGGTCTGACGTGGTACGTAGATGCTGTCCAGGGGGGAGAGAACCATGAAGATCCTGATCGCTGACGCTTTCGACAAGGGCCTGCCCAAGCGTCTCGAGAAGTTCGGCGAGGTGTTCGACGACGCCGGGCGTGTCGCCGAGGCGGACGTGATCCTCGTCCGCTCCAAGACCAAGGCCGACCGCGCCTACATCGACCGGGCCACCAACGTGAAGCTCTTCATCCGCGGTGGCGTCGGGATGGACAACATCGACCAGCCCTACTGCAAGGAGAAGGGCATCCAGGCGATGAACACGCCCGAGGCCTCCTCGGTGGCCGTGGCCGAACTGGCGATGGCGCTGATGATCGCCCTCCCCAGCCGCCTCATCGAGGGCCACAACGGCATCGTCGCCGGCAAGTTCCTCAAGAGCGAACTCAAGCGCACCGAGCTCTACCAGAAGACGCTCGGCCTGATCGGCGTCGGCCGCATCGGCACCGAGGTGGCGAAGCGCGCGCAGGCCTTCGGCATGAAGGTCGTGGCCGCGGACAAGGTGATCGAACGGCACCCGATCGCGGCGATCAAGCCCCTCGACGAGGTGCTCGCCGAGTCCGACTACCTCTCGCTGCACACGCCGCTCACCGACGAGACCAAGGGCATGATCAACCGGCAGACGATCGCGAAGATGAAGAAGGGCGCGATCGTGATCAACACCGGCCGTGGCAAGTGCGTCGTCGAGGAGGACATCGTCGAGGCCCTGAACTCGGGCCAGCTCGGTGGCTACGGCACGGACGTCTGGTACAAGGACGAGATCTACGGCAGCCCGATCGTGGGCGCCCCGAACACGGTGGTGATGCCGCACCTCGGCGCGTCGAGCAAGGAGAACCTCCTGCGCATCGGCGACATCGTGGTGGACATCCTCGAGAAGCGGGCGAGCAAGTGAGGAGCACAAGATGACGAAGAGGATCTTCAATTTCGCCGCCGGACCCTGCACCCTGCCGCTCTCCACGCTGGAGAAGGCCGCCGCCGAGTTCGTCGAGTACGGCGGCTCGGGCATGTCCCTGTTCGAGATGAGCCACCGCGGCAAGCAGTACGACGCTGTGCACAACCAGGCCCTCGAGTCGCTGCGCGAGGTCTTCGGCGTGCCCGACACGTTCGAGATCCTCTTCCTGCAGGGCGGCGCCACGCTGCAGTTCGGGATGGTGCCGATGAACCTGCGCGCCGAGGGGAAGACTTTCGAGTTCGTCAATACCGGCGCCTGGGCCAAGAAGGCCATCTCCGACGCCAAGAAGGTCGGACCGACGCGGGTGGTCTGGACCGACGAGGCGAACAAGTTCACGCGCATGCCGAAGGCCGCCGAGCTCAAGGCCGGCGCGGACGCCGCCTATCTGCACGTCACCAGCAACGAGACCATCGGCGGCATCGAGTTCAGCGAGTACCCTGACACCGGGGCCGTCCCGCTGGTCGCCGACATGAGCTCGGACATCCTCTCGCGGCCGGTCCCGTTCGCGCGTTTCGCCCTGATCTACGCCGGCGCGCAGAAGAACCTCGGGCCGGCGGGCAACACCATCGTCATCATCCGCAAGGACGTGCTCGAGCAGTGCCGCGAGGACATGCCGGCCTACCTGGCCTACAAGAGCCACGTGCCGGACAAGTCGATGTACAACACGCCCGCCGTGTTCGCGATCTACATGATGAAGCTCAACCTGGACTGGGTGAAGTCCGTGGGCGGGCTGGCGGAGATGGACCAGCGGGCGGGCCGGCGCGCTGGCATCCTCTACTCGGCCATCGACGGCTCCGGCGGCTGGTTCCGCTCCCCGGTGGACGCAGCGTCCCGCTCGCGGATGAACGTCGTCTTCCGCCTGCCGAGCGAGGAGCTCGAGGAGAAGTTCATCGGCGAGGCGGGCAAGGCGGAGATGTCGGGCTTGAAGGGCCACCGCTCGGTCGGCGGCTGCCGCGCATCGATGTACAACGCCATGCCGGTCGAGGGCGCCGAACGCCTCGCCCAGTTCATGGCGGACTTCCAGAAGCGGAACGCGTAGCACGGAGTCCGGGAGCGGGGAGTTCCCGGCTTCCCGGGCCTCGCAGGAGAAGACGGCAGACGATGGGCGCTCCGTGGGGGTGTGGCCGCTGAAGACCCCACGGAGCGCCCCTTCGTTCTAGCGCTTGCGCTCGACCGGAGGCTTCTCCTTCGTACGTTCCTCGCGGGCCGGCGCGGGGCGCACCGCCGGCGCAGGGGCATCCGGAGCGCTTCGCTGGCTGGCGCGCTCGCGGGCGGCATACTCGCGCTCGAGGTTCCCCGGCGTGGGACTGATCGTCGGCGGTGTCGGGCGCGCCGGGGGCGCCGTGCGCGGCTGCACCTGGCGTTCGGCGGGCCACTGCCCGGGCTCCGGCCGCGCCGGCGATCGCTCCACGGGCCGGTCCGTCCCCCGGGTCACGCCGTCGCGGGTCCCGCCACCCGCCCCGGGTGGTGTGCCGAGCGGCGTGGCGGGCACCGGTGCCGGCTTCCATGCGCGCCCCTCGTTCACCTTCCAGTTCCCGCGCTCATCGCGCTGGTAGACCCTGCCGTCCCTGCCAGCGAGCACGTCGTTGCGCAGGGGGGCCGGTCTGGCGACGAAGCGCGCGATCTGGCGCACGGGCAGGCGGACGGCGGCGGGGTCCACATGCACGACGTTCTCCGGGCGGCTGTAGAGATTCACCGGCGCGCGGTCCCCGAGACCCGGTCGCGGGAGGCCGGGCCGCCGGGTCCGCAGCGGCGTCAGGTCCCCGGCCAGCAGGGGGCGACGGTAGCCGCCGGGGCCGAACCACAGGGGCAGTCCGTGGTGCTGTCCGGGCTGCTGCCACGAGCGCCAGCGCGTACCGACCCGGAGGAAGCCCGTGCCGTAGCTGAAGCCGAAGCTCCACCGGCTCAACCACAGGTTGTACCGGGCCTGGAAGCCCCACGTGGCAGGCCGTGCGTAGTAGTGGCGCCGGCCCCGCCATGGTGCGTAGTGGTGGCCGGTCCCGTAGACGACCGTGCCGTAGTAGGGGTAGCAGCCGACGTACCCGGGCAGGTAGCCCACGTAGATCACGTCCGGAGTCGTGTCGAAGATGTAGACGTAGCGCACGTTGTACACCGGGCAGCTGGGCGGGATGTCGTCCACGCCCAGGGGCCGCGTCTCGCTCACGCTCCACGGGCCCTCGGGACTGTCGGAGATGTACCAGACGCCCTGGTCGCACGCGTAGTAGCGCCCATCGGCGAAGAGGACCTCCGCGTCCGTGTTGACGGCGTATTGCAGGCTCGTGCCGTCGATGGACTGGAACTGCGGACTGCCGTCGTAGCTCACCTCGAAGTCGTTCTCGCTGCGTCGGATCGCGCTGGTCTGCGGGATCTCGGCGTCGGCGATCGCGTCCTCGGCCTGGTCGGTCCCAGCGACGCTCGCCAGGATGTTGCCCTTGGGTGAGTCGGGTGGGACCCGCCGGAAGCTCGCAGGCAACTGGTCGCCGCGCACGAACGACCACGGCCCGTCCGGTGATCCGGCCCGGTACCAGCGGCCGGCGAGCAGCACGTACAGCGCCTGCGAGCTCACCTCGCGCACCACGTCGCTCTCGGTGTTGGTGACGTAGAGCAGCTCGTCACCGACCAGTGGTGCATAGCGCGGCGGCCCGTCCGTCGAGATCAGTTCCGTGGGATCGGTGGCGGTGAGCACCAGCGGCGGCGGCCCCTGGACCTGGGCGGCCGCCGCCGTGTCGGGCGGCACGATCGCGCGCACCGCGGGCGGAGCGCCGGCGAGGACGGTCCACGGGCCCAGGGGGTTCCTGGCGGTGTACCAGAGGTTCGCGCCGTTCAGGGTGTAGTCGCGGCTCGAGGGGTCGAAGACCACCGCGTACGGTGTATTCGCGACTCGTTCGAGGCTGGAACCCTCGATCGGTTCGAGCGTGGGCGGGCCATCGTATGCGACCAGGATCGCGCGTTCGAAGGCGAAGATGATGCGGGGTGGAGCGTTGCTCAGGTCCGCGACGCTGGCGCGCTCCCGCTCGGTCGCAGCCAGCCCGGCCTGCAACTCTTCGAGCGAGCCGGAGAGGTCCCACTGCTTCGCCTCGGCCTCGACGATCTTCTCGTAGCGGCTCGCGTCGGCCGCCGTGATGCCCGGCAGCCGCACCTTGGTGACGTCGAGGCTGCGCGTCGTGACCGTGCTGCTGTCACGATCGATCGCGATGCGCTCGGTGAACCACAGCACCCCGAAGGTCGGGTCGGCATCCGTGCTCTTCTGCAGCGAAAAGGCGGCGCGGGCGGTGAGCACGTCGCCGTTGAGGTCCTCGGGTTGCGGTTGGTAGATCACGATCGAACCGCTCGAGGAATCGAGCTGACGCGGCCAGCTGGGATCCCCGGCGCGGGCGGGGGCGGCGACCGCGAGGGCCGTGGCCGCAACGAGCACGGCGAACAGACTTGCGACGCCGGGCCGCAGGAACGGGCGGATCATTCGCAGCGATGACATGAGGTGCCTCCCCGAATGGGCCTGAACCAGCGAGCGCGTAGCCCGGACTTCTCTCTCGTACCCTACCACCCTGCGCCGCAGGACATACGGCCCGGGCCCCGGGTGAGCGCGAGGTCCGCCTCTCTCGCTTCCTTCACAGCATAGGCGTGCGGTGTGGCAGAGATGTGACGGCCGTGCGGCAAAGCCGGGCGCGTTGAAAGTCACAAGAGCTTGACATGACTGCGGAGTGGGCAGGTGCGTCGTCGCCGGGTTCCCGCCTGCGCGGGCAGGGCCCGAACTGCGACACGGCGCGGGGGCGGGCACGAGCGGCCCCCTGGTCCCGGGTCAGCGGGCGGGTGTTGCGGCGTCCATCACCACCCGGGAGCCTTCAGGACGAACTCGCGCGCGAGGTTCCAGCCGGCATTCATCAGCACGGCGTATGCCCCGCTCAGAGCCCCGTCCCCGTAGCCATAGCGCTCCGGGTAGAGGGTGGTTCGCGTCACCAGTGGGCCGACGAAGGGGGATGCCGTCTTGGCCACCGAGAACACGGCGCTTCCATCCGGCCTGCGCGCCACGAACGTCATCTTGATCGAATGAGCGAGGCGCGGGCCAAGGCCGGTGCACGGGCAGCGATAGTAGCGGGCGTCCTGCCGGGTCGCCGCCGAAAGCAGCGAGAACGAGGTCTCGGTGATCGCGGTGGTGGCCGAGGCGGCGCCAAGACGCTGCGCAAAACCCCGGCCGCCGCCGGGCCACTCCGCAGGCTCGTTGGTCACCCACTGTCCCCACGCGGAACTCGCCACGCTCCCCGCCACGGCGGACGGTCCGAATGCGTTCAGCGCCCAATCCTTGAGCTGTTCCCTGCCGGAGGGGAACCGGTAGCCGCGCGTTTCCGGGGCCAGCCTGGACGCCTGCGTCTGCGGCAGCGAATCCGGCGACGAGGGCCCGACGCTGACCTCGTTCCACGCGATGGCATTGGCTGGAAGCATCAGGCAGCTGCCGAGAGACAGGACCACGAGCATGGCCCGGGTGTGGATCATCGGCGTCCTCCCCGTATGGTACTGACGTCGCGCGCAGTGTAGGACGACGCGCGACCGGGGTCGAGCCTTGCCCGCGTGGGGGCGTGGCGCCTCGCAGGGGTGTGCGGCCGCGGATGCGGCCCCCGCGAGAGACCACGGCCTGACCGGTTCCGAGCCCGGCTGCCCGCCCGGCTGTGAAGCCTGACCCAGGGCCTGGATCCACGGGTGAGGATTCCGATGGAGCGCCGGATCCCCGAGTGCTAGGCTCCCATCGGTTTCAAGCGTTGCCCGCCCCCCGTCAGGCGACGCAACGGCAGGCGACGCCGCCGTCCGGATCCCCGGCCTCGCCGCCGGCCAGGGCCTGCCTGTACCAGGGGAGGACTCGACGTTGGCCGCGTGTACCGCTCACCTGTCCTTGCTGGGGCTGGCGTGCGCCGTCTTCCTTGCCATCCCGCCGGCCCCGGCCACGGCGGCCGGGACGCCGTCCACGGCCACCGGGCGCCCGCGCATCGGGCTCGCGCTCAGCGGTGGCGGCGCGCGCGGCGCCGCGCACATCGGGGTGCTCAAGGTCCTCGAGGAGCACCGCATCCCGGTCGATCTCATCGCCGGCACCAGCATGGGCGCGCTCGTCGGCGGCCTCTATGCCTCCGGCCTGTCGCCGGCCACGCTCGACAGCGTGATCTCCACGACGGACTGGACGGAGGCCTTCGCGGACAACATCCCGAGGGCCGACCGCTCGTTCCGCCGCAAGCGCGACGACGACCTGTACCTGGTCAAGCACAAGCCCGGGCTGCGCGGTGGCAGTCTGCTCTTCCCCCCCGGGATCCTCGATGGCCATCGCGTCGATCTCCTGCTCAAGCGGCTGACCCTGCCGGTCGTGACCGTGCGCGAGTTCGACCGGCTCAGCATCCCCTATCGCGCCGTCGCCGCCGATGTCGTGACCGGCGAGGCCGTGGTGCTCGATCGCGGCGACCTTGCCCTCGCCATGCGCGCCAGCATGTCCATCCCCGCCGCGTTCGCGCCGCGGGAGATCGACGGCCGCCTGCTGGTGGACGGCGGCATCGTCAACAACTTCCCGATCGACGTGGCGCGCCGGATGGGCGCCGACGTCGTCATCGCCGTGGACATCGCCACGCCACCGATGGGGCGCGAGGGGCTCGGCTCGCTGCCCGCCATCACGGGCCAACTCGCCACGCTGGCCTCCGAGCAGGACAAGAAGCGGCAGATCGCCTCGCTGGCCAAGGGCGACGTGTTCATCCGGCCGGACCTCGGCTCCATCACCGTGGCGTCCTTCGAGCGGTGCGGGGAGGCCGTCGACATCGGCGAGCGAGCGGCGCGGGAGGCGCTTCCCACCCTCGAACGGCTCGCCCTGTCCCCGGAGGCATATGATGCCCACCGGGCCGGGCGCGCGTCACGGGTCGCCTCCGCCGCGCCGCCGATCCTTGGCGCCGAGCGCGTCGTCAACCGCTCCCGCGTGGCCGACGAGATCATCGCCAGGCGGCTGGAGGCTCCCATCGGCCGCCCCGTGGACGCCGGGCGGCTTGAGCGGGAACTGGATCAAATCTACGGGCTCGAGCTGTTCGAGTCCGTGTATTACGACGTCGTGCCCGGACCGAGCGGCAACGTGCTGACGGTCACGGTGCGCGAGCGCGCATGGGGGCCGGACTACGTGCAGGGTGGGGTGGCGGCGTTCGAGGACTTCGAACACCCCAACTTCAACGTCGCGCTGGCCTACAGCCGCACCGCGGTCAACCGCATGAACGGCGAGTGGCGCAGCGGGCTGCAGGTCGGGCAGGAACCCGCTGTCTGGACCGAGTTCCACCAGCCGCTGGACGCCGGGCTGCGCACGTTCGTGGCGCTCGAGCTCCTGGCCGGTGAGCGCGCGATGAACGTGTTCGACGGGCGCGGCCGCAAGCTGTCCGAGCTCGGCATCAGGCGCTACGGCGGCACGCTCGCCGGCGGGAGCGAGATCGGGACCTGGGGCGAGGTGCGGGCCGGCGTCGTGCGTGAAGGCGGCAGCATCCGCGTCCTGGTCGCCGACCCCCGGTTCCCCGTGGGGCACTTCGACACCGGCGAGGCGTTCGCCCAGGTCTTCCTGGACCGGCTCGACGAGGTCGCGTTCCCGCACCGGGGGGGAAGCTTGCGCGCCCGCCTCTCGGCAGGTCTCGATGCGCTCGGCTCCACGGCGGCGTACCGGCAGCTGGATGTCGTCGCGTGCGTCGCCGCGACGAGCGGGCACTGGACGGGGGTGCTGGGCGGGGAGTCCGGCACGACGCTGCACGGGGAGGCGCCGCTCGAGAAGCGCTTCTGCCTGGGCGGCCTGGGCCGGCTCTCCGGCCTCGAGCAGGACGAGTCGGTCGGGCAGCACGACCTGCTGTTGCGTGCGCTCCTCTACTTCCGGGTCGTGGACTTCCAGCTGCTGCCCGTCTACGCGGGGCTCTCGGCCGAATACGGGAACGTGTTCCAGGCGCGCTCGGCGATCGGTCTCGATGACGGGATCGCCGCGGGCAGCGTGTTCCTAGGCGCCGAAACCCTCCTCGGCCCGCTGTGCCTCGCCTATGGCCGCGCGGAGGGCGGGCGTGGCAAACTACTACCTGACCCTGGGCCAGCCGCTGGGCAGCCGCCGGCCGGGCTTCCAGTTCCGCTGAGATGGCCGGCGCTCGCACGGTGACCAGCTGCCGCAGGAGGCGGGCGGGCCCGGCGGCGCGACCGGGACGCTGCGGGCTCGCGTGTGCGTGGCTCACGTTCCTGCTCGTGAGCGCCCTCTTTGCGCCGCCCGCCGCGGCGTACGCGGATCGCGCGGGGACCGACATCGTCATGGGCGCACCCTGGAAGACCGTGCGGGACTACGTCCCGGTGCTCTTCTTCTTCCCCCAGTTCGAGGGTGGCCGGCGGGTGGAGCGGATCCGCGTCTTCAATTGCGTCGCGGGCGCGCCAGCCGGCCCGCCGGTCGTCGTGGACCACGCGACGGGCCCCGACACCCTGAACGGCGCCACGTTCGTCGGCCCGCTGGGTGAGACGCGCGGCGGGCTCGCTGCCGACGATCAGGTCCGCAACTACTGGCACTACGTCATGCGCATCCCGCACGCGGCGCTCGGCTTCCACGGCTCGCCGGATGTCCATACCCTCTACGCCGAGGTCGAATGGTCGCGGCCGGCGCTGTTCCGGCGACAGGAGATGCGCAGCTACCGGGTGCTGCGGGTGCTGGTGGAGCCCGCGCAGTTCCCGAGCTTCGATCCGGGCGACCGCTCCTTCGACACCCACGTGCACACGATCGCCGAGCAGACGACCTCGGGGGTGCTCGACGTGAACGGCGGCAGCAAGGCCTTCGGCGGGCCCATCGTGATGCTGCTCGAGTCCTCCTTCGCCCTGGGGCTCGTGCAGACCCAGCCCCACGATGGCAACTGGAGCGCGTACCAGGACAGCGTCGTGGTCACCGACCACAACATGTTCTATTCGGCCCGCCCCTACGACACGGGGACGGCGCCTGGCTTCGGGCCGACCTCCGCGCTGGCGGACGGGCACGCCGCCGAAGCGGACTGGTACCGCACGAATCTCGGCCGCCTGGCGGGTGAGGAGATCACTCTGCGGCGCGGCTCGAACCAGGATGGCTCGGTGAGCCCGAACATCGGGCACCACCTCCTGGCCTACGACACGCGTCATTTCGAAGGGCCGTGGCACGGCGGGCTCTTCCTGACTTCACGGCTGGAGAATCCCAACACCCTTGCGGCGGTCCTGGCGGGGATGAAGGCGGCCAGTGCGACCGGGTTCGCGTACGCGTCGCACCCGAACCTCGACGGCTTCGTCTGGCCTCCCGAGTACTTCGCCGAGGCGATCGGCTTCCCGCCCCACGACTCGCTCTCCGGGTCGCAGGTGAACTCTGCGGGCGACGAGTTCCTGTTCAAGGGCTCGGAAGTGTGGAACACCAAGCTGGACGAGGTCGCCGCGGGCAGCGGGCGCCTGCCGGCCTCCAGCGCGTTCGACGCGATGAACCCGTTCGCCGGGGGCGCCGACGCACAACGCTTCGCTCCCAGGGCCTGGGACGACGAGTTGATGCGGTCTCTGGACACGATGTTCGGTCTGCTGGGTCGAGGCCTCGTGCACGCCTTCCGGGAGACGCCGAACGACAGGTTCATACGCAAGCTCTACATGAGCGCCGGCTCCGACGCCCATGGAGACTTCAACTACACCGACGAGGTCACGGCCACCGCCGTGCCCTGCTCCGGCATGCTCCACAGCAACGCCTACGCCCGCGTGCGCACCTACACGCTCGTGCACGACCGTCCGCCCGGTGCGCGGAATGCGCTGGATGCGCTTCGCGACGGGAACACCGTGCTCACGGACGGCCCGATCCTCGAGTACCACCTGGATTCGGACGGGCGGCACGACCCGGATGCAGGCACCGCACGCTGGCATGACGGGACCACCACCTGGCAGAACGCGGACGGCAGGATCGGCGGGCAGGGCAGGTTCGACGGCGGACGCACCATGCTGGTGCCGCTCCCGGGCGACGACGTGTGGATCCGGAGCCGGTGGAGCAGGTCCGCGACCCCCGGGGCCGGGGACATCACGAAGTTCAAGTTCGACCGCGTGATGGGCTCCGCGCGCGACTCGTTCGACGTGCCGGCGGGACTCGACGGCGCACCCGACGAACGCCGGCTGTCGCAGGCGATGGACAGCCTCGCCGCGCTGGTGGTGACCGCGCGCGACCTGAGCACGGGCGAGCGCTGCATCGCGAACCCGGTGTGGGTGGCGCCGGTGCGGATCGAGGTGGTGGCGCCGCCCGCGGAGGAGCGCACCTCGCCGTCGGTGGCCTTCCTTCCGGGAAGCTTCAGGGTCGTGTTCGACTTCCCGTTCTCGATGACGGCTGGCGCGGCCACTCGCGCCTGCCTTCGACCGCTGGACTCCCGGGGGAACAGCACCGATCCCGAGATCGGGCTGGTCCCTGCCCCGGGATGGGAGGAGCAGGACGGTGTGAGGAGTGCCAGGTACTCGGCGACGAACGCCGACAGTGTCCTGTCTCCCCCGGGGGACTGGGACGCCGGCTCGCACGCGTGCGTTCCCGGCGTCAAGTCATTCGTCGTCTATCTCGAGCGGCGGGCCGACGTGCATGGCAACGTGCTGAACGACGTCGGGCGGGCCTTCGCGATACCGACACCCGACCGCCCCGGGGTCGAGGGCGCACTGATCCGACGGGCGCCGGAAGCGGGAGGTGGAGTCGCGGCGGGCGGGAAGGGCGGACGTGCGACCGCGATCGTGAAGGGGTGGGTGACGCCACGGTGAACCTCGGGGTCCGCTGGGCGTTCTGAAACCGCGCGCACCCGGGAGGGTCACGGGATCCGGTCGTCGTGCGCTCGAACCCCTCCATCAGGGTGGGCGGTCGGGTTCGTCATCCACGGTGACGAGGACGACCTGCCCGGGATCCTCACCCACGCCGCCGCGGCCGCAGCCTGGCACTGTGCCGCGAAGGTGGCCTCGGCAGGCACGACACCAGGGCTTGACACAGCCACAAGTCTGTCACTGGTCAGCGACAAGCGCCCGATGAGCGAGCCAGCCCCGGGCCACGGGTGGGCCCCCGTCCGCTGCCTGGGCGCCAGCGGACCGGGGTGCGAGCCAGCAACATGGTTCAGATCGGGACACGGAAAGGGCTGTGTCAGGACAGACCTGCGATTCTTCTTGCGTTCTCCGGTGCATGGGCAGAGACTACGTCTCGTTCCCCGCTCGATGAATGGGGCGGCCCTGAGGCCCGGCCCCCACACCGCCAGCGAGCCACGGATCTTCGGACCGACCAGACTCGGTCGGCCTGCGGGAGAGGTTCCGAACCGCGCACTTCCGACGATCCCCGAAGAACCCCATCGAACTTCGACATGCACTCACGGATCGCGGGAAGATCGCGATGTCCGCAGGCACATATCTCTTGCAGGAGCCACGGATGCGCCGTCCAGGTTGGATCTTCCTCTTCGCGCTCGCGACAATGGTCGGTCTATCGGCGTGTCGCCAGGATCAGCAGGCCGCCCGGGACAACGGAGGCGACGTGGGCAGCTCCAACGTGGCCCAGACGACGGTCCCTTCCGGCACGTCGCTCGAGGTGACGCTCGGCACCAGCCTGTCGTCGGAGAATGCCAGCGTCGGTGATGCGTGGTCCGGGTCGGTCCTGACCGGCCGTGATGGGATCCCCGCCGGCAGCTCCGTCAGCGGCACGGTCAGCGCGGTCAAGGCGGCCAGGAGAGGCGACCGCGCCATGCTCGACCTGGAGCTGGCTTCGATCACGGTTGCGGGGCGCCGCTCCACCGTGCACGGCGGTACGGAATCCATCATCGCGGGCTCGACGCGGGCCCGGAACCTGGGCGCCATCGCGGCTTCGGCAGCAGGCGGTGCTCTCGCCGGCAAGGCGGTGAGCGGCACGGGCAAGGGGACGCTCATCGGGGCCATCGTCGGTGGCGGAGTGGCGACCGGAGTCGTGGCCGCCTCGGACGGGTATCAGGTGTCGCTCAAGCCAGGAATGGCGCTGACCTTCACGACCAGCGCGGCCGTGGCGGTGCGGCAGTAGGGCGGCGACGGGAATGGTGCGCATCGCCAGGAAATCGGACGGCCGGCGGATCTTCACCGCCGAGTTCAAGCGTGAGCATATCGGCCGCGTGCTGCGCGGCGAACTGACGCTCGCGGAGTTGAGTCGCAAGCTGGGCATCGCGCGGGGACTGTTGCAGCGCTGGAAGCGGCTCATGAGCCGGGGGGCCGGGGTGGCGGTGGCTCGCTCCACCATGGTCCCGGTGACCGTGCTGCAGGCGGCGGAGGACCACATTCGGGAATTGCAGCGGCTGGTGGGCAGGCAGACCGTGGAGCTGGAGAACCTGCGCGCAGCTCTGGCCCTGACGAGAAGGGACCGGCGTCTCGCGGGAGTGCCGAGGCGATGATCGGGCGGGTGCTGGCACAGGGTGCCGGAGCGATCGCCGACTTGGCCCGCCGGATGACGCTCACGTCGTGGTAGCGGCAGACAGGGGAGGAGAACGACCATGAAACGAGTATTCGCGCCTTTGATGTGGCTCGCGCTGATCGTGGCTGCCGCAGGTTGCGCGGCCAGCTACGGCCGGACGGACCTGCGCGCCTCGGGGCGCTCGCCCGGAAGCCAGGTCGACGTCTCGTACTTCTACGAGAGCCTCTCGCCCTACGGCCAGTGGTTCCAGGAGCCGTCGTACGGCTGGTGCTGGACGCCCTACGACGTGTCGGCGGACTGGCGCCCCTACAGCGACGGCCATTGGGTGTACACCGATTACGGATGGAGCTGGGCCGCGAACGAGTCGTGGGGCTGGGCGCCCTATCACTACGGACGCTGGTTCTTCGACGACTCGTACGGCTGGGTCTGGGTACCCGGCACCGATTGGGCGCCGGCCTGGGTCGCGTGGCGCTACGGCGATGACTACGTGGGCTGGGCGCCCTTGCCACCCAGGGCCGGCTGGGACGCTTCGATCGGCCTCCGCTTCGCCGACGCGGGCGCGATCCGGCCGGACGAGTGGTGCTTCGTGCCGCGGCCGCACCTGCTCGATGGGAACCTTCGCGTGCAGGTGACCGTGGTCGCCCGCAACGTCACCCTGTTCGGGCGCTCGCGCGATGCGACCCGGTTCGAGGTGCGCAACGGCCGACCGGCCAACGTCGGTCCCGACGTCGCACAGATCGAGCGCAGCGTCGGACGGCCCGTGCCGCGGGTGAAGATCGTCGACGTGGATGGGCCGGCGCGCGGGGGCGGCCGGCCGGCCGGCGAGGGCATCGTCGGCTTCTTCCGTCCCACGGTACGCCCCATGCCGGCCGAGCGCGCGACTGCGCCCGTCGTGGTGGATCGCCGGAACGCGATCCCCGACGTGGAACTGCAACGCCAGGGGGACGTACAACAGCGCAAGCTCGAGAGCGACCTCAAGGCCGAGCGAGCACGCCTCGCGCGCGACCAGCAGAACGAGTTGCGCACGCAGGCGCCAGGACCCGGGGCCGACGCGATCCGCCAGCAGCACGCGGCCGAGCAGCAGGCGTTCGAAGCGCACGCGACGCAGCAGCGGCAGGTGTTCGCGCAGCGGCTGCGGAAGCAGATCGTAGACCCGGGGAAGGTCAGGAACGCCGGCAAGTCGGACAACCAGGGCAAGGGCAGGGGGCGGGACAAACAAGGCGATTGACGCTCGCCGCCCATGCGGTTCCCTCCGGGGGCCCAGGCCGGGCCCCCGCGCGGGACGCGGCGGCTGCCTATGCAGGTCGGTTCGGTCGGCCGGTGCGCCCGGGGCGGCTGGCCCAGCGAGGAGGTAGCGGATGTTGTGGACGATCGCAGTCGTGCTCATCGTTCTCTGGTTGCTCGGTGTGGTGACGTCCTCCACGATGGGAGGCTTCATCCACGTTCTGCTCGTCATCGCCGTCATCGTCGTGCTGCTCAGGGTCATCCAGGGCCGGAGGGCGCTGTAGCCGGTCCTTCGGCCGCAGGGGAGGTACGAAATGAAGCTCGCAGGTGTCGCGCTCGTGATCCTCGGGATCGTCGCCCTGGTCTATGGCGGGATCGGCTATAACCGCCAGACCACGATCCTGGAGATGGGCGGGATCAAGGCCACAGCCACGGAGCGCAAGGCCGTCCCGATCCCGCCTGCCGTCGGGGTGATCGTGCTGGT
>JANXPZ010000172.1 GCA_025357055.1 Candidatus Eiseniibacteriota bacterium | reverse complement strand
CGGGCCCTGCGCGGCGACGTAGACCGTGTTCGGGTCGCGCGGGTCGAGCACGATCCTGCCGATGTGCTCGGAGGCCTTCAGGCCCACGTTCTCCCAGCTCTTCCCGCCGTCCTCCGACTTGTAGACCCCGTCGCCGTAGCCGACGCTGCGCTGGCTGTTGTTCTCGCCGGTGCCGACCCAGACGATGAGGGGGTTCTTCGGGTCCACGGTCACGCAGCCGATCGAGTACTGGCCCTGCTGATCGAAGATGGGCGCGAAGGTGTTGCCAGCGTTGACCGTCTTCCACACCCCGCCGCAGGCAACGGCCACGTACCACGTGGCGGGCTGCGTCGGGTGCACGGCCAGATCGATGACGCGACCCGAGTTCAGGGCCGGTCCGATGCCGCGCAGCTCGAGCCCGGTGAAGGTCTCGGGCTTGAGCAGGCTGTCGGGCCCGGCGTGCGCCGCGGCCTTCGCGGGTGCGGCAGCCTTGACCGGCGCGGCAGCCTTGACCGGCGCGGCGGACTTGACCGGAGCGGCGGACTGGGTCGTGGCTGGCAGATCCGGCCTGCGGATGAGGTCCGTGGCGTTCACGGGCGGAACGGCCAGGGTCACGAGCGCGAGCAACACGGCGAGGGATCGTTTCATCCTGCTCCCACCTTTCGGTCGGGGGTTGGCGCCAGGTGGCGCGGGTGCCGGGCACGGACGGCGGGCATTCTAGCCCGGACGATTCATGAACCGCCAGCCGGGAGCGCAGGATGGGACGCAGCGACCAGGCGCGCGCGCGGGCGCCCGCTGGAGCGCCATCCGCCGGCTGGCCCGCGTGACGCGCCCCCGTGCTACTGCAGCGCCTCCAGGATGGCGTCGCGCGTCCGGCGCTGGTCGCAGAACCGGCGGAACTCGCCGCGGTCCAGGATCCGGCTCACGTACACCTCTGCCACCACCGGGAACTGGGTCGTGACCGTGGTTCCGACGATCTTCACGGGCGGATGCGAGCGCGCGATCCGGCCGCTCGCGGCCTTCCTCACCTTGACGACCGGAGGTGTGTCGAACCCCACCGCCAGGGATCGCTGCGCCCAGCCGAGCACCACCAGCACCTTGGTCTGCCCGCGAACCTGGTCGAAGAACAGCGGCACCATCATGCGGGTGTCATTCGACAGGTCCGGATCGGTCGCCAGCGTCTTGCGCCACGCTTCGAGCCGGTCGATCTCCGCCGGGGCCTCGCGGCGCACCGACGCGTCCGGCGGCATGCCGAGCTGCCGGCACGCGAGCGCATGGGCCCCGACGAACAGCGAGCGCATCGACTCGAGCTCGTCCCCGAGCGGCGTCTGCACCGGCCCGGTCGCCGTCACGCGCCACATCTGCGCCAGCGCGTCCGCGCCGAACGCCTGCTCGATCACCTGGCGAACGTAGACGTACGCCTGCGCGCGCCTCAGGTAGTGGCTGGCGAGCGGCTCGATCGTGAGTCCTGGATCGACGCAGATCGGTTGCTCCACGTCGCTCCGAATGGAACTCACCAGGATGGGGACCTCCACCTGCTTGATGTGGGTCTCCCGGGTGAGCGCGAGCAGGCCCTTGAACAGTTCGACCAGCAGCGCGCGGTAGTCGTCGCCGGTCCGGAGCCTGGCCGCCTCGGGCGTGCGTTCGGGGTCGAGCAGGGGCTCGAACGACCACATCTGCCGGTCGTACCACCCGCTCTCGGCCTGCGGGGCGAGCGACAGCCGGCCGTCGCGCACGCGCGTCACGATCTCAGCGGCCAGGTCGAAGTCCGCCGGGGGCGGGAATCCGCCGAAGAGGCGCTTCACCAGCCGGCTCTCGTGCGTGGCCGAGGGTGGGAAGAACGACACCGTCTCCCGCACCGCGCCGCCGGCGAGCAGCGGCCTGAGATCCCCCCACGCCAACGGGTTCGTGAGCCGTTCTGCCAGCGACAACATCGCGTCGTAGGCGATCGTGACGCTGTCGCCCCGCAATGCGAGCGCGAGCGCCGGCGCGCTGCGCGCGTCCTCAAGCTGTGTCTGCAGCATCCGGTCCTGCCGGAAGATCACACTCAACTCCGGCGACCAGGTATAGAACCCCACCGGCTTCGACGCGAAGTCCGCCCGCTCGAACGCTGTGAGTCGCGCCGCGAGGCCCGCGTCCAGGTCCGGCGGCGGTGTCACCGCGAGCGCCCCGAGCTGCGAGGCCGCGAACATCACCTCGCGCGCCTCACGCGGGCCCTGGGAATCCGCCAGCGCCGCGCAGACGGTGCGCAGCAGGGCGGCCTTGCCGGGGAAACGCCCGAGCCCCTGCTCGGCGGCCAGCTCGACCGCGGCCATGAGACCATCGTCGAACTGCTTGGCCTTCTGCGTCAGGAGCGCGGCCGACAGGAAATCGGATCGTCCGGCGCCGATGGGCGACGGGGAGATGGGCATCCGGTCGACCATGGCGCCCAGCGAGTTGCTGGGGATCGTGATGCGGAGCACCTGCGGGCGAAGGTCGACGTCCACTCGATAGTCACCCGAGAGGAACGTCCGGCCTGGAACTGCCGCGTCCGCGGCCGTCACGACCACATCGCCGGCCATTGAGGACAGTGCTGCCAGGATTCCTGCGACCCAGCACAGCGTTCTCATCCGCGCCTCACGCCTTCGATTAGAGTGGGGATACTGCCCGGATGGTCGAGAGCGACACGGCTGGAGGCCGGGGTGATGACGCTCCTGCTTCGCGGGCATTCTCCACCCTTTCGAGCCCTGGCGGAAGCCGACGTGACCGGACGGGGAGCGGGTTGCGGACCTGGGTGCCCAGGCGCCCCGGCCCGCCGACAGGAAGCTCGAGGGGCGGGCTGCGGAGGCACCTCCCCGGCGGCTGGAGCATCGAAGGGCGTGCCCGGGCTCGGCTCGACTGTCTTCCGCCCCGGGCTGGACGTGCCTGTATTGGAGGTCGCTCCAAGGCTGGGACGCGGCCGGACCTACTCGAAGGAGACCGCCTCCGGCCCCACATGACCCGCTTCCCGATCATCCCCTCCCTCGAAGGCGACGTCCACGTCATCCTGGTCGGCAATCCCAACGTGGGCAAGAGCGCCCTGTTCGGCGCGCTCACCGGGCGCTACGTCGAGATCTCGAACTTCCCCGGCACGACCGTCGAGTTGAGCACCGGGCACACCGACGGGATGCCGCTGGTGGACACGCCCGGCATCCAGTCGCTCCACGCCCGCTCGGACGACGAGCGCGTCACCCGCGACATCCTGCTCGAGCGGGGCGGCAGCCTGGTGCTGCAGGTGGCCGACGCGCGCAACCTGCGCCGCAGCCTCCTGCTCACCATGCAGCTCGCCGAACTGGACCGCCCCCTGTTGCTCGACGTCAACATGGTGGACGAGGCCCGCGAGCGCGGCATCCAGGTGGACGTCGTGCACCTCGAGCAGTTGCTGGGCGCCCAGGTGGTGCCGACCGTGGCCGTGACCGGCGAGGGCATCGAGACGCTCCGCTCGCGATTCCAGACCGCTCGCCCCGTGCGACACCGGGTGCGCTACGACGCGGCCATCGAGGAGGCGGTCGCCCGGCTGGCTCCCCTGCTCGAAGGACGTGACGGGGACGAGCGCGCCATCGCGCTGATGATCCTGGCCGGAGACGCGGAACTGGCCGCGCGCTGCGGCGGCGCGCACCGCGCCGAGATCGAGGCACTCGTCGCGCGGACGGCGGAGCGCTATCCCC
Source organism: Candidatus Eiseniibacteriota bacterium (assembly GCA_025357055.1). Lineage (GTDB taxonomy): Bacteria > Eisenbacteria > RBG-16-71-46 > RBG-16-71-46 > RBG-16-71-46 > JANXPZ01. The sequence goes on along the minus strand of JANXPZ010000172.1, from coordinate 6,858 downwards.
GGCCGCTCCACTTCGTGCTCACCGGGCAGCGGCTGCGCGCCGTGGACGAGCTGGTCGCGGCGGTCGTCCGGCATCCCGAGACCCGGCAGGCGCACGCCGGCGAGACCCTGGGGCGCCTGGCCCTGCACCCGGTGTGGGGCGTGGCGGTGCTGATCGCCGTGCTCGCCCTGTTCTACCTCTTCGTCGGGCGCCTCGGCGCGGGCGTCTGCGTCAACTGGATGGAGAAGGTGTTCTTCGGCCGCGGCGTCAATCCGCTGGCCACCTGGCTGGCCGGCTTCATCCCCGTGCCGCTGGTGCGCGACCTGCTGGTGGGGGAATACGGGCTCATCACCATGGCGCTCACCTACGGCATCGCCATCGTCCTGCCCATCGTGCTCACCTTCTTCATCGCCTTCGGGCTGCTCGAGGACTCGGGCTACCTGCCGCGGCTCGCGGTGATGATGGACCGCCCGTTCAAGGCCCTCGGCCTCAACGGCAAGGCCGTGCTCCCGATGGTGCTGGGCCTGGGCTGCGACACCATGGCCACCATGACGACGCGCATCCTCGAGACCCGCAAGGACCGCCTGATGGTCACGCTGCTGCTGGCGCTGGGGGTGCCCTGCTCGGCCCAGCTCGGGGTCATCATGGGCATGACCGCCTACCTGCCCCCGGCCGCGATCGTGGTCTGGGGCGCGGTAGTCACCGGCGTGATGTTCGCCGTGGGCTGGGCCGCCTCGCGCGTCATCCCCGGCGAGCGCTCCGATTTCATCCTCGAGCTGCCGCCCATCCGACGCCCGCAGCTCGTCAACATCGTCATCAAGACCGTGGCCCGCCTCGAGTGGTATCTGAAGGAGGTGCTGCCGCTCTTCGCGCTGGGCACGCTGCTGCTCTTCGTGCTCGACCGCACCGGGGCCCTGCACCTGCTCGAACGCTGGGCGGCCCCCCTGGTTGAGGGCGGCCTGGGCCTGCCACGCGCCACCACCGCCTCGTTCATCGTCGGATTCCTGCGCCGCGACTACGGCGCCGCCGGGCTGTTCGCGCTGGCCCGCGCCGGCGCGCTCAGCGTGCCGCAGGTGCTGGTGAGCCTGGTGGTGATCACGCTGTTCGTGCCCTGTGTCGCCAACGTGCTGGTCATCGCGCGCGAGCACGGGACGAAGGTGGCATTCTGGGTCGTGGGCTTCGTCTTCCCGTTCGCCTTCGCCGTGGGCGTGCTGCTCCACTTCGGGCTGCTCGTCTTCGGCGTACACTTCTGAGGAACGCCATGCTCTGCCCGCTCTGCGGCTGCGAATTCGACGAGACCGATCACTCCTGCCTCAGCGAGTGCCCGATGGCCGCGATCCAGGGCTGCAACCTCATCTGTTGCCCGAACTGCGGCTACCAGATGGTGGACGAGAGCAAGTCGGGGGCCGCGAAGCTGCTGCGCCGCCTGCTGCACCCGCCCGGAGACCCCGGGAAGAAGGAGCCGACCCCGTGAACCGCGCCGTGCCGCTGCCCCACCTCAAGTCGGGCCAGCACGCCCAGGTGGTCGAGCTCAGGTCCGACAACCACACCCGGCTCGCGCGGCTCGGGGCGCTCGGGCTCATGCCGGGTTCCTGGCTCGTGGTCCTGCAGAAGAAGCCCGCGGTGGTCGTGCGGGTGGGCGAGACCGAGATCTCGCTCGACGACGCGGTGGCCGGTGAGATCCTGGTGCGGCCGGCGTAGGATCGCGCTCGGCGCAGCCCGCGGCCCTGCCCTGCTTGAGGCCTGCCGGACCGACCCTGTAATCTTGGCCGCCGCACCGCGCAGATCGCTCGCACTCCGCCCCAGAGGGAGGCCGTCATGAAGTCGAAGAAGCAGGGGATCAACACCCGGCTGGTGCACGCCGGCTTCCATGGCGACCCCACCGGGGCCGTGACGGTCCCGATCTACCAGACCTCCACCTTCGCCTTCCGCAACGCGGAGCACGGGGCCGCGCTCTTCGGCGGCGCGGACGACGGCTACATCTACACCCGTCTGGGGAACCCGACGATCAAGGCGCTGGAGGAGTGCGTCGGCGAGCTGGAGAACGGCCAGCGCGGCATCGCCACGAGCTCCGGCATGGGCGCGGTCTCGATCGTCTACCTGGCGCTGCTGGAGAAGGGCGCTCACCTGGTGAGCACGGCCTCGGTCTACGGACCGTCGCGCGGCCTGGTCGAGAAGCACCTCTCCCGCTTCGGCGTCGAGGCCACGTTCGTGGACACGACCGACCCGGCGAACGTGCGCAAGGCCCTGCGGCCGAACACGAAGATGGTCTACATCGAGACGCCCTCCAACCCGGCCATGCAGGTCACCGACGTCCAGGCCGTGGCCGGGATCGCGCACGCGCACGGCTGTCCGCTGGTGGTGGACAACACCTTCGCCTCCCCCTACCTGCAGAAGCCCCTCGACCTGGGCGCCGACGTCGCGCTGCACTCGGTGACCAAGTTCATCAACGGGCACGCCGACATCGTGGGCGGCATCGTGGTCGCAAAGACCGAGGAGATGGACCGCCGCCTGCGCCCGCTGATGATCGCGCTGGGCTGCAACATGGACCCGCACCAGGCCTACCTGGTGTACCGCGGCCTGAAGACCCTGGGCATCCGCATCGAGCGCGCCCAGTCGGGCGCCCTGGAGATCGCGCGCTGGCTCGAGGCCCGGCCCGAGGTGGACTGGGTGCGGTACATCGGCCTGCCGTCGCATCCCCAGCACGAACTGGCGAAGCGGCAGATGTCGGGCTTCGGCACCATGATCAGCTTCGAACTCAAGGGCGGCCTGGAGGCCGGGCGGGCGGTCATGGACAACGTCAAGCTGGCGACCCTGGCCGTCTCCCTGGGCGGGGTCGAGACACTCATCGAGCACCCGGCCTCGATGACGCACGCCGGGATGTCCCGCGAACACCGGGTCGAGGCGGGCATCACCGACGGACTGGTGCGCTATTCCACGGGCATCGAGGACGTGGAGGACCTGGTCGCCGATCTCGAGCAGGCGTTCCGGGCCATCCCGAGCACGGTGGGCAGCGCGCGCGTGTAGGCGGCGGCGCCCGTGCCGCCGCGCGGGTTGGAGCGCCGCGACCACGGTGGTAGGGTCGCAGCATAGACCCTCCGGTCCCACTGTGGCCGCCCACGGCCCCGCCAAGGAGTCACGACGTGACGATTCAGCCCTTCGGCATGCGTCTCGCCGGCATCAGTTCCTACGCCCCACCCCAGGTCTGGAGCAACGAGAAGGTGGCGGCGCGGCTGCGCCTGGCACGGATCCAGCGCAACGCCCAGCTCCGGCAGGAACGTGGACACGGGCTCACCCCCGACGAGGCCCGCGAGTTCGCGACCAGCGACCGCTGGGTGCGCCGCTTCATCGGCTTCGGCGAGCGCCGCTTCAGCGCCGAGGGCCAGGGCGCCATCGACCTGGCGACCCTGGCCGGGCGGCGGCTGCTCGAGAGCACCGGGACCGCCCCCGCGGACGTGGACGGCATCCTGTTCGCCAGCGTGACGCACTCGTACCTGTACAGCCCGCCCGATGCGGCGCTGCTGCAGGAGGCGCTCGGCATCCCGATCCTCCAGGGCGGACTGCCGCGCGAGATGAAGGGCGCGGACGTCTCGCTCGCCTGCTCCTCGTGGGTGGCGGCGGTGATGCTCGCCTACGCCCTGATCCGCTCCGGGATGGCGCGGCGCATCGTGGTCGTCGGCGCAGATCGGATGAGCGCCACCATCAACTGGCGCGACCGCTCCTTCGCCACCGTGCTGGGCGACGCCGGCACGGCCACGCTCTGCGAGGCGGTCCCCGCGGAGGAGGACTGGTTCGCCCCGGAGCGCTTCTGGTCCTGGCTCGACGGCCGCCACGCCGAGATCATCCAGACACCGATGGGCGGATCGCGCGCTCCGCTGCGCTCGGCCGAGGACTTCAAGGAAGGCCGGCACCTGCTGGCGATGGACGGGCGCGCGGTGAAGGAGGTGCTGGTGCCGTTCATCGGCGGCCCCGGGATCGCCGCCGCGCTCGGCAAGGCCGGCTGGAAGCTCGACCAACTCGACCTCGTGGCCCTGCACGAGGCCAACCTGATGCTGAACGAGATGATCATCGCCGAGTGGAAGAAGGGCGGCTTCCGCGGGCAGGTGCTGACCGCCGGCGGGCGCTTCGGCAACACCACCAGCGCCTCGGTCCCACTCGCGCTCTCCCTGAACGCCGACGCGCTCACGGTGGGACGCCGCTTCGGGCTCTTCGGTTTCGGCGGCGGGCTCTCGGCGAGCATCGCCTTCGGGATCGTTCGCCACCCGATGGTGATCACCGCCGACGTCGGCTGAAGCGCGGCGTACGACGACGCCCCGGGTTCCCGCGAGGGACCCGGGGCGTCTCATCACCGATCGACCACGCGTCCGCCCGGGGCGGGCGCCCCGCCCCGACCTCGCTCAGCCCGTCGGCTGCAGCTTCCCCTTCACCAGCCGCAGCGTGTCGCGGGCGATGATCAGCTCCTCGTTCGTGGGGATGACGAGCGTGCGCACCTTCGCGTCCGGCGTCGAGATGTCGACCTCCCTGCCCTTCACCGCCGCCTCGTTGCCCGCCGGGTCGATGCTGGCGCCCATGAACTCGAGCCCCGCCATCGAGCGCGCGCGCACGATCGACGAGTTCTCGCCGATGCCGCCGGTGAAGATGACCGCGTCCACGCCGCCCATGGCCGCGGCGTAGGCGGCGACGTACTTCTTCACGCGGTAGCAGAAGATGTCGATGGCGAGCCTGGCGCGCTCGTGCCCCTGCGCCTCGGCCTTCTCCAGCTCGATCATGTCGTTCGACACGCCCGAGACCCCGAACAGGCCCGAGTGCTTGTTCAGCATGGTGCTGGCCTCGTACTCGGTCAGGTCCTCCTTGTGCATGACGTAGAAGATGACCGCCGGATCGAGGTCGCCACAGCGCGTGCCCATGAGCAGTCCCTCGAGCGGCGTGAAGCCCATCGAGGTGTCCACCGACCGACCGTGGTCGATGGCGCAGATGCTGGCGCCGTTGCCCAGGTGGCAGGTGATCAGGCGCGTCTCCTCGCGCGGCCGCCCCAGCAGCTTGCGCGAGCGCCAGCCCACGAAGCGGTGCGAGGTGCCGTGGAAGCCGTAGCGCCGGATGCCGTGCCGCGTGTAGAGCACGTAGGGCAGGCCGTACAGGTAGGCGTGCTGCGGCATGGTCTGGTGGTAGGACGTGTCGAACACCGCCGCGTGCGGCACGTCGGGCAGGATCTGCCGGGCCGCGTGATAGCCGCGCAGGTTGTGCGGGTTGTGCAGCGGCGCCAGTTCGCAGCAGTCCTCGATCTCCTGGACCACCTCCGCCGTGCAGAGGGCCGAGTGCGTGAACTTCTCCCCGCCATGCACCATGCGGTGGCCCACCGCCTCGATCTCCGCGGCCTCGCGGATCACGCCGGTCTCCGGGGCGGTCAGCGTCTCGATGATCTCGGCGATCGCCACCCGGTGCTCGAGGATCTCCTTGACCACGCTCACCTTGTCCCGCCCCGCCGGGCGGTAGGTGTGGACCGCACTCGAGGTCCCGATGCGCTCCACCGAGCCGCGGGCGATGGCGTGGTCGGCGTCCTGCTCGATCAGCTCGAACGAGGTCTCGATGAGCTGGTACTTGACGGACGACGATCCGGAGTTGATGACGAGGACCTTCACAGCGACGCCTCCTTCCCGGCGCTGGCCACGCGCTGGTGCCCGTCGTACGCGAAGAAGCCGCGGCCGGTCTTGCGGCCGAGGTGCCCGGCGCGCACCAGCTTGTGCAGCAGCGGACAGGGCCGGTACTTGATGTCCCCCAGCTCCCGGAACAGGTGGTCCATCCAGCCCATGATCTTGTCGAGCCCGACGCGGTCGGCGAATTCGAGCGGGCCCACGCGGAATTCGTAGGAGAGCTTCATCGCCAGGTCCACGTCCTCGGCGCTGGCCACGCCTTCCATGACGACGTACATGGCCTCGTTCAACATCGGCAGCATGACGCGCGTCACGATGTAGCCCGGGTACTCGAAGACCGTGACCGGCGTCTTCTCGAGCGCCCGCGCCAGGGCCATGGCCTGCCCGTAGGTCTCGTCCGAGGTCTCGACCCCGCGGACCACCTCGACCACCGGGGTGCGCGTCACCGGGCGCATGAAGTGCATGCCCAGCACCTTGTCGGGCCGCCCGGAGGCCGCGGCGATCTCGGTGATGCTCAGGATCGAGGTGTTGGTGATGAAGATGCGATCCGGCGGGCAGACCGCGCCGAGCCGCCGCATGACGTCCTTCTTGGTCTCGAGGTCCTCGTTCACCGTCTCGATGACCATGTCCGTCGCGGCGAGTTCGGCGAGGTCGGCGGTAAAGCGCACGCGCGCCAGGACGACCTTCTTCTCGGATGCCGTGATGGCCCACTTCTCGAGCTCTCGGTCCAGCATGCGGACCAGCTCCTCGCGAGCCCGGTCGGCCTTCTCCTGGGAGACCTCCACCACGATGACGTCGATGCCGTTGGACGCGACCTTCTCGGCGATGGACTTGCCCATCGTGCCCCCGCCGACGATTCCCAGCTTGCGGAATTCCACGTGCGACCTTCCGGTTGAGAGGTTCGTGAAGGGCGGGCCACGGGACGCGCCACACCCGACGGTGACGGTGCAGGTGCAAAGGACCGGAGCATTCTAGTGCATGAACGGCCCGAGTGCCGAAGGGGGGCCGGCGGGTCCCCGGGGCGGTCCGCGAGGGCCGGCCCCGGGACGGATGCCGGGCGGGGGCCGAGCCCCTGCGGGCCGTGCCCTGTCAAGCCATTTGAGAATGTTACCGAAGGGGTCATCGTCAAGCCGTTTGATTTGTTACCCGGGCGGAACGGTCCGGGCGCCGAGCCAGGGCCGCGATGCGGTCGAGCTTCTTCTCGATGGTCTGGGCCAACTCGAACGGG
>JANXPZ010000164.1 GCA_025357055.1 Candidatus Eiseniibacteriota bacterium | reverse complement strand
GGTCAGGGCCGAGCAAGGCACCGCACGCTCGGCCCTGACCTGTCCCCGCGACGCTCGGCCCTGGCCTGTCCCCGCACGCTCGGCCCTGGCCTGTCCCCGCGACGCTCGGCCCTGACCTGTCCCCGCGACGCTCCGTCCGTGTCGGCCGCGCGAATCCCGCTAGAACACGCCCACGTAGACGCCGTCCCGCATGATCACGGTCGTCCTGCCGTCCGCGTCAGTCAGTTCCACCCGCTTCGCGTTGACCCTGGGCTGCAGGCTCGGCAGGTAGATCCGGTCGATGTGCACCACGGCCGCGGGCTTCGAGAACTGCGCGGCGCCCACCTGGCCGCCGAAGTGGTCGCTGCGACCGAAGGCGATGTGAAGCCCCAGCTTCTCGTCCAGCAGGATCTCTCCCGTGGGCTGGACCCCGAGGTCGGCGAGCACCCCGAGCCCCAACTCGGCCAGGTTGCCGTAGGCCGGCTCGGCTGCGATCCACGCCGCCTGCTCCGCGACGGCCTTGCCTTCGCCCGTCACGCGCACGGCCTGGTTCGCCACGACCTCGAACACCACCACGTCTGCGCCGAACTGCACCGGCAGGCGCCCCGCCGAACCGCTGGGCACGCCGGGCAACTCGCCCTCGTAGGGGACGATATAGGCCTCGCCCGACGGCAGGTTCCCCGCGACGCCCGGCGTCTCGAGGATCCCGTCCGACGCATGCGCCTGGCGATGCCGCAGGTCGAGCACCAGCGTGTGAGCGTCCCTGCCGTCCACTTCGAAGTCGATCGTCGCCCGGGCCGCGTGGTCCAGCAGCGTCTTCATGATCGCCACCCGGCGCCGGATCTCGCCGTAGTCGAGCCGCAGGGCCGGGATCATCTCGGCCGTGAAGCCAGGCATGGTCGCCGCGCGGAACCGGTGCTTCTTCGCCATCAGTTTGAGCGGCGCGGTCGCCGAGAACTCGGTCGGGGCCAGCAGCAGGGAGTGGCTGCCCAGCACCTGCTCCAGGGGCACGGCCGCGGCGGGAACCAGCGCGTCCGCCGTGTCGGGCAGGGCCTGCGGTGAGCCGATCCAGACCTGCCCCGGCAGGTCCGCGTTGCCCATCCCGACGTTGCGGTAGAGCACGAGGCTCACCTCGAGTCCGAGCTCATCGCGGTGCTGCTGCAGCTGGCCGGCCCAGTCGGCGGCCATCCGTCGCCGCTCCTTCCACTCCGGACGGTCGGCGGCGCGGCCATCGGGCAGATCCACGAGGATCCCGAGGCGCACGTCGTCCGCGGTGGGGCTGAACACGCGTCGGATCAACGCGATCAAGTCGGTGGCGCTCAGTCGCTCGCTCATCGTCGGCTCCTGGTCCGTGGCCTTCGCTCGTTTCCCATGCCGGGCACTGAAGACGCCGGCCAGAGTAGCACGGCGAAGGCACGGAAAGAGGCAGTCGAGCCGCGTCGGACCCGGGATGGGCGACGAGCGACCCGCTGGCGTATCCTGCCCGCATGCCACTGCCCACCTCGGAAGCTCCCGCCCGGGCGACGCCCGCCCCCGAGCCCCGCGTGCACGGCGAGGCCATCGTCTACCGGCTCTACGACGTCGGCTACGAGATCCGCCTCGACCGGCTCGTGGACCTGCTGGCTTCGAGCGCCCCCGAGCGCCCGCGCCCGTTGCGCGGCGAGGCCCAGACCATCCAGATCCCGAACCCGCCGGTCACGGTGAGCCTCGGCGCCGAGACGGTCGTGGTCGGTGACGAGCCACGCGAGGCCGAATTCTCGGCGCGCCTCTTCGACTTCGGCGTCGTCTCCCTGCGTGCGCGGCTCGCGGCCCGGCCGGACCTGTCCTGGGGCGAGTTCGCCGCCTTCGGCGCCGCGGTGAGCAGCGCGCCCGGCTGGGCGGCGGCCTTCGCGCGGGTGCGCGAGCGCCTGCTCGCGCGCATCGCCCCGGCCATCGAGCGGCCGGGCGAGGCGCCGGTCACCGAGGACTACGTCGTCTTCCGCGTGAACCGCCTCGAGGACGCTGCGGGCGCGCGGCTCCCGGCGGACGCCCTGCGCGACGAGGACATCGCGCGACTGCTGGTGGGCGAATCCCGGCCGCTCTCGGCGGCGACCCATCGCGAGCTGATGTCGCAGCGCTTCTCGTACTTCGAGGACGACCTCGCGGTGCTCACCTGGAACGCGGCACTGGTGGTGGAGCTGGCCGCCGGGGACACCGACGTCCAGTACGTGCTGGAGTTCGCCAACGCGCAACTGCTCGAACTCCGCTTCGACGATGCGCTGCTCGATGCCGAGATCCCGAAGATCTACACCCGGATCGCCGAGGCGCGGCGGGGCATCCACCTGCTCGCGCGCGGATTCAGCCGGGTGCTGGCGGACCTGCAGACGCGGGTCGCCGACGCCACGGAGCTGGTCGAGCGGGTCGAGAACTCGCTCAAGGTGACCGACGACGTCTTCCTGGCGCGCATCTACGCCGCCGCGCTCGAGATCTTCCGCGGGGGCACCTGGCGGCGCGGCATCGAGCGCAAGCTCGCCATCCTGCGCGACAGCTACGGCATGCTGAACGCCGAGTCCCAGGCGCGGCGCGCCGAGATGCTGGAGATCATCATCGTCCTGCTCATCGGCTTCGAGATCCTGCTCACGCTGATGGGACGCTGAGCGCCACGGGCCGGGCTTCGGCCCTGAAACGCCTGAGGCGGCGTCCTTGCGGACGCCGCCTCGCTGGCGTGAAGTGGTACCCGGAGCGGACTACGCCTTACGGACGTTCGCCGCCTGCAGGCCCTTCGGGCCCCGCGTGACGTCGAACTCGAGCGCCTCACCCTCGGCGAGCGTCTTGAAGCCGTCGCCGCTGATGGCCGAGAAGTGGACGAACACGTCCTCGCCACCCTCCTGGGAGATGAATCCGAACCCCTTCGCTTCGTTGAACCACTTCACAGTGCCACGAGCCACTTGAAACTCCTTGATGCCGGGTCCGAGGACCCTGTTCTTTGCCGCCCATTCACGTGGCGGCGACGGCCGGTCACAGTGACCGGTACTCCGGCGGACAGGATGCGGGAGAACAGAAACGCCAGGGTGGTTGTCCCTGGCGGAATCGAAACGTCTGACCCACTTCCCAGTCAACCGAAGACGAAGTGACTATGGGCCATGCGGGGCCAGAAGGCAAGCCCAGCGTGATCCAGCGGGCGGAGCGCACAGGCTCAACGCCTTGTCGCCCAGCATGTTCCACGACCAGCGCCTCACCATCGCTGCCTCATCGGTCACCCCCTCCATCGATGGATCCGGCAGCCGGGGCTCGACGTGCCCGGCTTGCCCGCCTTCGCGGCCGGGCGCAAGGTGCGCTGCGTGGAGACCGACCCCCGCCGCCCTCTCGATCCTGCTGAGCCCGCCGAGCCCGGATCCATCGATCTCGAGGACGCGGGCTTCGTGCCCCCCGACCCGGACGAGTCACCACCCGTCGAGTTGTGGTCGGCCGTGGGAGACGTGCCGCCCTGGGGCACCGCGCTGCACCTGCTCGCGTGGTCCGCGATCTTCGCCCTGCTGTCGGCCCGGCACCAGATCGGCGATACGGCCGCCTACCTGCTCTGGGGCGCGAACGCCACCGGGCTCGCCCCACTCGACACCGCGTGGCGGCTGCTGGCCTCGACGTTCGTGCACGCGGGGGCTGCGCACGTCTTCTTCAATGCCACGAGCATGCTGATCTTCGGCCCGGCGGTCGAGCGCGTCTTCACGCGTTGGGCCTTCTGGATCGTGTATGCGTTGGGCGGCGCCGCGGCTTCACTGGGGAGCCTGCTGTGGCGGACCTCGCAGCACGGTGCGGCGCTGAATCTGAGCGTCGGCGCCTCGGGCGCGATCTTCGCGCTCGGGGGCGCCCTGCTCGCGGGCGCGTTCCGCCTGCGTCACCGGCTCGCGCCGACGCGCGCCCGCGCACTCGGCGCGGCGCTGCTCTTCCTGCTCGGCCAGGGGCTGGTGTCCGGCCTCACGCGGCTCGGGACGGACAACGTCGCCCACGCCGTGGGACTGCTCGCCGGTGCGCTGCTCGGCGCGATGGTGCCGCTGAGCGCGCGGCTGGGCGGCGCGCGTCCCGGCCTCGCCGTCCGCGCGCTCGGGGCGACGTGCGGGCTGGCGCTGGCGGCGTCGCTGGCACTCGCGCTGCGCGGCGGACTCGGGCCGGGCTGAGCTGCTCCGGCGGTCGCGGCACGCGGCCGCGACCGCCGGTTAGGCCTCAGTCGCCGGCGCCGGGCCCCTCGAATTTGTAGGTGAGGCTCACGAACAACTGGCCCGAGTTCGCCCTGCCCACGAGCTCCTTCGCGGCAGCCAGCGGTCGCGCGTAGCCGCCCATCGCCCATGCGCTCCAGTGCTCGCCAATGCCCTGGTCCACGACCAGGCACGCTTCGTCAGCAAAACCACGTCCCACGCCCTCGGGCAGCCCCGCTTCCCACTGGCTGGAGCCGGTGTCGAGGTCGAGGCGGTGGAGCAGCAGCCGCAGGCTGGTGTTCTCGAGCGGCGTCACGCCGCACTCGAGCTTCCAGATGCGCGAATCGCGGTTGAAGATGAAAGTCGACGCCATGAGGTCCGACACGTAATAGCGCGACCAGTCGGTCCAGCGGTAGTTCCAGGGGTAGAAGCCCTCGTCCACGTCGGTCGTCGCAGGGTCGTCGCCCGAAAACAGGAAGTACTCCAGCTGCACGTAGGGCTCACCGCGGAGTGCGGACTTGTAGGTGGCGCCCAGGTGTCCGCCGCGGCCCCGCAGATCCATCGAGCCGGACGTGCCGCCTTCGGCGACCAGTTCTCCCGCCAGCGAGAATCCACGGGCGCCCACGGCGCCGCGCAACGAGAACGCCTGCGCGTCCAACTCCGTGCTGCCTTCGTCAACGCGCTGGAAGTAGCCGAGCGCGAGCGAACGCTCCTCCCCGGAACTCCAGCCCACCTCGCCACCGTACTGGTTGCCCCTGGGCCGCAGCGTGATCTCGATCTCGGCGTTCTCCGGGTCCGGGACCACTTCCGAGAATGACGGTGACAGCCGGGCCCCGAAGGCCAGCGCATGCCACGGGCCCTGCACCCAGTCCACGCGCACCGCATCGTAGAAGTTGAGCGGGATGTTCCACAGCGCGGCCCTGGTGTCGCGATAGCCGTCGCCGATCAGGAAGCCGTCCCCCACCAGCAGGTCCTGGCGGCCGGCAACCACGCTCAGCCCCGTCCCGCCGATGCTCGAGGCCCCGACCAGCAACTGGTCGAGCAGTCCGTCGCCGACATCCTTGACGCCGAAGTAGTCGGTGGAGACGGTGCCCAGGCCCACGCCACCGGCGCTCAGCCACAGGCCCCGTGGCAATCCATAGTGGAGTCGCGCGCGGGTGAAGCCCTCGCCCCAGGTGTAGCTCTTCCTGCCGGGGAAGTCGGTCGTGTTGCCGAAATACGCGTGGTTGACGTAGTGGTACGACGTGGTCGCCTCGACGCCATACGAGAGCCCGGTGGGCACCGCGCCACCCGAGTCCACCCCCGCCTCCTCGGCGCCCCCCGCAACCCCGGCCGTGAACGCCAGGATCACGCAACCGGTCCACCCCGCCATCCACCCGCGAAATCCCTGGCTTCTGCCGGTATTCATGGTCTGCCTCCTCATGGCGCCGCCTTGATCTGGTCCCAGATCCGCGTGTACTTCGCGTTGTCGGAGCCCAGGTCGCGGATCACTTCGCACTTCGCCTGCACCGCGGGGTCGAGCTTCACCGCGGGGTTGTTGCGGAACTCCTCGGGCAGCTTCGCGTAGGCCGCCGCGTTCGGGCACAGGTAGTTGATCGCCAGGCTGTTCTCCGCGGCCACTTCGGGGTCGTGCAGGAAGTTGATGAAACGGTGCGCCAGGGCAGACGCCTTCGAGTCCTTCAGGATCACCAGGTCGTCGCAGGAGATCGAGAGCCCCTCCCGCGGCGCCAGGAAGGCGATGTCCGCGTTCTCCTCCTGCGCCGAGAGGATGTCCCCGCTGTAGCCGTGGGCCAGCAGGAACTCGCCCGAGGCCAGCCCGCTCTTGTACTGCTCGCTCTCGAACTTGGCGAGATTCGCCTTCCAGCGGATGACCACTTCGCGGGCCTGCTCCAGCTGGCCGTCGTCGGTCGTGTTGAGGCTGTAGCCCAGGAACTTGAGCGCCGCGCCGATGGTCTCACGCATGTCGTTGAGCAGCGTCATGCGCCCCTTGAGGTCCTTGCGGTCCAGCATGGCCCAGCTGGGCTGCGGGTCCTTCACCTTGCTCTTCAGGTAGGCGAGACCGGTGTTCGTGAGCATGTAGGGCACGCTGCGCTTCATCTGCGGGTCGAGCGCGATCCGCAGGTAGGCGGTGTCCACGTTCGCCAGGTTCGGCAGCTTCCGGTGGTCGAGGTCGAGCAGCATGCCCTGCCCCGACATGATCGCCACGTAGTAGCTCGAGGGCGTCAGCACGTCGTAGCCCGAGGCCCCGGCCTTGAGCTTGGCGTACATCGACTCGTTCGAGTCGAAGGTGTCGATGACGAGCTTGCAGCCGTTCTCCCGCTCGAAGCGCTGCACCACCTCGGGCTTGATGTAGTCGGCCCAGGTGTAGACGTGGAGGGTCTTCACGGCGGGTTTGGCGCAGCCGGCGACGAGACCGAGCGCTGCGAGCGCCGCCAGCATCCGGACGGATCTCCCGATCATGTCTTCTCCTTGATCAGCCGCTGGCTGAGCCAGACGGTGGCGACGGTGAGAGCGAGCAGCAACGTGGACAGAGCGTTGATGAGCGGTGGCGAGCCGTGCTTGATCATGCTGTAGATGCGCAGCGGCAGCGTGGTCGTGCCGGGGCCCGCCACGAAGAAGGTGATGACGAAGTCGTCCACCGAGAGCGTGAACGCCAGCAGTGCCCCCGAAGCGATCCCCGGGGCCAGCAGGGGCAGCACCACGCGCCGGGCCGTGGTCCAGGCGCCGGCGCCGAGATCCTGCGCGGCCTCGACCAGTCCCCAGTCGAAATCCTGCAGCCGGCCGAGCACCACCATGGTCACGTAGCTCACGCAGAAGGTGACGTGCGACACCACGATCGTAAGATAGCCGAGCTGCAGGCGCAGCGCGACGAAGAACAGCAGCAGGCTCATGCCCATCAGGATCTCGGGGACGACCAGCGGCGCGTAGACCAGCAGGTAGTGGACGTCCTGCAGGCGGCTGCGGTAGCGGTCGAGCGCGAACGCCGCGGTGGTGCCGAGCACGGTGGAGATCGCGGTGCTCACCGTGGCGATGAGCAGCGTGTTGCCCAGCGCCTGCCAGATCTCGCGCGCCCGCCACAGCCGGCGGTACCAGTCCAGCGTGAAACCGCCCCACTCACCGCCGAAGCGTGAGGCGTTGAAGGAGTTCAGCACCAGCACGGCGACCGGCAGGTAGAAGAACACCAGCACCAGGGTGGTGACCACCACGGGCGTGATGCTGCGCTTCACAGCTGGACCTCCCTGCCGCGGACCCGCCGGCCGCGCTCGAGCGCGATGGCGGCGATCGAGGGGATGAGCACGGCGAAGGCCAGCAGCGCCGAGAGCGCGCTGGCGTGCGGCAGGTTGCGGTCCACGAAGGTGCGCTGGGCGATCTTGTTGCCGAGCATCTCGCTGGTGGGACCGCCGACCAGGTCGGGCACCACGTACGAGCCGAGCGCCGGAATCAGGGTCACCAGCATGGCGGTGAGCAGCCCGCGCCGGATGCCCGGCAGGAACACGCTCCAGAAGGTGCGCAGTGGCCCCGCCCCGAGGTCGCGCGCAGCCTCGAGCAGGCGGAAATCGAACTTCTCGGCCGCGGCGTAGATCGGCAGGATGGCGAACGGCAACTCGGTGTAGACTAGCACCAGCAGCACCGCGCCCGCGTTGTAGAGCAGCGAGCCGTCCGCCGGCACCAGCCGCAGCACCACGAGCAGGTGCTTGAGCGGGCCCTCGGGATGAAGCAGGACCTTCCAGGCGAAGATGCGCACCAGGAAGCTGGTCCAGAACGGCACGATCACCGCGAGCAGCAGCCAGTGGCGCCAGCGCGCCGGCGCACGGGCCATGACGTAGGCGACCGGCGTGGCCAGCAGCAGGCAGACCACGGTGGTGAGCGCGGAGAGCCACAGGGTGCGCCACAGGATCGACGGGTAGCTGGGATTCCCGAGGCTGCGCAGCGTCTGCAGCGTCCAGCCCGCCCCGATCCCGCCGTAGGGATCGGTGGGGCGCAGGGCGATGGCGAACACGATGACCGCCGGCACCGCGAACAGCAGGATCAGCCAGAGGAGCGACGGCAGAGTCACCCAGGGCTCGTGGCGCCGCTCCAGCAGGCCACGCGCCTCAGCCACCCCCGGCCTCCGGCGGCGGC
This sequence comes from Candidatus Eiseniibacteriota bacterium, assembly GCA_025357055.1. Taxonomy (GTDB): domain Bacteria; phylum Eisenbacteria; class RBG-16-71-46; order RBG-16-71-46; family RBG-16-71-46; genus JANXPZ01. Next base: position 3,327 of record JANXPZ010000164.1, on the reverse strand, counting down.
GTGTCGCCCTCGCCCACGCGCTGCGGCGGGAGCCCCATCAGGGCCTCGTCGCGCTCCGCGTAGCGCTCGAGCATGAAGCCGTCGTCCACGTGCCACTGGATCCAGACCTCGTCCTTCCAGCGGATCGGCTGCTCATCCAGCACGAAGCGGTTGTGCTGCTGCTCCATCGCCAGGCGGTACTCGTCCGCACGCACCCAGTACTTGGTGTGGGTCCCCAGGTAGATGGCGTCCTCCACCACCGCGCGCGCGATGTTGTGGTCGGAGCTGTCGCCCGGCCGCTCGCGCGAGATACGGATCTTCTCCGGGCGCACGCTCAGGAAGACGTGGTCGCCGGCCGCGAGTCCCTTGTCGTTGAAGGCCAGCACGTCGGGGAAGCCGTCGATGGCGAGCCGCACGTGCTCGAAATCCACCACCTCGGACACCACGCCTTCGAAGAAGTTGCTGTCGCCGATGAACGCCGCGACGAAGCTGGTGCGCGGCGATTCGTAGATCTCGGCGGGGGTGCCGAGCTGCTCGATGCGGCCCTCGTTCATGACCGCCACGCGGTCCGCCAGGCTCATGGCCTCGCCCTGGTCGTGGGTGACGAAGATGAAGGTGATGCCGACCTGGTCGTGGACCAGGTCCAGCTCGATCAGCATGCGCTGACGCAGCTTGAGGTCGAGCGCGGCGAGCGGCTCGTCGAGCAGCAGCACTTCGGGCTTGTTGATGAGCGCGCGCGCGATGGCCACGCGCTGCTTCTGGCCGCCCGAGATCTGGTCGGTCCGTTTGTCGGCGTGCTCGCCCATCTGGATGAGAGCGAGCATCTTCTCGACCTCGTCGTCCACCTCGCGCCGCGGGCGGCGCGCCACGGTGAGGCCGAAGGCGATGTTCTGGCGCACCGAGAGATGCGGGAACAAGGCGTAATTCTGGAAGATGGTGTTGACCTTGCGCCGCTCGGGCGGCAGGTCGGTGATGTCGTGCCCATCGAGCCAGACCCGGCCCCGGTCGGGCTGCTCGAAGCCCGCGAGCATGCGCAGCAGGGTGGTCTTGCCGCAGCCGCTCGGACCCAGCAGCGAGAAGAACTCGCCTTTGCGGATCCCGAGCGTCACACCGTCCACGGCCTTCACCTTGCCGTAGTGGCGTGAGACGTCCTCGAACTGGATGAAGTCGGCCAAGGCCCCTGGTTCGCTCCTCGATCAGATTGCGACGACTGCGTGGGTGCTCCGGAGACCGCAAGGTATAGAGGAGCGCGGACCCCGAGTAAAGCCAGAACGCTTGTCGCCCGCGAGCCGGGCGAGGCAGGGGACGCGGGGCCCGCAGCGGGGGTCCCGGCCCCGGCCGACACAGGATGTGGCGGCCGGGGGTTTGCCGGGGAGCGAGCACCGCCACGGAGAGCGCGGCCCGCAACGCGGGTCGCGCGGTGGCGGAGCGGAACGTCCCCGCGGAGGGCCCCGTGTCCCCTGCCTCGCCCTACCACCTCCCAACGGGCAAGCGGTGGATCTGACGCTCAGACCACCGGCAGCGAGGCCTGCGCCTTGCGGATCAACTCCTCCGGGTACTCGTGGTCGGTGAGTTCCCCGGCGAAGTACTTCTGGTACGAGACCAGGTCGAAGTGCCCGTGGCCGCTCGCGCCGAACACGATGGTCTTCTGCTCGCCGCTCTCCTTGCAGCGCCGCGCCTGCTCGACCGCCGCGTGGATGGCGTGCGCCGTCTCCGGCGCCGGCAGGTGCCCCTCGGTGCGCGCGAACAACACCGCCGACTGGAACACCGCGGTCTGCTGGTGGGCTTCCGCCTCGATCAGGCCGAGGTCGTAGAGGTGGCAGAGGATGGGCGCCATGCCGTGGTAGCGCAGCCCGCCAGCGTGGATCGACGGCGGCATGAAGTCGTGCCCCAGCGTGTGCATCTTCAGCAGCGGGGTCAGACCGGCCGAGTCACCGAAGTCGTAGCGGTAGAGACCGCGGGTCAGGCTCGGGCACGCGGCCGGCTCCACCGCCACGATGCGCGTGGTCTTCCCCTTCGTGATCTTGTCCCGCACGAACGGCAGCGCCAGCCCGGCGAAGTTCGAGCCGCCGCCGACGCAGCCGATCACCACGTCGGGATAGTCTCCGGCCAGTTCGAGCTGCTTGTGGGTCTCGAGACCGATCACGGTCTGGTGCAGCATGACGTGATTCAGCACGCTGCCCAGCGAGTAGTTGGTGTCGGCGCGCGAGCCAGCCTCCTCGACCGCCTCGCTGATGGCGATCCCCAACGAACCCGCCGACTCGGGATCGCGCGCCAGGATGGCCCGCCCGACGCCGGTCTGCGGGCTCGGGCTCGAGATGCAGGACGCTCCCCAGGCCTCCATGAGCAGCCGGCGGTAGGGCTTCTGATCGTAGCTCACGCGCACCATGTAGACCTTGCACTCCATCCCGAACAGGCTGCAGGCGAACGCGAGCGCGCTGCCCCACTGCCCGGCCCCGGTCTCGGTGGTGAGGCGCTTCACTCCCTCGGTCTTGTTGTAGTAGGCCTGCGGCACCGCGGTGTTGGGCTTGTGGCTCCCGGCGGGGCTCACGCCCTCCCACTTGTAGTAGATGTGCGCCGGGGTATCGAGCGCCTGCTCGAGACGTCGGGCGCGCACCAGCGGCGTGGGGCGCCAGACGCGGTAGATGTCCAGCACCTCCTCGGGGATGTCCACGTAGCGTTCCTGGCTGACCTCCTGCTGGATCAGGCCCATCGGGAAGATGGGCGCCAGGTCGTCGGGGCCGATGGGCTGCTTCGTGCCGGGGTGCAGCACGGGCGGCAGCGGCTTCGGCAGGTCGGCCACGATGTTGTACCACTGGCGCGGCATGTCGCGCTCGTCCAGGTGGATCTTGATCTGGCTCATGGGTCCTCCTCGCGGGTGGTGCGTGAGCGATGGCTGGCTTCGATCGTGCTTCGGTTCGGCCGGGAAAACGGAAGACCCGCGGCAGGATGCCTGCAGCGGGCCGAAACGGAGTGCGTCAGGACTGGATCAGGTGATGCGCGCCCCCACACTCCTCCCGCTGCTCTGGCGCGAGCACCACCACCATCGGTTGCGGGAGATACGGAGCATGGTCGTCGTCTTCCTCTCGATCCAGTGCCGGGTCCGGCGGCCGACGCCGCCTGAACTCGTGGGATAATTGAAACCCGGCGCGCCGGTCGCCGTCAAGCAGGCGGACGTGTGGGCGCTCCCGTTGAGCTTGTTTCCAGCCCGTCGCCTCGACCCGGCCGCGGGGGCCGGTGCGCGGTCTGGCGGCGGGATGCAGGGGCCGGTGCGCGATCTGGCGGCGGGATGCAGGGGCCGGTGCGCGATCTGGCGGCGGGATGCAGGGGCCGGTGCGCGGTCTGGCG
>JANXPZ010000151.1 GCA_025357055.1 Candidatus Eiseniibacteriota bacterium | reverse complement strand
CCCGCGCGCGCAGCTCCTGCTCGATGCGGCGCGCCCCCGCCGAGCGACGCGCCCGGCGCCCGGCCATGAAGGCCCTGGCGTACTCGACGTCGTCCACCAGCCCCACGCCGGCGAGTCGGTCGAGCACCTCGCCGGCCGTCGCCCCGGCGTAGCCCTTGTCGCGCAGCCGCCGCTCGAGGTCCGCGCGCGTGCGCCGCTGGCGCTCGAGCAGCCTCAACGCCGCCTCGCGGCAGGCCCCGACGTCGATCGAGCGCTCGGCCTCGGCGAGCCGCGCGGGCGGGCGTCCGCGCACGGTCAGTAGACCCCGGGCAGGAGCCGGGCCGTGCGCGTCGCGTAGTCGCGGTACTCGCCGCCGAAGCGCCCGATCATGAACGCCTCCTCGACGTCCATCCGCCGCTTGAACATCCAGAAGACGAGCGGCAGCAGCGCCACCGCGATCGCGCTGCGGAACACCCCGGCGAACCCCACGTCCATGAGCAGGATCCCCAGGTACGAGGGATGCCGCACGAGCCCGTAGAACCCGGTGGTGGTGAGCGTGTGGTCCGGCTGCAGCGCCACGACCGACGCGAAGCGCCGGCCGAGAGCGAGCATGGGCCCGAGCCGCAGCGCCACCCCTGCGGTCAGCAGCACGAGGCCCGCCCAGCGCGTGACGTCACCGCCGGGCAGCACCCAGAGGTCGCGGGCATCCATGTAGGGCATGACGTAGGCGGTGAAGAGCGAGTGGAAGACCAGCAGGGGGAAGAATGGCTTCCAGTCGGGCGCGTGATCGAGCCCCTTGCTGCGGCCCGAGGTGCTCAGGGTCATGACCGGGATCATGAGCAGGTGGAGCACGATGACGCCGACGCGCACCGGGCTGGCGACGAACCCCGACCAGCTCCCCCAGGCCAGCACCATGAGGAGCAGGAAGAACAGCACGTTGAGCGGGATGCCCACGAGCTGGCGCACGGGAGGCAGTCGGGAGGTGCTCATGGTGCGACGTCCGGGGCGGCGAGCAGGCAGCGGGCCCGCTCACCGCCGGTCATGGACATGTCCGGGCTGGCCCGGGCTAGTGCCGGCCTTCGCGTCCCGGCCCCGCGGTCTGCGGGCGCGACGACGCGCCCGACCGCGCAGCCGAAGCCACGGAGGACGATGGGACGGGCTTCTCGGCGACCGCCTCGGCCACGGCCGCGACGGCGGGCTCCGCTCCGGCCACCCGGAGCCCGAGCGACGGAAGCAGTTTCGCCTCGAGCCTGGCGCGCACGTCGGTGTGCTCCTTCAGGAACATCCGCGCGTTCTCGCGGCCCTGCCCCAGGCGATCCTCGCCGAACGACATCCAGGTGCCGGCCTTCTGCACGAGGTTCTTCTCGACCGCGAAGTCGAGCAGTTCGCCCTCGCGCGAGATGCCCTCGTTGTAGAGGATGTCGAACTCGGCCTCGCGGAAGGGGGCCGCGACCTTGTTCTTCACGACCTTGACGCGCGTGCGATTGCCGACGGCGTTGTCGCCCTCCTTGAGCGTGGCGATGCGCCGGATGTCGAGCCGCACCGAAGCGTAGAACTTGAGCGCCCTGCCACCCGCGGTGGTCTCGGGCGAGCCGAACATCACGCCGATCATCATGCGGATCTGGTTGATGAAGATGACCGTGGTCCTGCTCTTCGAGATCGAGCCGGTGAGCTTGCGCAGGGCCTGCGACATGAGCCGCGCCTGCAGGCCGACGTGCGAGTCGCCCATCTCGCCCTCGATCTCGGCACGCGGCACCAGCGCGGCGACCGAATCCACCACCACCACATCCACCGCGCCGGAGCGCACCAGGTGGTCGGCGATCTCGAGCGCCTCCTCGCCGGTGTCAGGCTGCGCGACGTGCAGGTTGGCGATGTCCACGCCCAGCTTCTGCGCGTAGGAGGCGTCGAGCGCGTGCTCGGCGTCGATCATGACCGCGTTCCCGCCCGCGCGCTGCGCGTTGGCGATGATGGTGAGCGCGAGCGTGGTCTTGCCCGACGACTCCGGTCCGTAGATCTCGATGACGCGCCCGCGCGGCACCCCGCCCACGCCCAGCGCCAGGTCGAGCCCGATCGAGCCGGTGGAGATGACGTCCACCGGCAGCGTGCTGTCCTCGCCCAGCTTCATGATGGCGCCCTTGCCGAACTGCTTCTCGATCTGCTGCAGGGCGAGGTCGAGCGCCTTGTTCTTCTCCTTGGCCGACGACGGCGTGATCATGGTCCAGCGTCTCCTTCGCAGGGGCTGCTCGTTCAGGGGGCGGTGCGGGGACGTCCCGCACAAGATAGGCGACTCGCCCTCCGGGGTCACGGGTCTGGTTGCAGGCGCATACTACACATTTGGGCAGTAGATGGAAATGGATTTGTTCGGCAGGCCTAACCACAAGGTACCGAACGGCCTGGGGCGGCAGATGGCGGTCAAGCCACCGTCAGCGGGGCCGCGGCGCGCACGGTGTAGATCGAGCCGAGCGGGCTCAACCGGCTCTCGACCACGCAGATCCGGTCCACCGTGAAGCGGGCGGTCGGATCGACCGGAACCGGCCCGGCGAGCGCGGCGGTCCAGTCGCAGCGCGGCTCGCGCACTCGGCCCAGCGTGAGGTGCGTGGAGAGCGGCTTGTCGGGCGCGCCGAAGCCGCGCTTCGCCAGCGCGCGGTCGAGTTCACCGGCCAGCGCCACGAGCGCCTCGCCGCCCTCGCTCATCCCGATCCAGATGACGCGCGCGCGCCGCGGGTCGGGGAACGCTCCGAGCCCGCCCAGCGCAGCGGCGAACCCGCGCGATCCCGCCGCCGCCTCGGTCGCGGCCTCGGCGACGCGCCGCGCGCCATCCTCCCCCACCTCGCCGAGGAAGCGCAGCGTGTAGTGCAGGTTCTCGGGCTTCACCCACGAGACGCCATCGCCGGAACTGCGCAGCGCCTCGATCACGCCAGAGGCCGCGCGCTGGACTCCGGCAGGCGGAAAGACCGCGAGGAAGAGGCGCATCAGCCGCCCTGCTTCTCCCCGTCGGCCTCCGGAGGCAGCACCCTGCGCCGCAGAGCCGTGCGTGGCGCCGGACCTCCTGCCGCTCCGGGAGCGGGACGCCCCGGAGCGCGGGGCGTGGAAGCGGCAGCGTCCGCAGGCGCGGGCCGCCCCGGAGCGCGGGGCGTGGAAGCAGCAGCATCCGCAGGCGCGGGCCGCCCTGGAGCGCGGGGCACGGGAGCAGCAGCGTCCGCAGGCGCGGGCCGCCCCGGAGCGCGGGGCGTGGGAACGGCAACGTCCGCGGGCTCCGGCGGCACGGCGGGCTTTGGCGCGGACCGGCCGGCCACGCGCGGCGTGGGGCGGCCCGACGTGCCCGGCCCCTCCTCGATCTTCGGTTCGAGCGTCAGCCCGAGCAACGTCCGGCGCAGCAGGTCGAGCGCGACCTGGACCGTGCGCTCGCGGATCGTGGCGCGCGTGCCCGAGAACTGGAAGCGGCGCACGGTCTCGCCCTCGCTCGAGGAGAGCGCGACGAACACCAGGCCCACGGGCTTCTCGGCGCTGCCACCCTCGGGCCCCGCCACGCCGGTGATGGCCACGCCCAGGTCCACGCCCGCCCGATGCCGCGCGCCGTGCGCCATCTGCCCGGCCACCGCAGCGCTCACCGCGCCCTGCGCGGCGAGGTCGGCCTCGCTCACACCCAGCAACTCGGCCTTGGCCTCGTTGGTGTAGGTCACGAAGCCTCGATCGAAGTAGCGCGAGGAGCCCGGCACGTCGGTGAGCCGCTTGGAGAGCAGACCCGCGGTGCACGACTCGGCCGTGGCGATGCGCCAGCCGCGCTTCAGCAGCGCGTCGCCCACCATCTCCTCCATGGAGCGCTCGCCCTCGGCATAGACCACGCCGCCCACCAGATCCTTGAGCTCGGCGTACGCCTGCCCGGCCGTCTCCTTCACCTGGGCCTCGTTCACGCCCGCCACGGTCACGCGCAGGTCCACGCCGAAATAGCTCGGCAGGTAGGCCAGCGCGGCGCCGCTCCAGCGCTGCGGCCGCGCCCCGATCAGCTCGTGCAGCTGGCTCTCGAATGCGCCGAAGGTGCGCAGCGTGAAGGTCTCGACGGTGCGCCCGGTGCGCTGGCGCAGGTAGGGGACGACGCGCTCGGTCGCGAGCGCTTCCAGCTCGTGGGGCACACCGGGCAGCAGGATCACCGGCTTCTCGCCCTGCAGCAGCAGGATCCCCGGCGCGGAACCCACCGGGTTGAGCCACGCTTCGGCCCCGCGCGGCAGCAGCGCCATGCTCTCGATCGAGGCCGGCAGCGTCCGTCCGGAGAGCTTCGCCCGCGCGCGCACGTGCTCGAGCACAGTCTCGTCGAGTTGGAGCGGACGGGCGAGCACCGTGGCGATGGCCCTGCGGGTGATGTCGTCGGGCGTGGGCCCCAGACCGCCGGTCATCACCACGCCGTCGGACCGCTCGAGGGCGCGCTTGAGCGCCTCGCCGATCTTCTCGGCGACATCCCCCACCGTGGTGTGCCAGGCCACCTGGACGCTGGCCCGCTCGAGCGCGCGCGCGAGCCAGGCGAAGTTCGTGTCCACGGTGCGGCCCGAGAGCACTTCGTTGCCGATGGTGACGATCTCGATCTGCATGGCGACTCACCTGGTGGGAGGCATGGCGTTTCGCGAGCGGCCGGAATGTGCGCCATCGCCGGGCCCGCGCGCAACCGGGCGAGACGCGATCGCGGGATCGCGGGCGCGGGCCCGGAAACCTGAGGTGGACTTTCAAAGGCCGGACCCGACTCCGGGCGACGCAGCAGCCCCCGCCTCAGCCCCCGAGCACCCCGAACCGCTGAAGCGCCCAGGACCCGAGGTGGAAGGCCCCGCAGGCCGTGAGGCCGGCGACCACGTCATCGGCGACCACGCCCCAGCCGCCCGGGAGCCGCTGGATCTCGCGCGCACCGAGTGGCTTCCAGATGTCGAAGACCCGGAACAGCACGAATGCGGCGAGGAAGGCGAACGGGCTGTGCGGCACGAAGAGCAGGGCCAGGCTCTGGCCGACGACCTCGTCGATGACGATCGGCTTGGCGTCGTGGCCCAGGCTCGACTCGGCCTCGCCAGCGCTCCAGACGGCCAGCGCGGTGCAGGCCAGGATGAGCAGCAGCGCCAACCCGAGCGCGGGGACCGGGACGAAGTAGCCCGCCAGGACCACGACCGCGCTGCCGGCCGTCGCCGGGGCGATCGGGACCGAACCCACAGGGCCCAGCGTGGCGATGAAGCGGGCCAGGGCTTTCAAGAGGTCGACAGCGGCACCGGGACGGCGGCGGTGGGCTGGGGCGCCGGTGCGACCATCGCGGGCCGGGGCGCCGGTGCGACCGTCGCGGGCTGGGGCGCCGGGGCAGCCATCGCGGGCTGGGCCGCCGGCGTCCGCTCCCCCGTCACCAGCCGGGCGAGCACGGCCTTGCAGATGGTCCGCAGCGTCTCGCTGACACCGCGACCCTCGGAAGCCACGGCCTCGAACTCCGGTGCAGCATGCGGATTCAGCGCTGCGCGCAGACGCTCGACCGGCAACGCCGCAGGCAGGTCGCGCTTGTTCCACTGGAAGACCCGCGGGATGCGCTCCAACTGGGCGGGCGTCAGGGCCATCGAGTGCAGGTGCGTCGCCAGGTCATCGAGCGATTCGACGTTCGCCTGCTCGCGCGCCGGGTGCGAGTCGGCCACGAAGACCAGGCCATCGGCCCCCTGCAGCACGGCGCGGCGCGAGAGCCGGTAATAGACCTGCCCGGGCACCGTGTAGAGGTGGAAGCGCGTCAGGAAGCCGTTCACCTGCCCCAGGTCCACCGGCAGGAAGTCGAAGAACAGCGTGCGCTCGTGGTCCGTGGCGATCGAGAGGAGCCGTCCGCGCCGCTCCGCAGGCAGGCGCTCGTGCAGGAACCGCAGGTTGGTGGTCTTGCCGCCCAACCCCGGGCCGAAATAGACGATCTTGAAATGGATCTCTCTCGCCCGGTGGTTGATGAGCGCCATGAGGCCCTCCGCGTTGCCCCGGTGACGCCGCGAAGTGCGGCTAGTCGCCGAAGAGCGCGTCGACTTCCTGGCTCGCAGCCAGCGCGAACTCAGGGCTCGTCGGCTCCATGGTCAGTTCCGGCTGCAACTCGGGCTCGAACAGACCCACCTTCTCGAAGAGGCCCTCGAAGATACCGCTCAATTCCTGCGCCGACCGGTTCGCCCGGAACCGCACCAGCCCCAGCGTGCTGCGCCGGTCGTAGACGGTGCACATGATGACCCGCCCAGCCAGCAGGCACGAGTGGACCGAGCGTTCGCGGCCCTCGCTCACCACCGCCGCAAGGCCCTCTTCCCCCAGCAATTGGGAAAGCTCCGCATTGGCCGTGAAGTCGGCGGCCACGAGGCTGGCGAAGGCGGTGGCATCGAAGTCACCGGTTCTTCCGGCCGAGGTGATGAGCTGGCCCGAGCGATCCACGAGGTGCACGGAAAGCGCGTTGGTGCGCTCCAGCAGCCCGTTGAGGACACCGTCGATGGCACGAAAGTCATTTTCAAAAAGAGTCCATTGAGGCATGGCTTCCCCCGCCAAATAGAGTTTGGCCGGTTCAGACTCCTGGCACGTCCGTGTGAACCGTGAGAAGGGGTACCACGCCCGGGCCTCCACGACAAGACAAACTTGTGCAGAGCCTGCGGTTGGCGGAACGGCATCCGGGCAGTTGACCGTGCCGGCCGGGTCCCGGGATGACGCGCGGACCGGGGTCAGCCCCTGGTCGGACCGCCGGGCGGCGGGGTGGCGCCGGGAGCAGGCGGCGGGGTCCGGCCGGGCGCTGCCACCGGGCCGGTGGCCAGTGCCGAGCCCGGGCGCGAGGGCGCTGCGGGAGCGGCCGGGCCGGGCTTCGCGGGCGCTGGCGGCGCGTCGTGTTCGTCCTCGATCTCACCCACGATCTCCTCGAGGATGTCCTCCAGCGTGACGATCCCGAGGAACCTGCCCTCCGCGTCGCGCACCACCGCCATCGGGCGCCGCTCGTGGCGGAAGATCCCGAGCAGCCGGCCCACCGACTGCTCCGGGTCCACGAAGATGGGCGGGTACATGGCGTCTTCCAGCAGCACGAGCTTGAACTGGCTGAACAGGTGGAAGAGGTTCTTGGTGTTGACGAAGCCCACGATGTGGTCGGGATCCCCCTCCCACACCGGCATGCGCGTGTGTGCCGACTCGCGGCAGACCGCCAGGATCTCCTCGGGCAACGCCTGCAGCGAGAGCGTGACCACCTTCTCCCGCGGCACCATGACCTCGCGCACCCGCTTGCCGCTCAGACGGAAGACGTTGCGCACGTACTCGGCCTGGTCGGTCGCCATCATGCCGGCCTCGGCGGTCTCTTCGACCAGCATGCCCAGCTCCCGGACCGAGTGGATCTCCTGTTCGGCGCGCGGCGGGGGCAGCCGCAGCAGGCGGACGACCAGGTCGCTGCCCCAGCCGACCGACCAGATGAACGGACGGAAGATGCGCGAGAAGGTGAGCAGCGGCCCGGCCACGATCACGGCCACGTCCTCGGCCCGGTCGAGCGCATGCATCTTGGGCACCTGCTCGCCCAGCACAACGTGCAGATAGGTGAGCAGCAGGTAGGCGAGCGTGACCGCCACGGCGTGGGTGGTCACGACCCCCCACGCATCCGGCAGACCGCGGAACAGCGGCTCGAGCAGGTGCGCCAGCGCGGGCTCGCCCACCCAGCCCAGCGCCAGGCTCGCGAAGGTGATCCCCACCTGGGTGGCGGCGATGGCGTCGTCCAGGTTCTCGAGCGCCTTCGCCACCGCCTTCGCACCGAACCGGCCCCGCTCGATCATCTCCTCGACCCGCGTCCAGCGCACCGTGACCAGCGCGAACTCGGCCGCCACGAAGAACGCGTTGAGCGCGATCAGCACCAGGACGCTGACCAGGAAGAGCGCGTCACGCAGGTAGAGGTTCATGGGCGGGATGGCAGAGCGGGCTCCGTGCGGGAATCTATTCGAACTCGCGCCGGCCCTCGAGCGCCCGGGCCAGGGTGACCTGGTCGGAGTACTCGAGGTCGGAGCCCATCGGCACGCCGCGCGCGATGCGCGTGACCTTCACGCCCAGCGGCACGAGCAGGCGGGACAGGTAGAGCGCCGTGGCCTCGCCGGCCACGTTGGGATTGGTGGCCAGGATGATCTCCTGGATCGGCTCGGTGCGCAGGCGCTCGATCAGCTCGCGGATGCGCAGGTCCTCGGGCTGGATCCCCGAGAGCGGCGAGAGCGCCCCGCCCAGCACGTGGTAGCGGCCGCGGAACGAGCCCGTGCGCTCGAAAGCCAGCACGTCGGCCGGCTGCTCGACCACGCACACCAGCAGCGGGTCGCGCTGCGGATCGCGGTCGATCAGGCAGGGGTCTTCCTCACTGAAGAGACCGCACACGCTGCAGAAGCCCACCTTCTCGCGCGCCGCGCGGATGGCATCGGCCAGGCGCAGGGCTTCCTCCTGCGGCACGCGCATCAGGTGCAGCGCCAGCCGCTGGGCGCTCTTCTGGCCCACGCTCGGAAGCCGGACCAGCTCTTCGATGAGCAATTCGAGGAACCTGGAGGAGTACATGTCGGGGCCCGGGGGTTAGAAGGGCAGCCCGAGACCGCCGGTGAACTTGCCCATGGTCTCCTGCATCTGCGCCTCGGAGGCGCGCTGGGCTTCTCCCACCGCCGTCAGGATCAGGTCCTCGAGCAGCGTGAGGTCGCCCTCCTTCAGCGCCTCCGGACCGATCGAGAGCTGCTTGAGCATCTGCTTGCCATCCACCACGGCCTTGACCATGCCACCGCCCGCGCTCGCCTCGAAACGCATCTCGGCCAACTGCTCCTGGGCCACGGCCATCTGCTTCTGGAGCTTCTGGGCCTGCTTCACCATCTCACCGAAACTCTTCATTCCTCCGTCCTTTCGCTGCGGCGGTTCTTCGGCTCGATCGGCTCGCCCTGGAAGAACTCGATCGCCCGCTCGACCATGGGCGCGACGTCCTCGAGCGCCGGCCGGCGACGCTGCTGCGAGGCCTCCAGCGGGACGCAGCGCAACTCGAGCGCGCGCCCGAAGGCGCGCCGCGCCTCTTCCGTGACCAGCGCGAGATTCTCCTTCTCCTTCACGACCATGCAGTGCACGTGGTCCATCGCCACGACGAGCGCGTCGCCGGCCAGTCCCACGAAGTGGCTCTCCTCGAGGAACGCCCCCAGCATGCGCTTGCGCGCATTGAGTCCGGCGAGCGTCTCGCGCCAGCAGCGCTCGGCCGCCTCGTCGCACTCGACTTCGGCGTCGAGGGTCGCGACCGGGGCGTCCGTGTCCACCGCCACGCTCGGCCAGAGCGGCGCCGCGGGGCTCGACGAGGCGAGGGCCGCAGCCACGGGCGGCGCGGGCGCGCGCGCGACCGGCGGCGCAGGCGCGCGCGCGACCGGCGGCGCAGGCGCGGAGACCTGCGGCGGCGTCCACGGCGGAGCGGCAGCCGGC
>JANXPZ010000130.1 GCA_025357055.1 Candidatus Eiseniibacteriota bacterium | reverse complement strand
GACCACACCCTCGTCGATGAGGGCCGCGGGGTTGGACAACTCGGTCATGCCGTAGAACTCCTGGACGCGGCAGGCCAGCAGGTACTGGTGACCGGCCGTCATCCCGAAGGGCACGTTGTAGGCGGCGACGCCACTGCGCTGACCACCCGCCGCATCCTCCATGAAGTAGAGGGTGCCGTACTGCTTGACGAAGACACCGCGCACCGTCAGCCGCGAGCCCCAGGAGGAGCCGCCCTGCGCGAACCGTGACTTGTCGAGGCAAGGCACGCCACCCAGCGAATCCGCCAGCGGTGCCTGGACCTCGGCGACCGAGAGCACGCCGAGGATGAAGCTCGACGACTGCTGCGACGAGAGGCAGGTCGGGCAGGTCGCCGCGCCGATCTGTTCGGCCTGGATCGATTCGAGCGAGAGCCGCGGCAGGGTCTCCGTGATGGTCAGATCCACGACGTTGCCGGCACCGCCGACGACCGTGGCGAGATCCACGGAGGAGCCGCCGATGGCGGAGCCCAGCGTGTAGTTCGCGGCGTTCTGCGCGGTCGCAACGTCCACGTTCTTGTCGAAGTGGAGCCGGATCTGGTTCTCAGCGATGGGGTAGGCCTCCGACAGGCCGGGAGGAGAGGCGACCTGCTGGTCGTTCACGTCACGCAGGGAGACCAGCCAGCAGTCGACGCCGCTGTTGGTGGCCCGGCGCAGGATGCCCTGGACCCAGTCGACCTGCGCACCGAGTGGCGGCGCGTTGATGTTGAGGATCGGGAGCTGGTAGCCATCGACGACGATGCTGTCGCCAGGGGCGGAGCCGCCGGAATTGACGAGCAGCCAGTTGGTGGGGCTGTACAGGCCGGCGCCGGCCTGAACGCGGGCGACCTTGAGCGGGCCATTGATCCTGACCAGTGCCCCTTCCAACGGATTGCAATGGGCGAATGCGCTTCCAGCGCCCGCAGCGGGGGCCCACTTGAATTCGGACGTGGTGCCGACGTGGAAGGGCGGGAGCGCATTGCCGCTGCTGATCTTGCGGACGGTCAGCGAAGTGCCGAGCGTGCCCTGGACCTGGCTCTCGCCCTGGTACGCCTGCGAGAGGCCGGCGACCGAGATGCTGTCGCCGATGGCGATGCCCTGGCTCTCCGTGTGCCCGACGGTGTAGATCTGGAGCGCGTTGTAGTCGGACCCGTTCGAGTTCTGCATGTAGATGCGGCCCGTGGAACGGAGCCGGAAGCCGGTGACGATCCCCTTGATGCCGCGAACCGTGTCAGCGATGGCGGGGTAGCACGGATTCAGGGTGGTGTCGGCCTGCTGGACCTGGAACATGGTCACGCTGTCCGGACAGGAGCGATAGGACGGCCCCGGCGGATACGTGTCTACAGCGGAGGCAGTGGAGGCAACGAACGCCAGGAGCGTGACGGCGAACAGCGTTCTAACAACGCGACTCATTTTGACCCCTCTCTTTCCTGATGCGGTGGTCGAGGTGTGGGAGGCATGAACTGCTTCGCGGTCGTTGTCCCTCCTCCAGCAGGTGTAATCCCGAGGGTGCGGGCCTCTCCCCGGTCGCTCCAGGCTCGTCCCAGGCTGTCACGCCGAGTGACGGTCCCCGGAGCCGACTACAAGGAATGGCATAACTATAACCACCGGGGCGCCAGGACTCAACTGAAAACGGCATCAGAGGGCGGCGTAGGCAGGGACCGTGCCCGCCACTGCGGGGCGGGCGGCGGACTGCCAAGCCCCATCAGGGCAGGGGGATGCCGATCCCGAAGTCGTGGAGCATCCGCCGCAGGAGGCGGGAGGCCACCGCGGGGGCGGCGTAACGGACCGGCATGCTCAGCACGGTGATCCGGCCACCCGTGCCCTGCGGAACGGTTAGCCCGACAGGCGCTTCGAAGCCCGTGTTGGCAGGAATCAACTGGCCGTCCATGGCCCAGAGCGCCACAGAGTTGGTGTCGGCGACGGCGAAGACCCGTATCCCGCCGCTCGTGCTTACTAGCGCGGAAGGAGACGCGGTGGCGCCGAATGCCTCCCCGTAACGGGAGGAGCGGAAACGGCTGTTGACGCGATTGCTCCAGCCCGCAGTCGAGTCCACGGGTCCCGAGGAGCCGAGTCTGGTGAAGCAATTCACAAACCCGGCGCTCCCCAGGTAACGGCTCACGAAATCCTCGCGGAAGGCGCCTGGAGCGTTCAGGCCCTCGGTCAGGTAGAGACCGTCCACGTAGAGATTCCCACCCGAATCCAGGTAGGCGCCGATGCTGTCCTGGTATGCCTGGAGCAACGGCGAGACGGTGGTCTCACCACCGCGGTACCAGAGCACCGCCTTGAACTGCCGGAAGGTTTGGGCGACGTCGCGTCCGCTGCGGAA
This sequence comes from Candidatus Eiseniibacteriota bacterium, assembly GCA_025357055.1. Taxonomy (GTDB): domain Bacteria; phylum Eisenbacteria; class RBG-16-71-46; order RBG-16-71-46; family RBG-16-71-46; genus JANXPZ01. Next base: position 56,863 of record JANXPZ010000130.1, on the reverse strand, counting down.
GATGTTGGGATTGGCATAGAGCCGCAGCACGTCGTAGTCCAGATTGCCGTTCGGAAGCAGATCGGCGACGCTCTTGTAGAAGGCGTCGAACAGCGGCTTGTTCGCCCCCGTGCGCGGCAGGTCATCAACGATGAGCAGCCGGCCCTGGTTGTTCTCGAGCACCGCCGCCGGAGCCCGCACGTACCAGTTCATCAGCACCGGCTCTCCCCTGCGACCCCCGTCGTCCACCGCCTGCACGTAGAGAGAGCAGCGGCGGGACTCATACACGCCGTTACGGAGAAAACGGGAACTCGGAACGGTGAAGGTCTGCTCGCTCGTCGAGTCGTAGCTGGCTTCGTTGCCGGCCAGCCAGATCCGGTAGTGCAGGCCCGGCCCGCCGCCGTCCGGGTCGATGGTCGTCCAGCTCACGGTGGCGGAGGCGTAGGTCGAATCCGCGAGCCCCAGCGGGTCGGTGAAGATCACCTGCGGGGCGAGGTTGCTGAGCAGGAAACGCTGCACCGCCGGGGTGGGATCGGCCAGGCCCTCGTTGTCGATGGCGTAGATCTCGAAACGCGGGGTCACCTCCCCCGAGTCCCCGGTGAAGACCGTGAACATCGAATCGGTGCGCAGTGAGCCATGCTCATCGAGGATCGTGACCCAGGCAGGATCCTGTGAAGCCGGGGGTGGGTAGACCCAGCGATACTTGTAGCTGGCGACGCTGCCATCGGGGTCGGTGCCGAACCAGTACAGGTGCACCCGATGGTTCACGACGTCCACCGACCCCTGGATGAAGACATAGGTCTCGGGCGGCAGGTTCTGGATCGGACGCAGCTTCTTCGAGCAGCCGGCGAGCCCACCGAGGGCCAGGACGACCACGATCGACGCAGCCAGGATCCCGCGCGCGCGCATCACTGCCCCTCCCGGTCGGACTTGATCACCAGGAACTTGCCGACGTGGCGCTTGTTGCCGGATGCGTGGTCTTCCACCGAGTACAGGTAGAGCCCGGTCGCGATGGCCTGCCCCTGGCGCGTAATCAGGTTCCATCCGAACGAGGCGCCCGAGAGCGTCGGCTTGCCGAGCGACGCGGAGGGATCGTAGATGCCACGGGCCCCCTCGCCATGGTAGGTGGCGCCGTCGAATTCCTTCTCGAGCAGGAGGTCGCCCGCCAGCGTGTAGATCCGGATCGTGCAGCGCTCGGGGAGGTTCGCGAACCACAGATAGTGGTCGCGCACGTTGCTCCCCTGGTCCCAGCGGGCCTCGACCCGGTAGGGATTCGGGAAGACCGTCGGCTTCGAATCCGGCCGCTCACCCGGCTGGGTTCCCGGTATGGCGATGCGCTGGTTCTGGGACCGGCCACTCTCGAGCGAGGTGATCTGGCTATTTCCAAGGTCGAAGGCGGTCACGGCGCAGTAGTACTTGAACCCGTCCTTCAGCCCGCGGACCGTGAACTTGTAGTTCGCCGTCAGGGTGTCCACGAGTGTCGGGGCGATGGTGATCGCGTCGAAGCCGGTGTTGAAGCTGGCGGTGTCGCCGGCGACGTCGAACTGGGCGACCAACGCCATGGTGTCCGGATCCTCACCGATGTACACCCGGTATCCTTGGAAGTCGTTGGGAGGCTGGCTCGTCACGTCGTAGGCGCTCTGCGACTCGTTGTCCCAGTAGAAATCGAGCGCCTGCTCCCGCGCGACCACCTCGAAGCGCGGCGAAGGGGGCGGGACCGGCAGGACGTAGTTGTGGTCGTAGGCGAACTGCGCGAACTTCGAGTTGAGTTGGATGCCGCGTGGATCGGCGCCTCCCGCGCCCCCCGAGCCCCCCACGAAGGCGAAATCCACGGTGACGGTGCTGTCCCGATAGATCAGCGGGAACGGCCCGACACTGAAGATCGTGACTGGATCGCCGGTCCTCGGCATCAGGGAGTCCCCGGCGATCGGCTGGATGAGCCCCGTGCTCATGAGCGCGTAACGCTCGACATCCTCGTCGCGGAAGGGGCTGCCGGGCAGCCAGCTCCACGCCGAGAACGAGAGCTTGCGGGTCGTCGTGTCCTCTGCCAGGCCGCGCGTGCCCAGGTGCTTGATCCCCACCCAGTACGGCTCGATGTGGGCGGCGCAGCCGCTCACCGGGTCCGCCGGAGGCGCCGCGAAGCCCGCGCAGTAATGCTCGCGCATCAGGCCCAGCGAGTCGTCGAAGGCGATCCACTTCTTGTCGTAGTAGCCCCCCATGCCGCCGGCATCACTCGCGCCGGGAGGCCAGTTCACGTAGCACTTCTTGCAGCCGCTCGCCAGCTCGGCGTAGAAGCCGACATACATGTTCTTGAGCAGCGGACCGCGGTTGGTCACCTTCAGGTGCACGAAGAGGATGTTCGCGAATTCAGCGAAGTTCCACTGGTAGGTCTCATGCTGGACTTCGATGTTCATGGGGCGATGGGCTTCGCCGCCGGCCACGACAACGGGGCTGAAATCGTTGAAACCCGAGACGAAGTCCAGTTCGCTGATCGCCCGAAGGGGATCGTAGAACGGGCTCGTGGACAGCGTGGACCGCTTGAGGATGTCCAGCCCGGACGGCGTAAACTCGCTCGCCAGGGTGCTGTTCGGCCCCTGGTTAGCGTCCACGGCGCCGCACGCCACGCCGGTGAACTCGCCGTGTTCGTCCGTGGCCTGCGCCCCGATCCACAGCCCCCCGCGGACCAGGTGCTCGTAGCCCCGGTTGGTCGGGTACTCGAAGGACGCCTCGCGCCGGAAGAAGTTGTTGCCGTAGAAGCCGTAGTTGGTCATGGTCATCGCGATCGCGTTCCCCGCCTGGATCTCCTGGTCGAACCGGGCCGAGTCGGGGACGATGCGCTCGAAGACGGAAGAGGGGCCCAGCGCGGGCGCGGGCTCACGCTCCACCGCCGCGGCCACACTCGTCCACAGCACCAGGGCCACCGCCAGACTCATCGCTCTTCTCAATCCCGCCTCCGGTAACGCAGCACCTCGGCAGCGCCGCGATTGGCGATGTACACCTGCCGGTTGTCCGCCGCGACGGACACCGGGCCCGTGAGCGGGACCAGGACCTCTCCCACGTTCCAGTCCACCCGCTGGACGAATCTGCCGTCGGGATCGTAACGCAGCACCCGCGAGTTCCCGGCATCCACCATGTAGAGGTAGCCCGCGGAGTCCACGGCCACGTCGACCGGCTGCGAGAGCAGCATGCTGTCCGGCCCCGATCCGCCGAAGTCCAGCTTGTACGACGAGGCACCTCCGGCGGGGTCACCGAACTTCTGCACCTGATCGTTGCCCCGGTCGGCGAAGGTGAGTGCCGGGCCCTGCGCGTCGGCCCACTGCATCCCGCGCGGGTCCTTGGTCGAGCCGAACCCGGTGCCATCGAGGATCACGTACGTCGGATCCCGGCGCCACTGGCCGCCGACCACGAAGCGGTCTCCGGTCCCACGCACGTAGCGCCGGATCCGCGAGCGAAAGTCGATGTATGTCACCGCACTCTGGAAGGGGTCCACGCTGGCGTAGAGGATCACACCCGACACATAGACCCGGCCCAGGGCGTCGGCCGCCACTCCGTTGACCCACGCGAAGCTCGTGTCGGTGAAGGCGTCCACCGGGGTCCCGTCCAGCAGGTACTCGCGCACGTGCCAGTAGGCCGCGATGTTCGCGATCGGCCGCTTGAAACCATAGAGCGGCAGCCTGGTCGAATCCACGTCCGCGTTGAGCTCCGCGACGTACTGACACGAGTCCGGGAGAGTGATGCGCGCGGCGCTCGTGTCGCCCTGGTCCAGCACGAAGACCCGGTTCGCCCCGGAACAGATGGCGGTGGGATTGAGCAGTCCCGGGAAGTTCGTGGAGAGCGGCACCTTGTTCGACTGCGGGAACTGGCGCACCTGGCCGGTCCGGGTCAGGGGATCCTGGAAGACCATGAACAGCTCGCCGCCCGAGGTGAGCAGGATGTCCTGGATGTTGGTCATCCCGCGCCAGGTGTCGATCTTCTGATACGTGCCCTGTTGGGCGGTGCTGCTGCTCCCGCGGATCTCGGTGGGAAGCTTGAACGTCGTGCCGCACCCGACGGCCAGCCCCCCGAGGGCGGCCGCCGCGAGCAGGGCGAGTGCCAGCCGATGGCGTGCGCGGGCGGCCATCAGAACCGGAACCCGAGCGACATGCGGTTCACGCTGCCCAGCGGGCCACCGTCGGTGAAGGTGTAGTCGAACGAGCCCTGCGTCAGGCTCATCGGGAGCACGACCCCGGCCCCGGCGGAGAAGCGCATGACGTCGGCGTTGAAGTTGTACCCGCTGCGCAGCGCGAAACGCCGCTGCCAGACCCACTCGAGCCCGGCCTTGATGCGCTGCGAGTTGTCGGCGGGCTGCAGGATCTCGGTCGAGACCGTGAGCCGCTGTCGCGGATTCTCGAACGCCTCGAACGCGAGCCCGTAGCGGAACTGGATGGGCGGGTCGAAGCCGTCGTAGCTGCGCGTCTCCCCCGAGTACGGGGAAAGGTACGTGCCGCCGGGGGCCATCTCGGGCCCGAAGTTGCTGAGCGAGGTCGCGATCCGCACGCTGCCGTAGCCCAGGTAGTAGATCGAGCCAAGGTCCACCAGCGTGGTCGAACTGACCGGCCCGCCGACCTGGGAGCCGAGGTCCTCGCGCACGTACTTGATCCCGGCGCCGATCAGGAGCTTGTCCGTCCAGCGCCGCCCGTAGGCCACACCCGCCACGAAATCGCTGTAGGAGAAGGTGGTCCCCGTGCCGAAGGGATGGTACTCGTCGGTCTGGTCCATCTGCGTCCCGAGCATGCCCAGCTGGATCGCGAGCGAGCCGCCCAGGCGGCGCGACGGCATCACGTAGACGAGGTAGTCGTACGTGATGTCGCCCGGCCACGCCGCGTGCGAGAATTGCACTTCCTGGCGAAGGATGGACGCAAGCCCGGCGGGGTTCCAGACGATCGTGGAGGGGTCGTTCGCCACCGCGACGAAGGCCTCCCCCATGCCCACGGCCCGTGCCCCCACGCCGATCTTCAGGAACGCTCCCGAGGACGTGCCCGCGCGCTGGCTGCCCAGATCGAACTGGGCATGCGCGACCCCCACGCCGAGCAGGAGGCCCGCGATCCCCAGCGCCGAAGCGGCTCTCTTCAGGTTAGAAGTCATAGTCGAGCGAGAATCTCCACTGGACGCCGTCACCGTAGTTGGATGGATCGTCGGTGGTGGACTGCTTGAGATAGGCGACCGAGACGGGGTCCTGCGGGAAGCCCGGATTCTGCGGATTGTACGACCCGACACCCCACACCCGGCCCCGGCCGGTCATGGGATCGATGCGGCTGATGAGCCGGTTGCTGAAGATGTTGATGCCGACCACGCTGAGGTCGAGACGCTTCGAGAACATGTGCAGCGACCGGTTCATGCGCAGGTCCGTGGTGATCTGGAACGGCCCGTTCTTCGAGTTGGGCTCGCCCGCCTGCGTGGTGAGCGTGTCCTGGGGCGTGTAGGAGCGTCCGGAATAGCCCTGGATGTAGAGGTTCAGCCCGCTGTTCCGCACCCAGCTCCAGGGGGCCGTCTTGTCGAAGCGCGCGTCGAAGATGACCGCGAGCTTGTGCGGCCGGTTCCAGGACACGAAGGTCTCGGAGAGCCGGGTGTCGGCGGCGTTGCCGCCGGTCTGCTGGACGATCTTCTGCTCGTTGGGATCGCTGCTCTTCCCCTTGGTCTGCTGGTAGGTGTAGATGATCTTGCCCGACCAGTTGTGGCTGCGCCGCTTCTCGATCTCGAGCTCGAACCCCCGCGACCGGGCGAAGTGCCCGTTCAGATACACGAAGACGGGCTTCGGGACCTCTCCGGCGGCAGCCTCGCCTCCGGTGAACAGGGTCGAGGCCGGGTAGTCGTAGGTGTCCTTGACGAAGAAGGTCAGGTTGGCGGCGGCGGTGGGCAGGAACATGTGCTTGGCGCCGAGCTCGTAGTTGACCGAGACCTGCGGATTGAGGTTGGGGTTCCCCAGCAGCGGGAACGACTCGCTCGAGATCGAGGTGAGCCGCGAGTAGACGTAGCGGTACGACGGGTTCTGGGTGAACTGCCCGTAGTTGAAGAAGAAGCTGCTGTTCTGGGTGATCGGGTGGGCCACGATCACGCGCGGCGACAGCTTCAGCTTGTAGCGCCGGCCGAAGAACGAGCGCGTCTCGTCGTAGAACAGCTCCCGGGTCTCGGAGGTCAGGTTCGGGTTGGTGGGGTCCGCGATGGCGGCCTCGGCCTCGCGGCCCAGGAACCAGTAATCGGCCCGGATCCCGACGTTGCCGGTGAACCCCTCGTAGTCGAGCCGGTCACGCGCGTAGAGGTTCCCCACCCACGGATGCACGGACCACACGTCGTGGGCCGCGCCCAGACGGTTCTGGTCCTCGGTCCAGGGGTCCTCGATGGTCACGTACTGGACCGACTGGGACTGGTGGTCGAAGCCCAGTTCCACCTCGTGCCGCTTGAAGCGCTGCAGGTAGTTGCCCTGGAGCTGGTAGGTGGTCGTGCGGCGGTCCTGCCAGGTGTTGTTGTCGCCGGTGTCGTAGAAATAGTCCGAGCGGCGCGGGTCGCCACGGGGGAAGACGAGGTCGTCCGGCGCCTGGTAGAGACTGGTGTCGCCCTGGAAGTCCCACCACATCTTGCCCATCACGTCCTGGCGCTGGGCGAAGAAGTACCGCGAGAAGTGCAGCTCCGTGAAGCCGGTGGCGTCCAGGGACCGCCGCCAGGACACCGAGCTCTGGACGTTGTCCTCGAAGATCGTCGGCGCGTGCTGGATCCGGTGCGCCCAGCGCCACGGGTAGGTCGGATCGCCCTGGTCGCCGGTGGCCGTGATGAACGTGCGGCTGAAGCCCTGGTCGATCGCGATGCGCTTCGAGAAATCCATCTCCCACTTGTCGCGGACGCTCGGCTTCCAGGTCAGGCCGTAGCGCAGCGCCCAGCGGTTGTCCGCGGAGGGCCCGAACATGTCCCCGTACTTGAAGCGCCGGCCGAGGAAGCTGTCCTCGTAGCTCGACGTGAGCCGGTAGGTCTCGGAAGGGACGAAGACCGGCTCGATGGTGTTCGAGTAGAAATCGTTCTTCACCGGGCTCAGGTAGCGGTAGCGGGTGTCGTACAGGCTGCACGAGAAGTCGAGGATCGACGTCACCTTGCCCGGCAGACCGGCGAGGTGCAGCAGCGGGCTCCAGACCGGGTCGGGGCCGCCGACCACGAGCTGGAACGCGCGGCCGCCATAGCTTCCCGCCGTCGTCGTGATGCCCCCCGTCATCTGGTCTCCACCTTCCTTCAGCTTGACCTCGACCACGCCGGAGAGCGCGTTCCCGTAGCGCACGTCGTAGGCGCCGGTGGCGACGTTCACCTCGGCGACCGAGCGGGCGTTGATCTGGCCGGCCGTGGACTGCCCGGTCACGAGATCGCGGTTGGTGACGCCGTTGATGACGAAGACCGTCTCGTCGGCGCGCCCGCCACGGATGTGGATCTGGTCCCCCTCGGTGCTGATGCCGGCCTGCCGCTGCAGGACGTCCCCGATGGTCTGGACCGGCAGGTTGCGGATCTCGCTGGCGTTGGTGCTGCGGACCGTGGTGCCCTGCTTGACCTCGACCAGGCGGCGCTCGGCGGTCACTTCGACCGTCTTCACCTCCTGCACCACGACCTCGGAGAGCTCGAAATTGACGACCACGGACTTGCCGGCCGTGACGATCACGCCGGTCCGGTTTCCGGGGCGGTAGCCGAGGAAGCGCACGCTCAGCTCGTAGGTCCCGACGGGGATGCCCGTGAGCAGGTACTGGCCTTCGGAGTCCGTGAGCCCGCCGCGCTGCGCGCCGACCACGGCCACGTTGGCGAAGGGGATGGCGTGGTTCGTCCTCTGGTCCACGACCCGGCCGGAAATACTGCCCTTCGCCTGCGCGAGCGCGGAAGAAGCGCAGAACGTCAGGAAAAGGGAGGCGAGGACGGGAACGAACGCGGCTCTATGCATAGGGAGTGAATTCAAAGTGCCTGTACCCTACCCTCCCCGACAGGACGTTGTCAAAGGGGTTCACTCGTTGTCTCCCCGCGATTCCGCCATGCTCTCGCCGAATGCGACCGGGAGCTCCGCCCCCGTCACGGCACCAGCACGACCCGCCGGGTCTGGCTGAAGCCGCCCGTGCGGAAGTTCACGAAGTAGAGCCCCGCTTGGAGCGGGCCGCGGCCCAGCGCCACCGGACTCCACGGCAGCTCGTGCCTGCCCGCCGGCTGAGTCCCCTTCAGGATGGTGGCCACGCGCCGGCCCGAGAGGTCGAACAGCTCGAGCGAGACTTCGGCCTCGCGCTGCAGGTCGAACCGCAGCGTGGTCGTCCCGCGGAACGGGTTCGGGCTCGGCGGATGGAACGCGATCCGCTCGGGGAGCGGGGTGACCACGCCCGTGTCGCCCGGCAGCGTGCGCGCGCGCAGCGTCACGACGAGGTCGGCCGCGGGCGAGGCGCCGGGAAGCGGCTCATCGGTTCCGGAGAGGACCAGCGTGGCCTCGTAGAGCGAGTCGGCGGTGGCGCCGGCGCCGTCGAAGCGCAGGGCGTAGGCGCGTGCGACACCCGCGATCTCCGCCGGCTCGAAGCCGCCCACCATCGAGAAGCGGCCGTTCCCGCCGCTGATGACCCCGCCGGTCAGCTCGAGCTTCGCCTGCAGGGCGCCCCACCCGGCGTTGTGGACCCTCACCGGAAGATCGGCGAAGTCGCCCGGGGCGTGCGTGCCGAAATCGAGGGTGGCCTGGGTCGTGACGTTCGCGGAGTCGAGCGACGCCGCGGCGTGCGCCAGCACCGTGCCCGAGAGCTGCGTCGGCTTCGCCGTCGAGTCCGGATCGTCGCAGGACACGGTCAGGACGCCGTTCTTCACGCCGGGATCGGTGGTGACCATGGAGGCGGCGTGGACGTTGCCGGCCGCGCCCGCGTTCGCGGCGAACGGGCCGGCGGGAGCCGCAAAGCCCGCGGGCGCCACGAGCGAGTAGCTGAGTTCGTCCGCCGGCACGGCCGCCCCGTTCGTCACGGTGAGCGGCTGCTCCGCGGTCGCGCCCACGATGACCGTGCCGAAATCGAGCCTCGAGGCGGCCAGCACCTTCGCCGGCGCCTGGAGCGTCACCATCACCGGCAGGTGGTCGGACGAGAAGAACAGCGCGGTGGCGACGTCCATGCCCACGGCGTAGTTGACGCCCCCGTTGATGCTCGCATTGTAGTGCTGGGCGTCGTTGCCGTACGCGACGTAGCCACCCGGGACCAGGTCCAGCCCCTCGCCGTCCTGCAGCGTGGGTGAGGTGAGGAACAGGTCGAAACGGTCATCCAGGCCGCCGCCGGCCCAGCCGGCCGGGCAGCCGCTGCTGCAGGTCGACTGCGTGTGGTACGCGGCGTAGGCGTACTGGTTCCACGTCCCGGGCATCGTCAGCGGGTCGAAGCAGCGGCCGTCGTTGTCGGCCTGGCTCTCGGTGAGCCGCTGGTAGCCGCCCTCGGTGCTCCCGTAGACGTTCGTGTCCCCGCAGACCAGGTAGTTGGACGTCACGGCGGTGGTCGCGGAATTCATGTTGTTCCGCAGACTCGCGCACTCGAGAGCGCGGGCCGTGACGTCGGCCGCGACATCGCCCGCCTTGAAGTGGACCGAGTAGAGCCGGATCTCCGCCAGCTTCGACGCGTAGCCCGCGTGCCTGAGCCGCACGGCGAGCACGTCCCGCGGCCCGCCGGTGGGGATCGCGGAGCCCCCGAAGGTGAGCGTGGCCTTCGCCGGTTTGTAGAAGATGGCACTCTGGCAGGTGGCGAAGTAGTTCGTCGCCGACCACTGCCCGGGCTGCACGACGTTGAGCACGTTGGTGAGGAATGAATCGCGCCCGGCCGCGGTCGCGAGTTCCTGCACGGCGATGACGTCGGGATCGAGCGCGGCGAGCACGATGCGCAGGTGGGGCTGCCGCGTGGAGATGTCCGCGGGCGGGTAGCCGGTGAGGTTCCAGGTCGCCACCTTCAGCGCGAACGCCGGCGACACGCCGGCCACCAGCCAGGTCAGGGCCGCGAGCACGGCCAGCGCCGGGGCGGCACTCCGCGAGACGCGGAACGAAGAGAACGCGCGTGATGCCATGGGACCGGTCCCCGCAAGACGGATCGACGGATGCATGCCCGGGTCCCCGACGGGGATGCGGACGCATGGTGAACGGATGAACTCGAGCCGTCCGTGAGGATACCACGGGCCCGCGGGCCCCATAAGACGGCCCCTCGAGCCAGTCGGGGTGCGCCCCGGCCGCGAACCCGCCCGCCCGGCTCCTTCTGCTGGCGTCCCCGGTCCGTTAGGATACCGCGGTCGATCCACCGGGGGTCCGTGAGTGGTCTCGTCCGCTTGCGCTGCGGCATTCCGCGGCCGGCAGCGCGGGCCGGCGAGCACGGCGGACCCTGCGACACCCGCTCGGAGGTTCCATGCCCCGCAGGATCCTGTTGGGAGACGAATGTGTCGCGCTCGGCGCGGTGCACGCCGGGGTGTCCTCGGCGTACGCCTATCCGGGCACGCCAGCGACCGAGATCCTCGAGTACCTGCTCGAGTTCCGCCGCAGGCACGGCCGCCCGTTCGCGGCCTGGTGCGCCAACGAGAAGACCGCGATGGAGGAGGCGCTCGGCGCCTGCTTCGTCGGCCGGCGGGCACTGGTCTCGATGAAGCACGTCGGCCTCAACGTCGCCGCCGACCCGTTCGTCAACGCGGCGCTGGTGGGCACGCACGGCGGGCTGGTGGTCGCGGTCGCCGACGACCCGGGCATGCACTCCTCGCAGAACGAGCAGGACAGCCGCTTCTACGCCGATTTCGCGCGGGTCCTGTGCCTGGAGCCCGCCACGCAGCAGGAGGCCTACGACATGACCGCCGCAGCCTTCGACCTCTCCGAGCGTTTCGCCGTTCCCGTGATGCTGCGGCTGGTGACCCGGCTCGCGCACAGCCGCACCGCCATCGAGGTGGCCGCCGAGCCGCGGCCCGAGAACCCGGTGCGCAAGGCCCTGCGGCCGCAGTCGTGGATCCTGCTGCCGAGCCACGCCCGGCGCCAGTGGCACGACCTGCTCGGCCGCCAGCAGGAGATGGTCGCCTGGAGCGAGGACTGCCGCTGGAACCGGCTCACGCTCAACCCGGACGACCGCGAGCTGGGCGTGATCACCACCGGACTGGCGCGCAACTACTTCGAGGAGAACGCGCGCGAACTCGCGAGCCGTCCATCGCACCTGCACATCGGCGCCTACCCGCTCCCGCTCGCCCTGATCCGCCGGCTGGCGGGGCAGGTGAAGCGGCTGCTGGTGTTCGAGGAGGGCTATCCGCTGGTCGAGCGCCTGCTGCGCGGGCTGCTCGACACGCCGCTGCCCATCCTCGGGAAGCTGACGGGCGAGGTGCCGCTCGAGGGCGAACTGACGCCCGACAACGTGCGTCCGGCGCTGGGACTGCCGGCCCGGCCCCTCACGAACCCGGGCGACCTGGCGCTCCCGACGCGGCCGCCGCAGCTCTGCCAGGGCTGCTCCCACGGCCACATGTACCACGCGCTCAAGCAGGCGCTCGCGGGCCAGGCCCAGAGCACCGTGACCGCCGACATCGGCTGCTACACGCTGGGCGCCCTGCCGCCCTACGACGCCATCGAATCGTGCGTCTGCATGGGCGCCTCGGTGGGCATGGCCAAGGGCGCCTCCGAGGCCGGCTTCCGCCCGGCCGTGGCGGTCATCGGGGACAGCACGTTCCTGCATTCGGGACTCACGCCACTGCTCGACGCGGTGCACGAGGACGCCGACATGACATTGATCATCCTCGACAACGAGACCACGGCCATGACCGGCGGGCAGGAGTCCATCGCGCCGTCGGCGCGCCTGAAGGACATCGTGCTGGGGCTGGGCGTGGATCCCGGACACCTGCACGTGGTCGAGGTCCTGCCGCGCCGGGTGCCGCAGATCGCCGAGCTGCTGCGCGGCGAGTTCGCGCACCCGGGCCTGTCGGTGGTGATCGCCGTGCGCGAGTGCCTGGAGACCGCGCGCCGCAGGCGCAAGCTCGTGGAGGTGAAGCCGTCATGAAGATCGACATCATGCTGGCGGGTGTGGGGGGGCAGGGCGTGCTGTCGCTGGCCGCGTTGATCGGCCGGGCCGCCGTGGCCGAGGGCCTTCACGTCAAGCAGTCCGAGGTGCACGGGATGGCGCAACGCGGCGGCGCGGTGCTCTCCCACCTGCGGCTCTCCGACCAGGTCATCGCGAGCGACCTGATCCCGCTCGGCACGGCCGACCTGATCCTCTCGATGGAGCCGCTCGAGAGCCTGCGCTACCTGGCGTACCTCTCGCCCACCGCCACCGTGGTCACGTCGGTGGATCCGTTCATCAACATCCCGGACTACCCGCCGAAGGAGGAGATCCTCGCCCGGCTGCGGCGCCTGCCGCGCGCCGTGCTGGTCGAGGCCGAGCGTCTCGCGCGCGAGGCCGGCGACGTGCTGAGCAGGAACACCGTCATGGTCGGCGCCGCGGCGCACCTGCTGCCGCTCCGGCGCGAGTCGTTCGACGGCGCCATCCGTCAGACCTTCGAGGCGAAGGGCGAGCGAGCGCTGGAGATGAACTTCGCCGCCTTCGAGGCGGGCTGGAGGGTCTCCGCGTGAGCCTCGACCGGCCACGGATCGCGAGCCTGCTCGCGAACGCCCGCCATCGCGCCGCGGGCGTGCTGACCGAGCCCGAGGGCATGGACCTGCTCGAGGCCGCCGGCATCCCCGTCCCGCGGCGGATCCTGCTCGCGGGGTCGGCGGATGCGGCGCGCCTGGGATCGCCGCCCTTCCCCGGCGCGCGCGCGGTGCTCAAGGTGGTCTCGCCGGGGATCCTCCACAAGACCGAGGCCAGCGGCGTCGCCATCCTCGACAACACGCCCGACGCCCTGCGCGCCGGCCTCGCCGGGATGGAACAGCGCTTCGCCGGGCAGGACGTGGACGGCTTCCTGCTGATGGAATTCGTCCCCCACCAAGCGGAGCCCGGCCACGAGCTGCTGCTCGGCATGCGCTGGACCGCCGACTTCGGCCCGGTCGTCACGCTGGGCGCGGGCGGCATCCACACCGAGTTCCTGGCGCAGAGCATCCGCGAGGACCGCTCGCTCGCGCTGCTCTCGCCCGCTCTCACCGGCGCCGGGGAGATCGAGCGCGCACTCTCGAGGGTGGCGGTCGTGCGGCTCGTGACCGAGCCGCGACGCGGCCGCCCGGCGCTCGTGCCGCTGGCCCGGCTCGCGGAGATCGTCGGCCGCTTCCTCGAACTGGCCGTGGCGTTCGTGCCCGACCCGATCGCCGAGTTCGAGGTCAACCCGCTGGTGCTCGCCGACGGGCGCTTCGTCGCGCTCGACGCCCTGCTCAAGCTCGGGCCGCCCGCGCCCGTCCTGCCGGCGGCGCGCCCGGTGGCGAAGATCGGGCGGCTGCTGCAGCCGCGCACCGCCGCGGTGATGGGCGTGTCGGAGAAAGGCATGAACCCCGGGCGGCAGATCCTGCGCAATCTGCTCGCCGACGGCTTCCCCGCCGCGGACATCACCATCGTCAAGCCGGGCAGCGAGCAGATCGACGGGGTGAAGTGCGTGCCGTCGCTCGAGGCCCTGCCCGCGCGGCAGGACCTGCTCATCCTCAGCATCTCCGCCGCGCAGGCCCCCGAGGCCATCGCCGCGATCGCCGAGGGCCAGCGCGCCGAGAGCGTCATCCTCATCCCGGGGGGGCTCGAGGAGAAGTCCGGCAGCGAGCCGCTGGTCGCCCGCATGCGCCAGGCCATCGCCGACTCGCGCGCCACCGCCTGGGGCGGCCCCGTCATCAACGGCGGCAACTGCCTGGGCGTGCGCTCGGTGCCGGGGCGCTACAACACGCTCTTCATCCCCGACCACAAGCTGCCGCTCGGGCGCGGCGCCGAGAGCCCGGTGGCGTTCATCGCCGGCAGCGGCGCCTTCGCGGTCTCGAAGGCGAACAAGCTCGCGACGCTGAATCCGCGCGTCATCCTGACCATCGGCAACCAGATGGACCTGACCGCGGCCGACTACCTGGACTTCCTCCAGGACGACCCGGCGGTCGAGATCTTCGCCGTCTACCTCGAGGGCTTCCGCCCGCTCGACGGGCTGCGCTTCCTCGAGACCGCGCGCCGGATCGTGGCGGGCGGGCGCACGGTCATCCTCTACCGCGCCGGGCGCACCAGCGCCGGCGCAGCCGCGGCCGCGAGCCACACCGCCTCGGTCGCCGGCGACTACGCGGTGACCCGGCGACTGGCCGGGGCCGCGGGCATCGTGCTGGCCGACACGCTCGAGGACTTCGAGGACCTGGTGCGCCTGTTCGTCGCGCTCGGCAGACGGCGCCCCGCGGGACGGCGGCTCGGCGCGCTCTCCAACGCCGGCTTCGAGTGCGTGGCCATCGCCGACAACCTGGGCGCGTTCACGCTCGCCGGCTTCTCCCCCGCCACGGTCGGCGCGCTCGGCGAGGTGCTGAAGCGCGCGCGCATCGCCGAGATCGTCAGCGTGCAGGACCCGATGGACCTCACGCCCATCGTCGGCGACGGCGACTACGAGGAGATCGCGCGGGCCGTGCTGGCCGACGAGGGCGTGGACGCGGGACTAGTCGGCTGCGTGCCCATGACCATGGCGCTCAACACGCTGGTGAAGGGCGGGGCCCACGGCGAGGACCTGACCCGCGAGGACTCGATCGCGAACCGCCTGGTGCGGCTCTATCACGCGACCACCAAGCCCTGGGTCGCGGTGGTGGACGCCGGCGACCTCTACGACCCGATGGCCGCCGTGCTCGAGCAGGGCGGCGTGCCCACCTTCCGCACCGCCGACCGCGCGCTGCGGCTTTTCAACCGCTGGGCCGACGCCGTCGCGCGGACCTAGCCAGGAACGGACCCATGGCCGACGAGAAGAAGGAACCCTGGCTCAACTGGCTGGCGCTCACCACCGTGATCCTGGCGGTGTGCGCCACGCTCTCGACCTTCAAGGGCGGCTCGTACTCGACGCGCTCCGTGCTCAGCCAGACGAAGGCCGCCAACCAGTGGGCCTACTACCAGTCCAAGAGCATCAAGGGCTACCTCTACGAGATCCAGAAGGAGGAGCTCGAGCTGGGACAGCAGGCGGACGGCGGACGGCGGACGGTGGCGGTGCGGGACCAGGTCGAGAAGCGCCTCGCTGGCTATCGCGAGAAGCTCGCGCGCTACGAGAAGGAGAAGGCGGAGATCCAGGCCGAGGCGAAGCGCTTCGAGGCCGTGCGCGACGACGCGACCGTACACTCCCAGACCTTCGGGATGGCGGTCATCTACCTGCAGGTCGCCATCCTGCTCTCGTCCGTGGCCGCGCTGCTCAAGAAGAAACCGCTCTGGCTGCTCGGCCTCGTGTCCGGCTCGATCGGGATCTGGTACTTCGCCAACGGGTTCCTGCTGTTCGGCCGCTGAGCCGCGGACGCAGCTCCGAAGTGCCCGGGATCGCCCCGCTGAGCCGCGGACGCGCCGCAGAGTGCCCGGAAGAGGCCCGCTGAGCCCCTGCCATACGGGAAGGCCGAGCAAGGCGCCGTACGCTCGACCTTCCCGTATGGCAGGGGCTCAGCTCTTCGGCGTGCGGAGGGTTCGGCTGGCTCTGTCACCCGGCAAGCGTAGTCGGGGAGTCTGAACCGGCCAGGGCCGAGCGTATGGCGCCTTGCTCGGCCCTGGCCGGTTCAGACTCCCCGGCGGGCCGGGCGCACCGGGCCCGCGAGCGGGAGCCCTCAGAAGCTCGTCAGGCGCCGATCGTACTCGTCCGGGAACTCCTCCATGAAGATCCGGTCCGTCTCGAGGTTCACCTCGCGCAGACGGCGCGCCTTGGCGGCGTAGGGCAGGAAGGAGCTCTTGAAGCCGTTGATGATGAGCCGCTTGACCTCGTAAGGACTGAGGCGGAACGCGCTGGCTGCGAGCTTGATCTCGTCCGTCACGGTGGTGTCCGACATGAGCCGGTTGTCGGTGTTCACCGTGACGCGCAGGCCCTGGCGGAAGTACATGCCGAGCGGATGCTCCTTGATGTTCTGCACCGCGCCGGTCTGCAGGTTCGAGGTCAGGCACATCTCGAGCGGGATGCGGTGGTCGTTGACGTACTGCATCAGGTCGCGGTCCTGGAGCAGCAGCGTGCCGTGCCCGATGCGGTGCGCCCCGCAGTAGTGGAGCGCCTGCGAGATCGAGGCCGGGCCGAACGCCTCGCCCGCGTGCACGGTCGAGTTGATGTTGTTCTTCAGGATCAGCTCGAACGCCGCGCGGTGCGCCTTGGCCGGATAGTCCTTCTCCTGCCCCGCCAGATCGAAGGCCAGCACGCCCTTGCCCTTGTAGGCCACGGCCAGCTCGGCCAGCGCCAGCGAGAACTTCGGGTCCATCGAGCGGATCCCGCAGATGATCACGCCCGTGGTCATGCCGAACTTGCTGCCCGCGTCGTGCAGACCGGCGATGACCGTGTCCACGATGTCCTCGAAGCTGAGCTTCCGCTTGCGGTGCAGGATCGGCGAATAGCGCACCTCGAGGTGGCAGACGTTCTCCGCAGCGGCGTCCTCGGCCAGCTCGTAGGCGATCCGGTAGAGCGCCTCCTTCTCCTGCATCACGGCCAGCGTGAGGTCGAAGATCTTGAGGTACTCACCGAGATTGCGCGTGCGCTTGCCCGCCTTCAGCACCTTGGTCAGCTGCGTCAGGCTGTAGGTCGGGAGCTTCACGTCCTGCGCCTGGGCCAGCTCGAGGACGGTGCTCGGGCGCAGGCAGCCGTCGAGGTGGCAGTGCAGGTCGGTCTTGGGCAGCCGCCGGATGACTCGCTCGGTGATTCGCATGGGCCTCGGGGGGTCGGGGTGTCGGGTCCGGGGCGCCGCTACCGGCCGGAGCCGCGCTCGAGCGCCATGATCTTCTGCACCCGGCGCTCGTGGCGACCGCCGGCGAAGGGAGTCGTGAGGAACAGGCGCGCGAGCCGCTGCGCGAGCCCGCGGTTCACGATGCGCGCGCCGAGCGAGAGCATGTTGGCGTCGTTGTGCTCGCGACTGTTGAGCACGGTGCGGTCGTCGTGGCCCACGGCACAGCGCACGCCGGCGATCTTGTTCGCCGCCATCGCCGAGCCGATGCCCGCCGCGTCCACCACGATGCCGAGGCTGCAACGGCCGGCCGCGACCTCGCGTGCCACCGCGGCGGCGTAGTCGGGATAGTCCACCGTGTCGGTGGAGTGCGTGCCGCAGTCGTGGACCTCCCAGCCCAGCTCCTCCGCGATGTACTGACGGAGCACCTCCTTGAGCTCGAATCCGCCATGATCGGAGCCGAGGGCGACCCGGCGGATCGAGGGGGACGGGCTCGCGGGGCTCGCAGGTCGCGCGGCGGGGGCGGGCACCGGGCCCAGCGAGCGGTCCACGGCCTCGCGTACCAGGCGGCGGACCTCGGACTCGTCGTATTCGTGCATGGGAACGCGAGTCTAGGGAGCGCGACCGGAGGGGTCAAGCGCACGGCGCGGCCTGGCGCGCGACACCGGACGCGTACCAGGGGCGGCCGCGGATCCCCGCCCGGGATGCGCGATGCGCCCCGAGCCTCTAGAATGGGGACGCGTCCACGATCGTCCTGGCGGCCCGGGCCGTCCCAGCCGAGGAGTCCAAGTGAGCCGAAATGCGATCCGCACCCTGCTGATCCTGTGCGCGCTGTTCGCGGCGCGGACCACCCTGGCCGAGCCTCTCCCGCTCGAGGACGGCACGACCGTGGAGCGCTGGACGCTGCCCAACGGCCTCGAGGTCGTGGCGCGCGACGTGTCCGGCGCCCGCGCGATCTCCATCGCCTGGGGCTACCGTATCGGGCAGGATCACGATCCCGCCGACCGGCCCGGACTGGCTTCGCTGCTGGCCGAGGTGGCCTTCACCGCCCCGGCAGGCGACACTCCCGAGCGCACGCGCGACGAGATGGAGAGCCTTCGGCCGCAGGGCTGGAGCATGCGCGTGAGCCGCCGCCAGACCCTGTTCAGCGAGACCGCCACGACCGCTCAATTCCCCGGGGTGCTGCACCAGATCGCCGGGCGGATGCGCGGGGTGACGGTGACGGACGCAGACCTTCAAGCCGCGCTCGTGACGGTGCGCCGGACGCTGGGAGAGAGATACTCCGGCACCGCGGACCAGACCCTCTACTGGCAGGTGCGCGAGTATGCCCGCGGCCTGGACCAGGAGGCCATCGCCGCGCTGGCCGCGGCCAGGGGCCTGGACCGCGAGACACCCGCCAGCGTGCAGCAGGCCATCGCCCGGGCCTACGTCCCGGCGAACGGCGTGCTCGTGCTGGCCGGCGACCTCTCGGGCCTGGACCTGCGATCTATCATCGACAGCGAGTTCGGCGCCCTGCCCGCGGGCGAGCGCCTCCCCGCCCTCCCGGCTTCGCGTCTCGACTCGGTCACGGTCGTTCGCAGACCGTCCGGAACGGACGCGCCGGTGGCCGTCGTGGGCCTCATGGCGCCGGCGCTCTCGGACACCCTCCACCCGTCGTTCCACATGGCCCTGCTCGTGCTGGGCGGGTTCGTCAAGCAGTCCTGGGGCCCGCCCGCCGCCCCGCTCACCACGCGCTTCCAGTACTCGCTGCTGGAGGATCCCGGCTTCGCGCGCTTCTACCCGCCCACCCTCCCGCTGTCAGCCCCCGACCCCCGGAGCACCGAGGGGGTCCTGCAAGGGGCCGTCGAGGAGCTGCGCGCCGGGATCATCGAACGCGAGAACTACGGCAGCATCCGCCACAACCTGCTCTGGATGATGGGCGGGCCGATGCCCCGGGCGCTCCTCGACGGCGTGCGGCGCGACCCGGCGGCGCTCACCTTCCTCTGCACCTCGCTCGCCTCCCAGGCGCTCTGGGGGAACGAGGTGTTCTGGGCCGAATACCGCCGCCGCTTCGACGTCGGCGTGTCGCCGGAGTTCGCCTTCTGGGCGAACTGGCTGCGGGATCCGAGGCACCGGGCGACCCTGCTCCTCTTGCCGAAGCCCTGACGCGCCAGTCCGGCCACCCGGCGCCGGCGGCGGCTCGTTGACCCCCACGCGAGCCGGATGCTAACTTGCGGTCCCGATGGTGCGACGAATCCTCATCGGGATCGCCGGGGGGTCGGGTTCCGGCAAGACACTGGTCGCGCGGAACATCGTGCGCGACCTGGGGTCCGGAAGAGTCGTCATCATCGACCAGGACTCCTACTACAAGAACCTCGAGAACATCCCCTTCCTCGACCGCGAATCCCGCAACTTCGATCATCCCGACGCCTTCGACAACGGACTGCTCACGCGCCACATCCGCGAGCTGCTGTCGGGGGAATCGATCGAACAGCCCATCTACGACTACACCGACCACCGCCGTCTGGACGAGACCCGCCACATCGGCGAGCACCTCATCATCGTGCTCGAGGGCATCCTCATCTTCACCGACGCCGAGCTGCGCGAGCTGATGGACATCAAGCTGTTCATCGACGCGGACGCCGACGTGCGCTTCATCCGGCGCCTGCGGCGCGACCTGGTGGAGCGCGGACGCTCGGTGGACAGCATCATCCGTCAGTACGAGGAGAGCGTGCGGCCCATGCACATGCAGTTCGTGGAGCCGTCGAAGCGCTGGGCCGACGTCATCATCCCCGAGGGCGGCCACAACAAGGTGGCCATCGACCTGGTGAAGACCAAGATCCGCGAGTTGCTGCGCGAGCGCGGCGTCGAGGTGGTCACGACGCGCTGAGCGGGCGCTGCCTCAGCGCTCTCCACGTTCGAGCCTGCCCAGCAGGCGCAGCAGCCCGTCCAGCAGCGTGAGCGGATGGGGCGGGCAGCCCGGCACGCACAGGTCCACCGGCAGTTCCGCCGGCACGCCCGTCCCGCCCTGCAGGCTCGCCGCGAACGGCCCGCCCGAGAGGGCGCAGGCGCCCACCGCGATGACGAGCCGTGGCTCGGGCACGGCCTGCCAGGTCTTCTCGAGCGCCAGGCGCATGTTCGGGTTGACCACGCCCGTGACGACGATGCCGTCCGCGTGTCGCGGCGAGGCCACGAACTGGATGCCGAAGCGCGCGAGGTCGAAGACCACGGTGCCCAGCACCGCGATGTCCGGCTCGCAGCCTCCGCAACTGCCCGCCACCACCGAGCGCAACCGGAGCGAGCGCCCGAAGAGCCGGCGCGCCGAAGCCTCCAGCGCGTGCGCCAGCTCGACCTCGCCCGTCGGTGTGACGAGCGCTTCGCGCGCGGAGGTGGCCATGCGGTGCTCACCGCTGAAGCGGATCGCGCTGGCCGGGCACGCAGCGGACTCCTCCGGGCTGAAGCGGCAGGCGCCCAGGTCCAGCGCGGGCACGCCGCCGGCGTCCAGCCGCAGGAAGCCGGTGGGCGCCGCGGCCGCACAGGCCCTGCAACCGTCCGGACAGAGCGTGCGATCGAGCACCGGCCGGCCGCGGTAGCGTTCGGGCAGCGTGGGGACCGTGCGCGGGTAGGGCAGCGTGTGGCTGCCCCGGCGCAGCCGGCCGAGCAGGTACTTCAACATGACGACCCCCGCTGCGCACACCGCGCCCTTCGCGCTCCCGGCCCGCGACGCAGGACGTCCGCAGTTCCTCCGCGTCTACAGGTCATGGCCGGCGTACGACAGGTTGAAGCTCTTGTTGCAGAGCGGGAAGTCCGAGATGGGCGTGCCGGCCATCGCCACGGCCAGCGCGGTCCAGTCGTGGAACGACGGGTCCGTGACCTTCCAGCGCCGCACGCGCCCGCCCTCGTCGGTCACGGCGACGTGCGCGATCTCGCCGCGCCAGCCCTCCGCCAGGGCCACCACCAGTTCGCCGGGCACCAGCGCTCCGGGAATGACGCGCAGCTCGCCGCCCCACGGCAGCGCCGCCAGCTGCTCCTGCAGGAACCCGAAGGAGCGCCGCGCCTCGATCACGCGCACCATCGCGCGCCCCGCGACGTCGCCCGTGGTCTCGATCGCGGTGGGGATGTGGGCGAAGCGATAGAGGCCCCAGGGATGGTCCTGGCGCACGTCGCGCGCCACGCCCGAGGCGCGGGCCGTGGGGCCGACGAAGCCCAGCTCCCGGCAGCTCGCGGCCGGCACCACGCCCGTGCCCTCGATCCGCCCCTGCACCGACTCGCTCCCGAAGAAGAGCCCCGCCGCCTGCTCGAACTCCGCGGCGATCGCGGTGAGGCGCGCGCGCAGCTCCCCGGCCAGCGCCGCCGTCAGATCGAATCCCACGCCGCCCGGGCGCACCAGGCCACGCCCGAAGCGGTTGCCCGAGAGCGCCAGCAGCAGGTTGAGCACGTCGCCGCGCACGCGCCCGCAGATCGCGGCCGTCGGGGTGAAGGCCACGTCGCCGGCGAGCGCGCCCAGGTCACCGATGTGGTTCGCCAGCCGCTCGAGCTCCAGCGCGCAACCGCGCACCGACTGCGACCGCGGCGGCTTGCGGCAGCGCGACAGCGCCTCGAACGCGCCGCAGAACGCCTCGGCGTGGCCGATCGCCGTGTCGCCGGCGATGGACTCCGCGACCAGCATGGCCTGCGCGGGCGGCAGCGTCTCGAGCAGGCGCTCGACCCCGCGGTGCTGGTAGCCCAGCACGATCTCGAGGAACAGCACGTCCTCGCCGTGGGCCTGGAAGCGGAAGTGCCCGGGCTCGATGATGCCCGCGTGCACCGGCCCCACCGCCACCTCGTGCACCTCCTCCCCCGTCACCTGGAAGAACGGGTAGGCCTCGCGATCCGCCTCCGCCGCGCGCCGCGCGGACGGCAGGTGGTCGGGCGGGTGGCGGCGCACCGGCTTGAGCCACGGGTGTCCCTCGGGCATGACGCCGCACTGCTCGGCGATCTCACGCTCGAAGAGGTGGGCCTGCGGGCATTCGGGCGTCAGCGCGGGATAGCCCGCACCGACCACCGCGCTGCTCACCCCGAGCGTCGCCCGATCGTCGTCGGCGAGCACGGCGACCAGGCGCGTGCGCGCGTCGTCCTCGGGCATGCCGAAGAACGAGACCAGCCGCGCCCCTTCGGCGATCGCGCCCGCGACCTCGGCGCGGAACTCCTCCACCTCGCGGCACGGCACCTCCGCCCACGGGATGCTGCGCCGGTTGCGGAAGCCCTCGGGCCCGGGAAGTCTCATGGCGCCGTGCCCCCGATCCCCACGGCGGCCGCGGCCAGCGCCTGCCGCAGGCCCTCCGGGAGCCAGACGCCCAGCAGCAGCACGAGCGCGAGCAGCGCCGCCGGCGGCGCGACCAGCCAGAGGCTCTCACGCGGCGCGGGCGTGGTCCCCGCGGCCGGGCGCCCCAGCACCATGCCGAGCACGGCCGAGCCCATCGAGATGAAGATCAGCGCCTGCAGCGTCAGCAGCGCCACGACCGTGCCGGTGGCACCCGAGCGCACCGCGCCCGTGAGCAGGGTGAACTCGCTCAGGAACGGGCCGAAGGGCGGCGAGCCGCTGATGGCCAGGAACCCCGCGACCAGCAGTGCGGCGCTCACCGGCAGCCGGCGCGCCAGGCCCGTGACCTCGCGCGTGCGCTTGGTGCCGGTGGCCTGCCACACGTTGCCCGCGACCAGGAAGAGCAACGCCTTGGCGAGCGAGGCGCTCAGCACGTGCAGCAACGCGCCGTAGGTCGCGACCCCGGCGAGCCCCGCGCCCACCGCGAGGATCCCCATGTGCTCCACGCTCGAGTAGGCCAGCATGCGCTTGTAGTTGCCCTGCCCGAACAGGAACGCGGCCGCCACCGCGACGGAGAACAGTCCGAAGCCCACCAGCAGCGGTCCCGCGAAGTCACCCTGGCCCGCCGCCCGCAGCACCGCCAGCTCCCGCAGGATCGCCAGGAACGCCAGGTTCAGCAGCGCCCCCGAGAGCAGCGCCGAGATCGGCGAGGGCGCCTCGCCGTGCGCGTCGGGCAGCCAGGTGTGCATCGGGGCCAGGCCCATCTTGGTGCCGAAGCCGATGAGCACGAAGACGAACGAGCCCCGCAGCCAGGCCGGGTGCAGGAGCGGGCCCGCGGCCAGCAGGTCCTCCAGCAGGAGCGGGCGCCCGGTGGCGGCACCCCCCGCGATCTGCGCGGTGGCGAGGAAGAAGATGCCGAGCAGCGCGACCGCGATGCCCACGGAGCAGACCACCAGGTACTTCCAGACCGCCTCGAGCGAGCGACGGTCCGCGGGATCGTAGATGAGCGGCGCGGTCGCGAGCGTGGTGGCTTCCATCGCCACCCAGAGCAGCCCGAAGTGCCGGGTCAGCGTGATCACCGTCGCGGCGGCCAGGAAGGCGAGCAGGCAGCTCGCGTACGCCCGCCCCCCGCGCAGCCGCTCGTGGCGCTGGTAGCCCACCGAGTAGAGCGCGACCGCGAGGAACACGACACTCGTGAGCGTGAGCACCAGCCCGCCGAGCGGATCGAACGCCAGCCAGCCGGGGCCCGCGGGCGCCGGCCGCAGGCACCAGGCCAGCGCCACCAGGCCGAAGTGGAGCACGGCGCAGACGACGATCCAGAGCGAGCGCCGTGCGGTCGAGCGGTCGAGGTACGCGGCGAGCGCGCCGAGCAGCGGGACCAGGACCAGCGCGGGCAGGAGCATCAGTCGGTGAGCTGCGACAGTTCGCGCGAGTCGAGCGTCTCGAGCTCGCGCTGGATCTGGAAGACCACGAGACCCATGATCAACGCGCCCACGAACACGTCCAGCAGCACGCCCATCTCGACCAGCAGCGGCAGGCGGTCGGCCAGCGTGAGCCCGAAGAGGTAGATCCCGTTCTCGAGCACCAGGTAGCCCAGCACCTGCGAGAGCGCCTTGCGCCGGCTGGTGAGCAGCAGGAAGCCGATCATCAGCGTGGACAGCGCGACCGGGATCAGCAGCGGCAGCGAGTTCCCCGGCAGCGCCGGCAGGCGGGCCGCGACGAGGAAGGCGATGCCCGTGACCGCCAGCCCCAGCAGCAGCGAGGGCAGATGGCCGATCGAGGGCTGGCGCTCGTGCCGCACCTCCGCCTCACGGATCGCCCACAGCAGGATGCGCGGCAGCACCACCGCCTTGATGGCGATCGTCCCGGCCACGATGGCGGCCAGGTGGAGCGAGGCGCCGTGCGCCAGGGTGAGCGGCGCCAGCCCGAGCAGCACGCCCTGGAGCGCGACCAGCCGGATGGAGCCGCTCAGCCGGTCGGTGACCAGCAGCGCGAGGTCCGTGAGCAGCACCAGCAGCAGGAGCGCGTCGCCGAGCCGTTCCATGCTCAGCCCCCCTTCGGCGCGTCGATCGCGCGCACGCGCGACAGGAGGTCGGCGGCCGGGGCGCGGTCCCGCAGCAGCCCGCGCAGTTCCGGGTCGTGGAGCGCGAAGCCCAGCCGCGCGAGGATCTTCAGGTGCGCCGGCACCGTGGAGCTGACCACGGTGAAGAGCGCGTAGACCGGCAGCCCGTCCACCGCGTCGAACTCGATCGGGTGGCGCAGCAGGCAGAGCATCACGCGCGGCTCGCCCGCGCCCAGCAGCAGCGGGTTGCGCACGTGCGGGATGGCGATGCCGGCGCCGATCCCGGTCGAGCCCATCGCCTCGCGGGCTTCGAGCACCGCCTCGACGAACGCGCGATCCGTGCCGGGCGGCAGCGGCAGGCGCGCCACCACCTCGCGCAGCACCGCCGAGCGGTCCTCGCCGCCGACGTCGTGGTGGATGCCCCCGGCCTCGAGCATGTCGCCGAGCGGTGGGACCGACTCGGGCGAGCCGCGCTCCCGCTCGAGCAGGTCGCGCGAGACCGCGACGCCGTTCTCGGTCGCCCACTCCCAGAGCTCGATCGCGTTGAGCATGAGCCGCTCGTTCACGCGGTGCGCCGGCAGCCCACGGCTCTTGATCCAGCGCCGCACCGTGTCCTCGTTGACCCCGAGGTAGGTGGTCGCTTCGCGGAGGGTCAGTTGCATGGGTGGCTCCTGTCGGCTCTCAGCCCCGGCCCCGATGGCGTCCCGTGCATGGCAGGCGACCTCACGACCGGCGCATCCAGAGCATGCCGATCTTGACGAAGGCGCACGCCACCGCCTCGAGCCCCGTGGCCGCGAGCAGGGCCCGACGCGGCCGAGTCCTTCATCCCGCGGCCCTCGTTCATCCGACCCGGCCCCGCATCACCAGCACCACCGCCAGCACCGCGAGCGCGGTCGCGCCGACCAGCAGTTGCGGCACGCGCAGCAGCTTCAGCCGCGCCATCACCGTCTCCACCACACCGACCAGCACCGCCAGCACGAGCATCCCCGCGAGCGCGACGAGCAGCCCCGCCCAGGGCATGAGGTCCTGCACCGGCAGCGCGACGCCGACCAGCAGCGCGCCCAGCACCCACAGCTTGAGCGCGGCGGCGTAGTGGATGAGCCCGAGGTCGGGCCCGCCGTGGTCGAGCACCATGACCTCGTGGATCATGGTCAGTTCGAGGTGCGTGCCCGGGTCGTCCACCGGCACGCGGGCGTTCTCGGTCAGGTAGACCACGAACAGCGTGCCGAGCACCAGCACCAGGGCCGCGCCCTCGCTCGCCCAGGCGGCGGACGTCAGCGCGCCGAAGGCGCCGCTGAGGGACAGGTTCCCGGTGCTGCGCACGACCACCGCCAGCGCCAGCACCAGCGCGGGCTCGGCGAGGGCGGCGAACTGCACCTCGCGGCTGGCGCCCATGCCCTCGAAGGCCGAGCCGGTGTCGAGCGCGGCGAGCACGGTGGCGAAGCGCATCAGCGCCAGCAGGCCGCAGAGCAGGATGAGGTCGCCGGGGAACGCCAGCGGCGCGGCCGCGGTGCCGAAGGGCACCATCGCCGCGGCCGTCACGACCGCGGCGAGGCCCACCAGCGGGCCGGCGCGGAACACCGCGGTGGTGGTGCGGCTGTAGACTGCGCCCTTCGCCAGCAGCTTGCCGATGTCCGTGTAAGTCTGCAGCAGCGGCGGGCCCCGGCGCCCGGTGAGCCAGCAGCGCGTGCGGGTGATGATCCCGGGCAGCAGGGGCGCGAGCACCAGCGCGCAGAGCGGCGGCAGCGCGGCGAGCGCGGTCATCTCAGCTTCCACACCAGCAGCACGACCAGCGTGAGCAGGATGTAGAGGACGTAGAGCTGCACCCGCCCGTGCTGCAGCCAGCGCAGCTTCGCCAGCGTCCCGGAGGCCATGCGGAACGCGGGGCGGAAGAGCGCGTCGCGGAAGACGTCCGGCGTCGCGGTGGCGAGCGCCGCCGGCCCGGGGAAGGGACCGACGGGCGCGACCCGCGTGGTGCGCGTGCGCAGGAACCCGCCGAAGAGCCGCGTGAGCGGCCGCACGAAAGACGAGCCGGTGTATTGCATGCGCGGCGTGGGCCGGGCGTAACCGCAATCCCAGGTGAGCGCCTCGCGCACCGGCCGGCCGGCGAGGCGCCGGCGCCGCCAGATCGAGAGCGTCCCGACCAGGGCGAGCAGCACGGCCGCCGCGAGCGTGATCCACTGGAGCGGCAGCAACGCGGGCGCCAGCGCCAGCTCGATCGCCACCGCCGGCAGCCGCGTCAGCGGCTCGAGCGCGCCGCCCATGCGCCCCACCAGCAGGACGGGCGCGAGGCCCACCAGCACGCAGCCCGACGCCAGCACCACCATGGGCAGCGTCATCGCCGTGCCCGGGTCGTGCGCCTGCGCGACGTGCCCGCTGCGGGCCTCGCCCAGGAACACAACGCCGATGACCTTGGCGAAGCACGCCGCCGCCAGGCCACCGATGAGCGCGAGCCCGGCCAGCACGGCGAGCGCGGGCCCCGCCACCGCCGCCGCGGGGTGCAGCACGCCCTGGTACGCCCCGAGGAACACGAGGAACTCGCTGGCGAAGCCGTTGAGCGGCGGCAGGCCGCAGATCGCCGCGGCTCCGACCACGAACAGCGAGCCGGTCCACGGCATGCGCTTCAGGAGTCCGCCGAGCTGGTCCATCTCGCGCGTGCCGGTGGCGTGCACGACCGCGCCCGCGCCGAGGAAGAGCAGGCCCTTGAACAGGGCGTGGTTCACGACGTGCAGCAGCGCCCCGGCGAAGCCCAGCACGGCCAGCGCCGCCGACCCGTGGTGCACGCCGAGCAGACCCCCGCCGATCCCCAGGGCGATGATCCCGATGTTCTCGACACTGCAGTAGGCCAGCAGCCGCTTGAGGTCGTGCTGGGCCAGGGCGAAGAGCACGCCGAGCACGCCCGAGGTCAGTCCGACGGCCACCAGCGTCCAGCCCCACCAGGCCGGCGGCGGGCCCAGGAACGTGAGCGTGCGCAGCAGGCCGTAGATGCCGAGCTTGATCATCACCCCCGACATCACGGCGGAGACGTGGCTGGGTGCGGCCGGATGCGCCTCGGGCAGCCAGACGTGCAGGGGCATGAAGCCGGCCTTGGTGCCGAAGCCGATCATCGCGAGGACGAAGACCAGGCCGGCCAGCGGGGCGGCGAGCGGCAGGGCGGCGCCGAAGCGCTCGAAGTCGAGCGAGCCCGCCTCATGTCCCAGCACCACGAACATCACGATCAGGAAGGCCGTGCCCAGGTGCGTGGCGACGAGATACGTCCAGCCCGCGGAGCGCACCGCCGGGGTCTCGTCCTCGAGCACCACCAGGAAGTAGGCCGCCAGCGACATGATCTCCCACGCCACCAGGAACAGCACGCCGTTGCGCGCCAGCACCACCAGCGCCATGGCCGCGACGAGCAGCGCGAAGAAGGGCCAGGCCCGCGCGGGGACCACGCGCCCGCGGAAGGCGCCGAGATATTCGCTCCCGTAGAGCGCGGCGAGCGCCGAGAGCGCGAGGATGGGCAGCAGGAAGAAGCCCGAGAGCCCGTCCAGGCCAAGTGCGAAGACACCGAAGGGGACGCTCCAGGGCAGCCGCAGGCTCTCGGGGGCGTGGCCGAGCAGGACGCGCACGACCGGGACCAGGGCGCAGGCGCAGCCGGCGATGGTGCCGCCCACGCCCAGGAGCGTGGCCCGGCGCGGCGAGCGTGCGGCCATCAGGGAGGCGATGGCGCCGAGCACGAGCAGCCCCAGGCCGGCGAGGATCAGCAGCATCCCGGGACCCGGATCAGAGGCGCGGTGCGACAGATGCGAAGGGATCCAGACACGTCACGGACCACTAACACGCGCCCGGGCATCCGGCAACCCGCAGAAAGCGGTGCCGAGGGAATAGTGCCGAGGTGGCGGTGCTGAAGAGGTGCCGAGGTCGTGGGGTAGCCAGTGATGGTGGTGGGCGAGCAGAGGCACCATGCGCTCGCCCACCACCATCACCGGCTACCCCTTGCCGGACCACGATGGGAACGTACCGACCCGGCGCGATGCCCGCGCGCCCGAAGGCGAAGCGGGCCGGCCCTGACCTCGGCGGCTTCGCCGCCGCGGTGCCCGACCGGCCCGCCTTGTTCCGCGTTCGCGCGACGCGACCCTACCGGGAGCGCGCCAGCGCCCTGGGTCGCGTCGTCGTCCGGGCGCGCGACTTCGCGCGGGCCGGGGTCCGGGCGGTCTTCGCCGTCACCGGGCGGGCCACCGTGAGCGCGTGCCACGCGCGCAGCGTCTCTCCCACCGACCAGGCCTGCGCGATGCAGCCGCGCGGCGTGAACGGCGCCGCGCCGTCGGCGATCTCGGGCAACGAGCCCACGCCGCAGGCTCCGATCAGCTCTCCCAGCGGCTCGAGGAACGCGAGGGCCTCCTCCTTCCGCCCGTGCACGCGGGCGTGCGCCAGCGCGAAGTGCGGCAGCAGCCAGGTCCAGACCGTGCCCTGATGATAGGCGCCATCCCGCTGGCGCCGGTCCCCGGTGTAGACGCCGTGGAAGCGCGAATCGCCGGGCGCCAGGCTGCGCAGCCCGTGCGAGGTCAGCAGCTGCGTTCCGCAGGTCTCGAGCACCGCGCGCTGCTGCTCGTGCGTGAGCGGGCTGGCCGGCAGCGAGACGGCGAGCAACTGGTTGGGGCGGATCGCCGGGTCGTTCCCCTCGGGGCCGTCGAGCACGTCGAAGAGGCAGCCGGTCTCGGGGTTCCAGAAGCGCTGGAACGACATCTCGATCTCACGCATGCGCCGCTCGTGCGCGTCGGCCGGCAGCTTGAGCCGGTTCGCGAACATCACCATGGCAGCGAGCGCGTTGTACCAGAGCGCGTTCACCTCCACCGGCTTGCCCCGGCGCGGCGTGACCACCCAGTCGTCCACCTTGGCGTCCATCCAGGTGAGCTGCACCCCGTCGTCGCCCGCGGCGATGAGGCTGTCCGCCGTGTCCATGTGGATGCCGTAGCGCGTGCCGCGCTCGTACCAGGCGCCGATGTCCTCGAGCGTGGGGTAGACCTCGGTCAGGAACTTGAGGTCCCCGGTGGTCTCGACGTACGAGCGCACCGCCTGGAAGAACCAGAGTGCCGCGTCCACGGTGTTGTAGGTGG
The DNA here is from genome assembly GCA_025357055.1 of Candidatus Eiseniibacteriota bacterium. Taxonomy (GTDB): domain Bacteria; phylum Eisenbacteria; class RBG-16-71-46; order RBG-16-71-46; family RBG-16-71-46; genus JANXPZ01. The sequence goes on along the minus strand of JANXPZ010000130.1, from coordinate 27,671 downwards.
GCGGCTCGCCCTGGTCGGGGAAGTAGTTGGGCAGCATCCCCTGGTCCACGAAGCGCGCGAAGGTGGAGAGGATGGTGCGCGCCAGCTCCGGCCGCCCGGTCGCCAGCGCCAGGCCGGGCAGCGCGATCATGGTGTCGCGCCCCCAGTCGCTGAACCACGGATACCCGGCGATGATGCTGCGGCCCTGCGGTTCGCCCGGGATGGCGCGCTCGACCACGAACTGGTCGGCGGCCAGCACCAGCCGTCGCACCCACTCGGGCGCGGTGCGCGAGGCCTTCGGCTGCGCCTTGCGCCAGGCGTCGAGCAGGCTCTTCTCGTGTGCGCGCCGCCGCTGCAGCGAGAAGGCCCGCGCCAGCGGCGTGCCGGCGTCGCGGCCGGCGCTGCGGCGCGTGCTGGCCGTGATCACGATGGCCTCGCCCGGATTGAGCGTGGCGATGATCTCGGCCGCGCACAGGTGGTCCTCGACGCAATCGAGCCCGCGCTCGGCCTCGAGCGAGAGCTGGAAGCCGCGGTACCAGTCGTTCACCGGCCGCACCTCGGCCCCGGGGGCGAACAGCCACAACGGCGTGGCGCCGTCCCAGGCCTCGATGCAGACCCCGCCCGCGGAAGGCTCGACGCGCGCGGTCCAGGCGCCGTTCGAGTTGGTCTCATGGGCGTCGCGGTGGTTGACCAGGGCCCGCAGGTAGAGCCGCGCCGGAGCGCTGGCCGAGGCCAGGCGGTACTCGATGAAGGTCGTGTTCTCGCCGTGCTCCATCCAGACGCGCTTCTCGAGGCGCGTATCCCCGATGGCCCAGGTCCACACCGGCACGGTCTCGTCGAGCCGGAAGGACTCGAGGTGCAGGTTGCCGGAGGGCGAGGTGGTCCCGCTCGCCCAGCGGTTCTCGTCGAGGTCCACCCAGGCCCCGCCCACATCGAGGCTCTCGGCCAGCTTGGCGAGCAACAGGGTGCGGCCGACCGGCGGCTTGAGCGACGCGACGAGCAGACCGTGGTAGCGCCGGGTCAGGGCCCCGCTCACCGTGCCCGAGGCGAAGCCTCCGATGCCGTTGGTCACCAGCCACTCGAGGCGAGTGGACGCCTCCGCATCGCCGAGCCTGTCCCGTCCGTAGGAAAGGTCACTCATCGGGTTCCTCCCTGTGATCACATGCTCTTCATGTGTGCGCACCGGGGCCGGAGGGGCTTCGGTGGCGATGGTCGCATTCCGTACGCGCCCCGACGAGAGGTCCTGGTTCCGGCGCGTGGCAGTTCAGCGGCATCCTACCTGCAGAACGGCCGCGATGCTACCAAAGTCGACGGTCCGGCCGGACACCGGCCGGGCTGCGGCCCCTCAGGAATCGCGCAGGCGGTAGCCGACCCCGGGCTCGGTCAGCAGGTAGCGTGGCCGCGACGGGTCTGGCTCGAGCTTGTGCCGCAACTGCGCCATGTAGACGCGCAGATAGTGGCGCTGCTGCGTGTAGCCCGGTCCCCAGACCTGTCGCAGCAGGTGCTCGTGGGTCAGCACCCGGCCGGGATACTGGGCGAGCGCCGAGAGCAACCGGTACTCGATCGGCGTCAGTCGGACCTCGGCCTCGTCCACGAACACCTGCCGGCGCAGCCGGTCCACCCGCAGTCCGCCCACCGTCATCTCGGTGTCGCCCGGCTCCTGCGCGGTCCGGGCCGCGTGCCGCAGCGCGACCCGCATGCGCGCCAACAGCTCACCGACCGCGAAGGGCTTGGTGACGTAGTCGTCCGCGCCCGCGTCGAGGGCCTTGATCTTGTCGCCCTCCTGGCCGCGCGCCGAGACCACGATGATAGGCACGGCGGACCACTCGCGCAGCCGGCGCGTGACCTCGAGCCCGTCCAGGTCGGGCAGGCCGAGATCGAGCACGACCAGGTCGGGGGAGCGCGTGGCCGCCTGGCGCAGCGCCTCCTGGCCGCTCGAGGCCTCGACCACGCGAAAACCCTGGCTGCCGAGCGCCGCCTTGAGCAGGCGCACCATGGAGACCTCGTCTTCGACGACCAGGACCAGCGGGGCCAGCCCCTCCTTCGGCTCGGAGTCGGTCACGACGGCTCCTGGCCCGCGACGGCGCCCGGGCCGGGCTCCTTCTCCGGCACCACGGTCGGCGGTTGTTCCCGCTGCGGCAACATCACCCGGAACAACGCCCCACCGCCCTCACGGCCCTCCGCCGAGATGGTGCCCCCGTGCGCCTCGATGATGCCGCGGCAGATGCTCAGGCCCAGGCCCACGCCGCTCGGGTCCCCCTCGCGCCGGCCCCGGTAGAACTTCTCGAACACACTCTCCTCCTGCCCCGGCGGCAGCCCCGGGCCACGGTCGGCCACCTCGATGCGCAGCGCTCCATCACCGAGCGCCGCGCCGATCTCGATCGGGCTGCCGGCTGGAGTGTACTTGAGCGCGTTCTCGACCAGGTTGAAGAGCACCTGCTCGATCAGGACGTCGTCGAGCTGGACCAGCGGCAGGCCCGGCGCCAGTCGCACGACCACTTCCCGGCCCCGCAGGCGCGACTCGAGCCGCCCCAGGGCGGAGCCCACGACCTCTTCGAGCGAGTGCCACTCCCACCGCACCGGCATCGCGCCCGACTCGAGCCGCGTCATGTCGAGCAGGTTGCCGACCAGCCGGTTCAGGCGCTGGGCCTCCTCGGCGATGGTCTCCACCAGCTCCCGGCGCAGCGGTGCGGACAACGGCGCGCCGTCGGCCAGCAGGCTGCTGGTCGCACCGGTGATGACCGAGAGCGGCGTGCGCAGGTCGTGCGAGACGCTGCTCAGGAGCAGGCTGCGCGTGCGCTCGGACTCGACCAGCACGTGCGTGCGCTCGGCCTGCTCGGCGAGTTGCGCGCGCTCGAGGCTGAGCGCCACCTGCGAGGCGAAGGTCTCGGCCAGCCGGAGGCGGTCACGGGTCAGCGCGCGCCCCGGATCGCCCGGCACCAGACCGAGCACGCCCACGGTCTGGCTCGCCCCGAGCAGGGGCAGGAACAGGGCGCCCGCCGCCGGCAGCGTGGACGTGCCCGCTCCCGCGGGCTGTGCGTGGTCGAGGACCCACTGGGCCACGCCCTGGTCGTGGCCGGCCTCGCCCAGCACCGACGCCTCGCCCGCGGAGACCGCGAGCGCGCCCGAGTCGTCGGGCAGGAGGATCACGCCGCGGCATCCCAGCACGTCCGCCACCCGCCGCAGCGCTGCGCGCAGCAGCTCCCGCGTCCCGCGCAGGCCCGACAACTCGCGGCTGAGCATGTAGAGCGCCGCGGTCCGGTGCTCGCGCTCCCGGGCCGAGTCCGCCTGCTGGCGCAGGCGCGACGCCATGGTGCTGATGACCAGCCCCACGACCAGCATGCCGGCGAAGGTCAGCAGGTACTTCGTGTCCGAGACGTGCATCGCCAGGATCGGCGGCACGAAGAAGAAGTCGAAGGCGGCCACGCTCAGCACCGAGGCCAGCACGGCCGGGCCGCGGCCCAGGCGCATCGCCACCGCCATGATGCCGAGCAGGTAGATCATCGGCAGGTTGGCCGGGGGCAGCCGCAGGTGCACGATCCAGGCGATGCCCGTGCAGAGCGCGACGGCCAGCAGGCTCTGCGCGTAGCCCGAGGCGTGAAGCGAGGGCGCCCGCGCGGGCGCGGGGCCGGCCGGCCTCTCGTCCTCCGCGCGCTCGCCGCTCATGACGAAGACGTCGATCCCGCCGCTGCCGGACAGCAGCGCCTCCACCAGCGAGCCGCGCAGGAGCCGGAGCCAGCGCGCGCGCGACGGCTTGCCCACGATGATGCGCGAGACGTTCCGCTCCCGGGCGTAGGCGAGCATCTGATCGGTGACGCGCGTGCCGGTGAGCATCGCGGTCTCGGCGCCCAACTCCTCGGCGTAGCCCATCAGGTCCACGAGGTGGTCGCGCGCGGCGCCCGAGGGCGCGAACTCGCCCGGGGTCTCGACGTGCACCACCAGCCATTCGGCCTGCAGCCGCGCCGCCATCCGGCTGGCCGCGCGGATCAGGCGCAAGCCCGCCCTCGGCTCCCCCAGGCCCACCAGGATGCGCCCGCCCACGGCCCACGTGTCGCGAATGGCGTGCTCGCGGCGGTAGGACTCCATCTGCTGGTCCACACGCTGGGCGGTCACGCGCAGGGCCAGCTCCCGCAGCGCGATCAGGTTCCCCTTCTTGAAGAAGTGCTCCGCCGCGCGCGCGGCCTGCTCGGGGATGTAGACGCGCCCCTCGCGCAGGCGCTGGAGCAGATCGTCGGGCGGCAGGTCCACCAGCTCGATCTCGTCCGCGCGCTCGAGGATCGAATCGGGCACGAGCTCCCGCACCGCCACGCCGGTGATCTGGGCGACCACGTCGTAGAGGCTCTCGACGTGCTGGACGTTCAGGGTCGTGTGGACGTCGATGCCCGCGGCGAGCAACTCCTCGACGTCCAGCCAGCGCTTGGCGTGCCGGGAGCCCGGCGCGTTGGTGTGCGCCAGCTCGTCCAGCAGCAGCAGGCCCGGACGGCGGGCCAGCGCCGCGTCCAGATCGAATTCGCGCAGCGTGGCGCCACGGTACTCGACCGGGCGCGAAGGCAGGACGTCCAGCCCCTCGAGCAGCGCGGCAGTCTCGGCGCGCCCGTGGGTCTCGACCAGGCCCACCGCGACGTCCACTCCGGCGCGGCGGCGTTCGTGCGCCTCGACCAGCATCGCGTAGGTCTTGCCGACACCGGCCGAGGCGCCGAAGAAGATCTTGAGCTTGGCGCGGCGCTCGCGCTCCTCCTGCTCGCGGATGCGGCGCAGGAGCTCATCGGGGTCGGGACGCTGCTCGTTCATGCGGGGCCTTCCGCGCGGGACGGGCGGGGGTCCGGCCCCCACGCCGTGCCGCGTGTCACGAGCCTAGCACAGCGCCCCGCCGGGCCGGACCGGCGACGTTCAGCGCGCCGCGCCCGGCCGGGCAAGGTCGTCCAGCGCCAGGTTGGTCTCGAGCACGTTCACGCGCGGCTCGCCCAGGAGGCCGAAGCTGCGGCCCTCCGTGTGACGGCTGACGATCGCCCGGACCTCCGCGGGGGACAGGCCTCGCGCCCGGGCCACGCGGGCCACCTGGTACTCGGCCGCGGCCGGGCTGACGTGCGGATCGAGTCCGCTGCCCGAGGCGGTGACCAGGTCCACGGGCACGGGCCCGCGCGCCGTGGGGTCGGCTGCCCGCAGCGCCGCGATGCGGGCCCGCGCCGCGTCGAACAGCGCCGGGTGGAGCGGCCCCAGGTTCGAGCCGGAGGAGGCGGAGGCGTCGAACGGGACCGGCGTCGTGGCCGATAGCCGCCCCCAGAAGTAGCGCGGCGCCGAGAACGGCTGACCGACCAGGCGCGAGCCGACCGCGCGCCCGTCGTGCACGATCAGGCTGCCCTCCGCCTGGCGCGGGAAGACGAGCTTCGCCACACCGGTCAGGACGAGCGGGTAGACCCCTCCGGTGAGCACGGTGAAGATCAGCAGCAGGACGAGCGCGGGACGGGACTCGGTACGCATGTCGGACCTCTAGGTGAGGCGGAGCGCGACCAGGACCAGGTCGATGGCCTTGATCCCCAGGAACGGGGCGACCAGGCCGCCCAGGCCGTAGATCAGCAGGTGGTTGCGAAGCACCGTCGCGGCGCCCAGCGGACGGTAGCGCACGCCGCGCAGCGCCAGCGGGACGAGCGCGATGATGACCAGCGCGTTGAAGATGACCGCCGAGAGGATGGCGCTGTTGGGCGTCGCCAGGCGCATGACGTTGAGCGCCGCGAGCGCCGGATAGGTGCCGACGAAGGCCGCGGGGACGATGGCGAAGTACTTGGCGACGTCGTTCGAGATGCTGAATGTGGTCAGCGCGCCGCGCGTCATCAGCAACTGCTTGCCGGTCTCGACGATCTCGATCAGCTTGGTCGGGTTCGAGTCGAGGTCCACCATGTTCCCGGCCTCCTTGGCGGCCTGCGTGCCGGAGTTCATGGCCACCGCGACGTCGGCCTGCGCCAGCGCGGGCGCGTCGTTGGTCCCGTCGCCGGTCATCGCCACCAGCCGCCCACCCGCCTGCTGCTGGCGGATCAACTCGAGCTTGGCCTCGGGCGTGGCCTCGGCCAGGAAATCGTCCACGCCCGCCTCCGCGGCGATGGCGGCGGCCGTGAGCGGGTTGTCACCGGTGATCATCACGGTCTTGATCCCCATCCGGCGCAGTTCGGCGAAGCGCTCGCGGATGCCGCCCTTGACCACGTCCTTCAGCTGGATCGCGCCCAGCACGACGCCGTCCTCGGCCACCACCAGCGGCGTCGAGCCGGCGCGCGCGATGGCGTCCACCGCACCGCGGACCGCGGCGGGCATCACGCCGCCGTGCTCCTTCACGAAGCCCTCGATCGCATCCGTGGCACCCTTGCGCACCGCGCGGCCGTCCAGGTTCACACCACTCATGCGGGTGCGGGCGCTGAACGGGATGAAGGCGGCGCCCAGCGCATGCAGGTCGCGCTCGCGCAGTCCGTAACGCTCCTTGGCGAGCACGACGATGCTGCGCCCCTCGGGCGTCTCGTCCGCGAGCGAGGCCAGTTGCGCCGCGTCCGCCAGCCGCTCGATGCTCACGCCGGGGGCCGGGACCAGCTCGGTGGCCTGGCGGTTGCCGAGCGTGATGGTCCCGGTCTTGTCGAGCAGGAGCACGTCCACGTCGCCGGCCGCCTCGACCGCGCGCCCCGAGAGCGCCAGGACGTTGTCGCGGATGAGCCGGTCCATGCCGGCGATGCCGATGGCCGAGAGCAGGCCGCCGATGGTGGTCGGGATCAGGCAGACCAGCAGCGCGCTCAGCGCCGTCACCGTGATCGGCGTGCCCGACCCGGCGACGCGCACGCTGTACAGCGAGAACGGCAGCAACGTGGCGGTCGTCACCAGGAAGATCAGCGTCAGGGCGGCCAGCAGGATGGCGAGCGCGACCTCGTTCGGCGTCTTCTGCCGCTTCGCGCCCTCGATCAGGCCGATCATGCGGTCGAGGAAGGTCTCGCCCGGGTCGGCGCTGACGCGCAGCACGAGCCAGTCGGAGAGGATGCGGGTCCCGCCGGTGACCGCGCTGCGATCGCCGCCGCTCTCGCGGATGACCGGCGCGCTCTCCCCGGTGATGACGCTCTCGTCCACCGAGGCCACGCCCTCGATCACCTCGGCGTCGCAGGGGATGACGTCCCCCGCCGCGACCACCACGAAGTCGCCCTTGCGCAGGGTGGACGCGGGCACGGCCCAGAACCCCATGCGCTCGGCGGGGTCCACGAGCTTCTTGGCGAAGACGTCGCCCCGGGCCCTGCGCAGCGCCTCGGCCTGGGCCTTGCCGCGGCCCTCGGCCATGGCCTCGGCGAAGTTGGCGAACAGCACCGTGAACCACAGCCACATCGACACGCCGAGGATGAAGCCCGCCGGGGCCTCGCCGTGCCCGCGCAGCGCCTCGATGCCCAGCACCGTGGTCAGGAGCGCGGTCACCAGCACGACGAACATGACCGGGTTGCGGAACTGGACGCGCGGATCGAGCTTGCGGAACGCATCGAGCGCCGCGCGGCGGACGATCTGCGGCTCGAACAGGGGCGGCGCCTTGGGCTTCGACATCGCTGCGATCCTCCTGCGCGTCAGCGCGCGCCCGCGACCATCAGGTGCTCGACGATGGGACCGAGCGCCAGGGCCGGGAACAGGGCCAGTGCGCCGACCACCAGGACGGTGGCCACGAGGAGCAGGACGAACAGCGGAGTGTGGGTGGGCAGCGTGCCCGCGCCGGCCGGCAGCTTCTTCTTCGCGGCCAGCGAGCCGGCAATGGCCAGCGTCGGCACGGCGAGCCAGTACCGGCCGACCAGCATGGCCAGCCCCAGCGCCAGATCGTAGAACGGCGTGTTCGTGGTCAGTCCCGCGAACGCGCTGCCGTTGTTGTTGGCCACCGAGGAGAACGCGTAGAGGACCTCGCTGAACCCGTGGGCGCCGGGGTTCAGCACCCCGGCCCGGCCGGCGGCGGCGCTGACCGCGATGGCAGTGCCGATCTTTACCGTCAGCGGCGGGATCAGGATGACCAGCGAGGCCATCTTCATCTCGAAGGCCCCGATCTTCTTGCCCAGGTACTCGGGCGTGCGCCCGACCATGAGGCCGGAGATGAAGACCGCCGCGATCACGAACATCAGCATGCCGTAGAGCCCGGAGCCGACGCCGCCGAAGACCACCTCGCCGAGCTGCATCAGCAGCATCGGGACCAGGCCGCCGAGCGGCATGAAGGAATCGTGCATGGCGTTGACCGAGCCGTTCGAGGCCGCGGTGGTCGCGGTCGCCCAGATGGCCGAGCCGGCGATGCCGAAGCGGGCCTCCTTGCCCTCCATGTTCCCACCCGGCTGCAGCGCGCCGGCGCGCAGGTCCACGCCCAGGGCGGCGATTCGCGGGTTCCCGGCCTGCTCGCTCACGAGGCAGGTGACCACGAACAGCAGGAACAGCAGCCCCATGGCCGCGAACACCGCCCAGCCCTGGCGCCGGTCGGCGACCATCTCGCCGAAGGCGAAGCACAGCGCCACCGGGATGAGCAGGATGGCCAGCAGCTCGAGGAAGTTCGAGAGCGGGGTGGGGTTCTCGAGCGGGTGGGCCGAGTTGGTGTTGTAGAAGCCGCCGCCATTGGTGCCGAGCTGCTTGATGGCGACCTGCGCGGCCGCCGGACCGACTGCGATGTGCTGCACCGTGACGGTGCCGCCGCCCGCGCCCGTGACCGGCTGCACCAGCGCGACCGCGTGCGTGGGCGCCAGCGTCTGCACCACGCCCTGCGAGACCAGCGCCAGCGTGAGCACGGCCGCGAGCGGCAGCAGCACGTAGAGCGTCACGCGCGTGAGGTCCACCCAGAAGTTGCCGATCGTGCCGGCCGAGTGCCGCGCCAGCCCGCGGATGAGCGCGGCCAGGACCGCGATGCCGCTGGCGGCCGAGAGGAAGTTCTGCACGGTGAGTCCAGCCATCTGGACCAGGTAGCTCAGCGTGGTCTCGCCCGAGTAGCTCTGCCAGTTGGTGTTCGTGGCGAAGCTCACCGCGGTGTTGAAGGAGAGGTACGGCGACACCGCCGGCAGGTGCTGCGGGTTCAGTGGCAGCACCGCCTGGAGCCGCTGCAGCGCGTAGAGCGACAGCAGACCGGCGAAGTTGAGGAGCAGCATGCCCAGGGCGTAGCGCCGCCAGCCGGACTCGACCTCCGGTTGCACGCCCGCGAGGCGGTAGACGACGCGCTCGAAGGGTCCGAGCACCCGCCCCATCCAGGTCGGACGGCCATCGAGGACTCGCGCGACATAGCCGCCCAACGGCGGCCCGAGCGTCAGCAGCACAGCCAGGAAGGCCACCAGCTCGATCACCGCATGGGTGGTCATCAGAACCGCTCCGGCCGCAGCATCGCGAAGACCAGGTAGACGAACAGCGCGATCGTGATGATCGCGCCCACCGCGTAGAGGACGTTCATGGCCGCCTCAGCGCAGCCGCGCGCACAGGCGGACGAACGCCAGCGAGAGCGCGAAGAACACGATCACGAGCACGATCAGACCCAGATCCTGCATGCGAGCCTCCCTTTCCACCCGCCCCATTAGAGCCCGGCGAGCGGTCAGGGGTGGCTCAAGAGTCGGGCCGTGCGCATCAAGGGAGCATCAAGACACGCCCGGCGCCCGGTCGGGGGTGGCGTTGACAGCACCCGCCGCGCTGGTTAGCGTCCGTGCGCCATGACCGAACCCACCCAGGCATTCGTCAACTCCGGCTGGATCGAAGTGATCGTCGGAAGCATGTACAGCGGCAAGACGGAGGAGCTCATCCGCCGCCTGCGCCGCGCCCAGATCGCCCGCCAGCGGGTCGCCATCTTCAAGCCCTCGATCGACGACCGTTTCGGACGCGATCAGCTCGTGTCTCACTCGGAGCTGCGCATCCCCTCGCGCGCGGTCAAGACCGCGAAGGACGTGCTCCGCTACGCCCACGAGGCCCAGGTCATCGGCATCGACGAGGGCCAGTTCCTCGGCCCCGACCTGGTCAAGGTCTGCGAGCGCCTGGCCCGGCGCGGTAAGCGCGTGATCGTGGCCGGGCTCGACCAGGACTACCTCGGCAAGCCTTTCGAGCCCATGCCGCAACTGCTCGCCATCGCCGAATACATCACCAAGACGCTCGCCATCTGCGTGGTGTGCGGCAACCCCGCCAACCGCAGCTACCGCAAGAAGCGCCGCACGGCCCGCGTCGTGGTGGGGGGCGCCGATCTCTACGAGGCTCGCTGCCGCCGCTGCTACGAGCTGGGCCGCCGCGCGGTCGCGCCCGATGAGCCGCCCCCACCCGGAGGTTCCGATGAGGTTGTCCCCGTTGCCGCGCGTCCTCGCCCTGCTCGCCGTCGTCGTCCTCGCCGCGGGGTGCGCAAAGCCGGCTGAGAAGCCGGCCCCGCCGGCCGCCGCGGCCGGCGCGCTCAAGGTCGGCCTGGTGTTCGACGTGGGCGGGCGCGGCGACAAGTCCTTCAACGACGCCGCCTACGCCGGGCTCGAGCGCGCGCAGAAGGAGTTGGGCATCACCTTCACGACGCTCGAGACGGGCGAGGGCTCGGACCGCGAGGCCCAGATGCGCCAACTCGCCGCCGGCGGCTCGCAGCTGGTCTTCGGTGTGGGCTTCCTCTTCACCGACGACATCTACGGGCTCGCGCAGGAGTTCCCGGAGGTCAAGTTCGCCTGCGTAGACTACACGCTGAAGGAAGGCCAGGCGCTCCCGCCCAACCTCGTCGCACTCGAGTTCAAGGAGCAGGAAGGCTCGTTCCTGGTCGGCGCGCTCGCGGCGCTCCTCACGAAGACCGGCAAGGTGGGCTTCGTCGGCGGCATGGAGATCCCGCTCATCAAGAAGTTCGAGGCGGGCTACCGCGCGGGCGTGAAGGCGGCGAACCCGAAGGTCGAGCTGATCGTGAAATACGCGGGCACGACGGGCACGGCCTTCAAGGACCCGACCAAGGGCAAGGAACTGGGCCTGGCGGAGTACAACCAGGGAGCCGACATCATCTTCCACGCCTCGGGCTCGACCGGCCTGGGCGTGTTCGAGGCGGCGCGCGAGAAGGGCAAGCTCGCCATCGGCGTGGACTCGGACCAGCAGGCCGAGGCGCCGGGCTTCATCCTGACGTCGATGGTGAAGCGCGTGGAGACCTCGGTCTTCGACTCGATCCGGGAGCTCAAGGAGGGCCGCTGGCAGGGCGGCATCCGTGAGTTCGGCCTCAAGGAGGACGGCGTGGGCTGGGTCTACGACGACCAGAACAAGGCGCTCATCCCCGACGGCGTGAAGGCGAAGGTGGATGCGTTCAAGGCCGAGATCGTGGCGGGACGGATCGTCGTGCCGGTGCAGTAGCGCGCCGGTGGTGGCTCCGGCGCGTTGAGGCTCGCGTGACTCCCTGGACCGATCTCGGTGGCGGCGTGCAGGTGCGGCAGAGCCGCGTGTGCTGGATGAACAGCGCGCTGCTGCTCGACCGCGAGCACGCGGTGCTCGTGGACCCGGGCGTGCTGCCCTCGGAACTCGACGACCTCGCGGCCGCCGTGCGCGCGGCCGGGACGCCGACCGTCTCCATCGTCTTCACCCACTCGCACTGGGACCACGTGCTCGGCCGGCCCTGGTGGCCGCAGGCCGGCACGGTGGGACAGGCCGGGCTCGGGGCCGAGCTGCGGCGCGACGCCGGCGCGATCCTCGCCGAGGCGACCGGACACGCGGCCCGGTCCGGCGAGGCGTGGAGTCGCGGCTTCCAGCCTTTCGAGCCCGATCTCGTGGTCGAAGACGACCGGTCGCTCGGCCGGGACGTGTCCGCGCTCGCGTTCGGGCCATGGCGGCTGGTGCTGCGCGAGGCGCCGGGTCACTGCGACAGCCAGATCACGGTCCACCTCGAGGACCGCCGCCTGCTGTTCGCGGCCGACCTGCTCTCGGACCTCGAGATCCCCTGGCTCGACCGGGAGCCCGCGCACTACCGGCACACGCTGACGCGGATCGACCTGCTCATCTCCTGCGGGCGGATCGACACGCTCGTGCCCGGGCACGGATCGATCGCGCGTGGCGCCGGGGAGGCGCACGCGCGCGTGCGGCGCGACCTGCGCTACCTCGACACGATGGAGACCGGCGTGCGCGAGGCGCATCGCGCCGGTCTCCCGCTCGATGAGACGCAGGCGCGGCTCGCGGCGATGGACTACCTCGGCAAGGGGGCCGCGTATCCCATGGACGACGTCCACCGGGAGAACGTGCGCATCACGTGGGAGTCCGTCGGACGCGAGCCGGCCTGAGCCACGGCGGCGACCACCGTCCCTGCGGACCACGGGGCGGATGCACACAGGGAGCGTTCGGCGGTCCGGCGTCGCGCGTCCTCATCCCCGCCGGCCTCGTCCCGCCGGAGCCCTGGGGGACGTTCGCCGGCTGACGCTCAGCGGTACAGGCTCTTCAGCTGGCCCCAGGTCTTGTTCTTCACCGCCGACTGGCAACCGGAGCCGGCGTCCTGCCAGCCGATCATGACGTTCTGTGCCTGCTGGGAGATGATCTCCGGCTCGGGCGGATGCGAAAGCTGGTCGTTGAGCGGCTCCGCCGATTCGTCGTAGACCGCCACCTCCGCCAGCGTCAGGCAGACCGGCGTGCTGCAGCCCTCGCACGCACTGCCCCCGGTGCTCGAATCGTAGGTGAGGCGCAGACGGAAGGCGTAGTACTCCGTCCCGGGCGACAGGTTCTTCGAATACATGAGCGCGGCGCCCAGGAACATGCGTGCCGTATTGGGCCCGCCCTGGTAGCTGAGCGACGGGTTGGAGGGTGTGGCGTAGTAGCCCACCCCGCCATAGGCGGTCGCCTCGAAGGGGTCGTCACAGGATGACTTCGGCATGGTCTTGAAGTCGAACACCAGCTCGAAGGCGGTCTCACGGCACGAGCCGGGGTTGAAGAGCTGCCACCAGGCCGGGAGCGTCCGCGTCTGCGACTGCACGTCCAGCTTCACCTCGAAGCCCACGAACAGCGGGTGCGGCTGGCTCGGGATGAACGAGCCGACGATGTCGGCATAGCCCACGTTGGTGCCGCAGGAGAACGTCTTCGAACTGGCTCCACCTTCCGAGAGGCACTTGTCCCACGCCAGGTTGAGGCCGGCGGCGCGGACCGGAGCGGCGGACAGGAGCAACACCACGCAGAGGGTGGGCCGTATTCTCAGCAGTCTCAAGCGAGCGTCTCCCGGAGGACGGAGGCGACTCCGGCGACTCGTCCACCCGGCAGGGCGGATCCCGGAGCCCGACGACGTGTGACTATAACAGGTCGCCCGCGTTCCGTGCCGCGACCGGGCGCGGGCGGATGCTCAGCGGCGCATGCGCCCCACCCTCCTACCCCGCAGGCCCCCCGGTTTCTCCCGCGAGCCTGCCCCTCATGGATGGCGGCACTCACCCGCAAGCCCGCCCGGAGCGCGCCCGGCGTCGCCGTGCCCCGCGCCCCGCCCGTGCTGGACGCCTCCCGCCACCCCGGCTAGGCTCCACGCTCCATGATTGAGTCCGCTCCGCCCATCTCGCTGCGCCACATCACCCGCCGCTTCGGGCCGGTGGTGGCGAACGACGACGTCTCCCTCGAGCTGGCGCCCGGCGAGATCCACGGCCTCGTGGGCGAGAACGGCGCCGGCAAGAGCACGTTGATGCGCGTCCTCTACGGCCTGCTCCAGCCCGACTCGGGCACCATCGAAGTCGCAGGCCGGGCCGTGCGCATCCACAGCCCGGCGGCCGCGATGCGGCTCGGGCTCGGCATGGTGCACCAGCACTTCATGCTGGTGGACTCGCTCACCGTGGCGGAGAACGTCACGCTCGGCCGCGAGCCGCTCGGCGCCCTCGGGAGCTACAGCCCGGCCGCGGCCGAGCGCGAGGTGGCCGCGCTGGCCGCACGCCACGGTCTGCCCGTGGACCCGGGCGCGCGCATCGAGACGCTCTCGGTCGGGGCGCAGCAGCGGGTCGAGATCCTCAAGGCGCTCTACCACGGCGCGCGGGTGCTCATCCTGGACGAGCCCACGGCGGTGCTCACGCCGCAGGAGGTGGACGACCTCTTCCGCGTGCTGCGCGAGTTGCAGGCGCAGGGCACGACCATCGTGCTGATCACCCACAAGCTGGCCGAGGTGACCGCCCTGGCGCAGCGCGTCACGGTGATGCGCGCGGGCCGCGTGGTGGGCGGCGGCGCGATCGCGGAGCATCCGGTCGAGCGCATGGCCGAGCTCATGGTGGGGCACGCCATCCCGCCGCTGCACGCCCGCGCGCACCACGAGGAGTGCGTCCCGCTGCTGCGGGTGCGCCTGCTCGACGTGCTCGACGACCGGGGACTGCAGGCGGTGAAGCGCGCCTCCTTCGAGGTGCACTCGGGCGAGATCGTCGGCCTGGCGGGCGTCGAGGGGAACGGCCAGCACGAGCTGGTCGAGTGCCTGGCGGGACTGCGGCGCGCGCAGCACGGCGACATCCTCATCGCGGACCGCGACTGCACGGCGCTCACGGCGCGCGGGCGGGCGGCCGCGGGCCTCGCGCACATCCCCAGCGACCGGCTGCGCCGCGGGCTGGTGCCCGAGATGACGCTGGCCGAGAACCTGGTGCTGGGCCGCCAGCGCGAACCGGACGCGGGCCACGGGCCGCTGCTGCCGCGCCGCGCGCTCGAGGCCCGGGCCGCCGGGGTGCTGGCCGAGTACGACGTGCGGCCGCCCGAGCCCGGGCGGCAGGCGCGCCAGCTCTCGGGCGGCAACCAGCAGAAGCTCATCGCCGCGCGCGAGCTGAGCCGCGGCGCGGCGGTGGTGCTGGCCGCCCACCCCACGCGCGGCGTGGACCTCGGGGCGATCGCGTTCCTCCACCAGAGGCTGCTGCGCGAGCGCGACGCCGGGCGCGCGGTGCTGCTGGTCTCCTCGGAACTGTCCGAGATCCTGGCGCTCTCGGATCGCATCTTCGTGATGTACGAGGGGCGCCTGGTCCATGAGACGCGGCCGGCCGAGACCGACGAGCGCACGCTGGGGCTGCACATGACCGGCCGGCGGGGAGCGGTCGCGCCATGAACGTGGACCTGCGGCGCCGGCTCCTGCTCGGCGCGGCCCCGCTGCTCGCCGTGGCGCTCTCGCTCGCCGTGGGCGCGATCTTCATCCTCGCGATCGGCCAGGACCCGCTCGCCATCTACGCGCTCATGCTGCGCCAGAGCCTGGGCACGGGCTACGGGCTCGGGCAGACGCTGTTCAAGGCCACGCCGCTCATCTTCACCGGGCTGGCCGTGGCCCTGGGCTTCCGCGCCGGGCTCTTCAACATCGGGGTGGAGGGCCAGCTCTACCTCGGCGGCCTCGCCGCCGCGCTCACCGGCGTCGCGCTCGCGGGGCTGCCGGCGGTGTTCCTGCTGCCGCTGGCGCTGCTGGCCGCGGCCGCGGCGGGCGCGGCCTGGGGCGCCATCCCCGGCGTGCTCAAGGCCCGCTTCGGCGCGCACGAGGTCATCAACACCATCATGCTCAACTTCATCGCCTTCGCGCTGGCCTCGTTCATCGGGCGTTTCGTCTTCGAGCCCGCGACCGTGCGCACCGCGACCGTCGGTGCGGGCGCTGAGATCGCCCGGCTCGACGTGTTCCTGCCCGCGCTGCACGGCTCGCCCGTCAACCTCTCGCTCCTGCTCGCCCTGCTGGTGGCCGCGGGGACGAACCTGCTCCTGTTCGGCACGCGCCTGGGCTACGAGCTGCGCGCCGTGGGGCTCAACGCCACCGCCGCCGAGTACGGCGGCGTCTCCCTGGGACGCACCCAGGTCGTGGCGATGGCGCTGTCGGGGGCGCTCGCGGGGCTGGGGGGCGTGAACTTCGTGCTGGGCTACAAGCACTACTTCGAGCTGGGGTTCTCCGCGGGCGCGGGCTTCCTCGGCATCGCCGTGGCCCTGCTCGGCCGCAACCACCCGGTGGGCGTGGTGGTCGCGGCGCTGTTCTTCGGCGCCCTCTCCTACGGCGGGCTGGTGATCAACCAGCAGGTGCCGAAGGAACTGGTCGAGGTGCTGCAGGCGCTGGTCATCCTGCTCGCCATCTCGGCCCAGGTGCTGATGGAGCGCTTCGCGCGCCGGATGCGTTGAGCCGGCCCACCGGAAAGGCAGGGGACGTGCGCCGCTGGATCCTCCCGCTCGCCGTGGTCGCCTTCCTCTGGGTGATCATCGCGCGCCGCACCGAGCTGGACGAACTGGCCCGCACGCTGGCGCTGGGCCGCTGGCCCTGGGTGGCGGCGGCGGCGGTCCTGCAGGGCGTCTACTACCTGGTCTACGCCGCGCTCTGCCACGCGGCCTTCGGCGTGGTGGGCATGCGCAGCCGCTTCCGCGAGGTCCTTGCCGTGCTGCTCGGCTCGATGTTCGCCAACGTCGTGGTGCCGAGCGGCGGCGCAGCCGGCGCGGCGCTCTTCATGGACGATGCGGCGCGCCGCGGCGAGTCGCCGGCCCGCGCCGCGGCCGGCCTGCTGCTGGCGATGACCGCCATCCTCTCGGCGCTCGCGCTGGTGCTGCTCGGGAGCCTGCCGTACCTGGCGGCGCGCCACGAGCTGCAGAGCCTCGAGGTCTGGGGCGCCGCCGCGCTCGTGGCGATGATCCTCGCCCTGGTCCTGCTGCTGGCGCTGGGGCTCTGGCTGCCACGCGCACTCGACGCCCTGTTGCGCGGGACGGCGGGTGCGACGGCCGCCGTGGCCCGGGCCCTGCGACTGTCGAGCCCGCTCGCCCCGGACTGGGCCGCGCGCACGGCCGGCGAGTTCGTGGAGGTCGCGCAGGCGCTGCACGCGCGGCCGGGCGGGCCGCTCCGCCTGCTCGCGCTCGCGCTCACCATGACCGTGCTGGACGTGGCGAGCCTGGGCGCGCTGTTCCTCGCCTTCCGCGAGGCCCTGCGGCCGGGCGTGGTCGTGGCGGGCTACGCCTTCGGCATCCTGAGCTGGCTGCTCTCGCCCGTTCCGCAGGGGATCGGCGTGGTCGAGGGCGTGATGACGCTGGTCTACACCTCGCTCGGCGTGCACGCCGAGCCGGCGACCCTCATCGTGCTGTCCTTCCGCGGGCTCACCTTCTGGCTCCCGACCTTCATCGGGTTCCTGCTGTTGCGGCGCCTCCGCTCGCTGCGCCCGGAGGCGCGATGAGGGGCAGGGGCGCGGTCCGGACCGCGGCGGCCCTCACCACCGCGATGGGGTTCGTCAACCTCCTCTCGGGCGTGACGCCGTCGGAACCCGCCCGGGTCCAGCAGATCTCCTCGTGGTCCCCGCTCTTCCTGCGGCACGGCGGCCACCTCGCCGCCGCGCTGGCAGGGTTCGCGCTGCTGCTGCTGGCCGTCAACCTCGCGCGGCGCAAGCGCGCAGCCTGGCTGCTGACCGAGGCCGTGCTCGTCCTCTCGGTGGCGAGCCACGTCGTCAAGGGCCTCGACTTCGAGGAGGCGGCCGTGGCGACCGCGCTGGCGGTCTTCCTGTTCTCCCAGCGGCACCATTTCCAGGCCCGGTCCGATCCGCCCTCGGTGCGGCAGGGACTGTGGGTGCTGCTGGGCGCGCTGACGTTCACCCTGCTCTACGGGGTGACCGGCTTCTACCTGCTCGATCACCACTTCAGCGTGAACTTCGGATTCTGGGCGGCGCTGCGCCAGACGGTGGTCATGTTCACCCAGCTCTACGACCCCGGGCTCCAGCCGGTCACGCACTTCGGCCGCTGGTTCGCGAACTCGATCTACGGGGTCAGCGCGGCGAGCGGCGGCCTGGCGCTCTTCCTGATCGTCCGCCCCGTGCTCCTGCGGCGCCCCGCCACCGCCAGCGAGCGCGAGCGCGCGCTGCGCATCGTCGAGGCCCATGGATGCTCCTCGCTCGCCCGCCTGGCCCTGATGGAGGACAAGTCGTTCCACTTCACGCCGGGCGGTTCGGTGGTCCCCTTCGTGGTCAAGAACCGCGTGGCCCTGTCCCTCGGCGACCCCATCGGGCCACCGCAGGACGCCGCGGCCGCCATCGCCGGGTTCGTCCAGTTCTGCGCCCGCAACGACTGGCGCGCGGTCTTCTACCAGACCTTCCCCGACCGGCTCGAGGACTATCGCGCAGCCGGCCTCGAAGCGCTGTGCATCGGGCACGAGGCCATCGTGGACCTGAAGACCTTCAGCCTCGAGGGGCACTCGATGAAACGGTTGCGCGGCGCCGTGAGCCGCCTCCAGCGCGCCGGGGCGCGCGCCGTCGTCGTGGAACCGCCGCTCGACGATGCGTTGCTGGTCGAACTGCGGGAGGTGAGCGACGAGTGGCTGGCCACCATGCGCGGCACCGAGAAGCGCTTCTCCCTGGGCTGGTTCGACGAGGACTACCTGCGGCCGGACCCGGTGATGACGGTGATCAGCCCCGCGGGGGGCATCCGCGCCTTCGCCAACGTCGTCACCGAGTACCGGCGCAACGAGCTGACCGTGGACCTGATGCGCTACCGGCGCGACGTCGAGAGCGGCACCATGGACTTCCTGTTCATCGAGTTGTTCCGCTGGGCCCGCGAGCGCGGCTACGACTCCTTCAACCTGGGCCTCAGCGCCCTGGCGCTGGTCGGCGGCCACCCGGACTCCCCCGCGGTCGAACGGGCCCTGGGCTTCATCTTCGAGCACGTGAACCGTTTCTACAGTTTCAAGGGGGTCCACGACTTCAAGGACAAGTTCGGCCCCCGCTGGGAGCCGCGCTACCTGATCCATCCGGGCGCGGCGAGCCTGCCCGCCGTGGCCCTCGCGTTGATCCTCGCCGATTCGGGGACCAGCGTGTTCTGGCCCGCCCGGCCCGAGCGGACCCGCAGGCCTGCCAGCCCGGAGCGCGCCTTCGAGGAAGAGCCGTCGGATTCGAGCGACCCGGCCTGAGAGACGGGCCGGGCTGCGCCGGTTCCTCGCCGGCGCGCAGGCGGTCATCGAGCAGGCCCGTACCGACGTTTCGCTCGCCCATCACCCTGGCCCGCGAGCGCGGTCCTCGAAAGGCACGCCCGGCTCGATGGCGGCCTGTCAGCCGCGTCATGCCCTGCCGCCCGGCCCGGCCACGGGCGTCAGGAGCGGGCCCGGCCCGGTATCCCGGGCGGACCCTGCCCGACCCGGCGTCCGTTGGAACACCGGGACTTGTGGGTTCCCGCCCCTCCGCTGGCGCGACCTGCAGGCGGGCGCGCGAACGGCACAGGTTGTGCCTTTGTTGCGAGTTTGGCCGCTTCCCGACGCGGGGCAGAAGGTGCTCGCGTGGGGGTGGCGGCATTGCCCCCGCACGAGCCCGAGGAACCCATGCAACAACGCCCGGCAGCGGCGACACGGCAGTCCACCATCGAGCGGAAGGACCTGCACCGGCTCTTCGAGGTCCTGCGCGCCCGCGGCTACACGGTCATGGGACCGGTGGCCCGCGACGGCGCCATCGTCTGGGACGAGCTCTCGACCCCGGACGAACTGCCTGCCGGCTGGACCGACGAGCAGGAGGCCGGGCGCTACCGCCTGGTCCGCTCCGACGGACCGGCGCTCTTCGACTGGACCGTGGGGCCGGCTTCGCCCAAGGCCTCGCTGCATCCGGCGGCGGTCACGCTGCTGAACGCGCGACGCGAGGGCCCCGCCCTGCGACTGCTGGAGTGCGTGCCGCAGCCCACGCGACTGGCTTTTTTCGGTCTGCGCGCCTGCGAGCTGGCGGCCATCGCGGTGCAGGACCGCGTCCTGCTCGGCGGCACCCCGACCGACCCGGTCTACCGGGCGCGGCGCGAGGGCGCCCTGCTGATCGCGGTGCAGTGCGGCCGTGCAGGCCGCACCTGCTTCTGCGCCTCGATGGGCACCGGTCCCGAGGTCCGCTCGGGGCACGACCTGGTCCTGACCGAGCTGCTCGAGGACGGTCGTCACCTGTTCGTGGCGGAGGCCGCCAGCGAGCGCGGCGGCGAGATCCTCGCCGAACTGCCTGCCACCGACACCACGGCGGCCGAGTCCGGCGCGGTGCAGGCGGCCGTGGCGCGCGCCACCGCGGGGATGGGCCGCACGCTCGAGACCGAGGGCCTGCCCGCCCTGCTCGCGCGGAACCCGGAGCACCCGCACTGGGACGTGACCGCCGCGCGCTGCCTGGCGTGCGGCAACTGCACCTCGGTCTGTCCGACCTGCTTCTGCGTCACGACCGAGGACTTCACCGACCTCGCGGCCGGCCTGAGTCGCCGGGTGCGACGCTGGGACTCCTGCTTCTCGGTGGACTTCACCTACATCCACGGCGGGAACGTGCGGTCGTCCAGCCGCTCGCGCTACCGCCAGTGGCTCACCCACAAGCTCGGCTCCTGGCACGAGCAGTTCGGTTCGTCGGGCTGCGTCGGATGCGGCCGGTGCATCACCTGGTGCCCGGCCGGGATCGACATCACCGAGGAAGCCCGCGCCCTGCGTCAAGACCAGCGCGGGAAGGAGGGATCACGTGGAAACGCTTGAACCCATCGTGTCGGAGCTGCCGCTCTTCAAGGGGCTGAAGCCCGAGCACATCCAGATCATCACCGGCTGCGCGGCGAACGCGCGCTTCGAGGCCGGTGAGTTCATGGGTCGCGTCGGCGGACCGGCCGACCGGTTCTGGATCATCCGGCAGGGCCGGGTGGCGCTCGAGATCCACGCCCCCGGCCGCGGGCAGCTCACCGTCCAGACCATCGGCGAGAACGACGCCGTCGGCTGGTCGTGGCTCGTGCCGCCCTACCAGCTGCGCTTCGACATCCACGCCGTCACCTCCACGCGCGTGCTGATGTTCGACGGCAAGTGCCTGCGCGGGAAGTTCGCGAACGACCCCGAGCTCGGCTACGAGCTGATGCAGCGCTTCTCGCAGCTCATCCTGCGCCGGCTCGAGGCGATGAGCATCCAGCTCCTGGACCTCTACGGCGACCACGACGGCGAACATGAGTGAACGGGCCGCGGCCGCAGCCCCCACCCCGAACGTGACGCGAACGGACCCGATGCAGCCGGCGCCCTGGCGCGTCGTCCGCACCGAGCCCGAGACCCACGACGCCTTCAAGCTGACGCTGGCCCCGGTCGAGGCGGGCCCGCCGTTCACGTTCGAGGCGGGGCAGTTCAACATGCTCTTCGCGCCGGGCGTGGGCGAAGCGGCGCTCTCGATGAGCGGGTGCTCGGGCACGGTGGACCGGGTCGTGCACACCATCCGCGCGGCGGGTCGCGTGACCAAGACCCTGCGGACCCTCAAGCGCGGCGACGTGCTCGGGCTGCGCGGCCCCTTCGGCAAGCCCTGGCCCGTGGGCCTGGCCGAAGGGCGCGACGTGCTGCTCGTGGCGGGCGGCATCGGCCTGGCGCCGCTGCGCCCGGCGCTCTGCCACATGCTCGAGCACCGCGAGCGCTTCGGGCGGGTGAACCTGCTGTACGGCGCCCGCAGTCCCCAGGACATCCTGTTCGCGAAGGAGATCGAGACCTGGCGCGGCCGCTTCGACGTGAGCGTCGAGGTGACCGTGGACCGCGCCGGAGCCGACTGGCACGGCCGCGTGGGCGTGGTCACGACGCTCGTCCCGCGGGCCCAGTTCGACCCGGCGAACACCGTGGCCTTCATCTGCGGCCCCGAGATCATGATGCACTTCACCCAGCGCGAGCTGGAGCGCCACGGCGTGCCCGACGAGAGCGTCTGGGTCTCGATGGAGCGGAACATGAAGTGCGGGGTCGGCTTCTGCGGCCACTGCCAGTTCGGCCCGCTGTTCGTCTGCAAGGACGGGCCGGTGTTCCGCTACGACCGGGTGGCGCCGCTGCTCGGCATCCGGGAGGTGTGAGGTGGCCGCCCCGCGCAAGCCCCGCCTCGCCGTCATCAAGTTCGCCTCGTGCGACGGCTGCCAGCTGAGCATCCTCGACTGCGAGGACGAGCTGCTCGCCGTCGCCGGCGCCGTGGAGATCGCCAACTTCCCGGAGGCGTCGCGGGCGGTGCTGAGGGGCCCCTACGACCTCACCCTGGTCGAGGGCTCGATCACCACCCCGCACGACGCCGAGCGCATCCACGCCGTGCGCCGCGACTCGAAGGTGCTCGTCAGCATCGGCGCCTGCGCCACCGCCGGCGGGATCCAGGCGCTGCGCAATTTCGCCGAGGTCGGCAGCTGGGTGCCCCTGGTCTACCCCACGCCGGACTGGATCCAGACGCTCAAGACCTCCACGCCCATCTCGCACCACGTCAAGGTGGACTACGAGCTGCAGGGCTGCCCGGTGAACAAGCACCAGCTGCTCGAGGTGGTGCTGGCGTTCATCAGCGGACGTCGCCCGTTCCTGCCCAGCCACGCGGTCTGCATGGACTGCAAGCGGCGCGGCGTGGTGTGCCTGACGGTGGCCCGCGGCGAGGCCTGCCTCGGCCCCGTGACGCGCACCGGCTGCGGGGCCCTGTGTCCTTCCTACGGGCGCGGCTGCTTCGGGTGCTTCGGTCCCCTGCGCGGCAGCGCCAACACCGGCTCCCTGAGCGCGGTGCTCCAGGGCCACGGTCATTCTCACGAGGAGCTGATGCGGCTCTTCCGCACCTTCACCTGCGGCGCCGAGGCCTTCCGCAAGGCGAGCGAACTGCATGAGCACGATGCGAGCGAGTCCCATGAGCGACCGTAGGAGCCGCAACATCAAGGTGGCGATGCTGGCCCGCGTCGAGGGCGAGGGCGGGCTGGAAGTGCGCGTGCGCAATGGCCGCGTGACCGACGTGAAGTTCCGCATCTTCGAGCCGCCGCGCCTGTTCGAGGCGTTCCTGCGCGGACGCCGGTTCACCGAGGCACCCGACATCACCGCCCGCATCTGCGGCATCTGCCCGGTGGCCTACCAGATGAGCTCCGTCCACGCCATGGAGGCCGCCTGCGGAGTGACCGTCGACGGCCCGCTGCGCGAACTGCGGCGCCTGCTCTACTGCGGCGAGTGGATCGAGAGCCACGCCCTGCACGTGGTCATGCTCCACGCCCCCGATTTCCTGGGGTATCCGAGCGCCGTCCACATGGCGAAGGACCACGCCGGCCACGTGACGAACGGGCTGGCGCTCAAGAAGACCGGCAACGCCATCGTGGCGCTGCTGGGCGGACGCGAGATCCACCCCATCAACGTGCGCGTGGGCGGCTTCTACCGCACACCGACGAAGCGCGAACTGCACGCCCTGGTCGAGCCGCTCGAGCGCGCCCGCGAGCAGGCGCTCGCCATGCTGGACTGGGTGAAGGGCTTCGAGTTCCCCGAGTTCGAGCGCGACTACGAGTTCGTCGCGCTGCGCCATCCGCTGGAGTATCCGATCAACGAGGGACGGATCGTCTCGAGCCTGGGGCTCGAGATCCCGGCGTCCGAGTACGAACGGCACTTCACCGAGGAGCACGCCCAGCACTCGAACGCGCTGCGTGGCGCGAAGCGCGCGCCGCAGGAGGGCGATCCCGGCGCGTTGAAGCCCTACCTGGTCGGCCCGCTCGCCCGCTACAGCCTCAACTTCGACCGCCTCACGCCCGCCGCCCAGCAGGCCGCGCGCGACGCGGGCCTGGGCCCGGTGTGCCGCAATCCGTTCCACGGCATCCTGGTGCGCTCGGTCGAGACGCTGTGGGCGGTCGAGGAGGCGCTGCGCATCGTCGCCACGTACGAGCCGCCGGACGCGCCAGCGGTCCCGGTCGAGCCTCGCGCCGGCACGGGCGTGGGCGCGACCGAGGCCCCGCGCGGGCTGCTGGTCCATCGCTATCGCATCGCGGCGGACGGCAGCATCGCCGAGGCGAGGATCATCCCGCCGACTTCGCAGAACCAGAGATCCATCGAGGACGATCTCTGGAAGTTCATCGAGGCCCGGCTCGGGCTGGACGACGCGACACTCACCTGGCAGTGCGAGCAGGCGGTGCGCAACTACGACCCCTGCATCTCGTGTGCGACGCACTTCCTGAAGCTGCGCCGGGTGGAGGGATGACGGACGCGCCGCTGCTGATCGGCGTCGGCCACGAGGGCCGCTGCGACGATGCCGCGGGCGTGCGTGCCGCCCGGCTGGTGCGGGCATTGCTGTGGCCGCAGGCCCGGGTGATCGAGTGCGCCGGAGGTGCGGCCGCGCTGATCGAGGCCTGGCAGGGCGAGCCCGTGGTCGTGGTGGTGGACGCCATGTCCTCCGGCTCACCCGCCGGGACGGTGCGGCGCCTGGACGCCTCGCGGGGCCCGCTGAACGCCGAGCTCTTCCGCGGCTCCTCGCATGGCCTGGGCCTGGCCGAGGCGGTCGAGCTGGCCCGCTCGCTGGACCAGCTGCCCCCCTCGCTCGTGATCTTCGGCATCGAGGGGACGGACTTCGGCCTCGGCACGCGGCTCTCCTTCCCGGTCGAGTGCGCCGTGCGCGAGGCCGCGCTGCTGATCAGCGAGGAGCTGCTCGCGGCCCGGAACTGAGCGGCGCGGGAAGCCCACAACGGTCTGGCGTAGCGGTCCGGTGAGGCGGCGGGGAGCCCGCTTCGGAGGGCGGTCCGGTGAGGTGGCGGGGAGCCCTCCGCGAGGCCGCTGCGCGCGGCCATCCTGGCCGTGCTCGCTCCCGGGCAATTCCCTGGCTGCCGCATCCTGCGTCAGCCAGGGCCCGGACCCTCGCTGCGGGCTCCCCGCCACCTCACCGGACCACCGTACTCACGTGGGGCCATCGGCGATGCTCTTCCGCTCACTTCCTGGCACGTCCGCTTGACCGCCCTTGCGCGGCGTGCTGGACTGCGGGCGTGATCCTGCTCCTGTTCCTCGCCGCCACGCTGCGCATCAGCGTGCCCTACACGCTCGCCGCGCTGGGCGCCTCCATCAACGAGCGCGGGGGCGTGGTCAACATCGCGCTCGAGGGCATGATGCTGAACGGCGCCCTGGCCTACGTGCTCGGGGCCCACTTCACCGGGAACGCCTGGATGGGCGTGGCCGCGGCGCTCGCCGCCGGCATCGCGACCGGGGCTCTGCACGCGCTGGTCACGGTCGTGGCCCGCGCGGACCAGATCACCAGCGGCCTCGGCATCAACCTGCTCGCCGCCGGGCTGACCAAGTTCGTGCTCACGCAGGTCTTCCACTCGTCGTCGAACTCCTCGCGCGTGGTGGGCCTGCCGACCTGGGACCTGGCCGGCCTCGTGAACCTGCCGGGCATCGGCCAGGTCCTCGCCACGCCGCTGGTGATGATCACCGTGGCCCTGGTGCTGGGCGGACAGTGGCTGCTCTTCCGTTCGGTCTTCGGACTGCGCCTGCGCAGCATCGGCGAGCGGCCCGAGGCGGCGGCCACGCTGGGGCTCTCGGTGAGCGCCTACCGCATCGCCGGCGTGCTCGCCTCGGGCGCCCTGGCAGGGCTCGCCGGGGCGTGGCTGGCCAGTGAACAGCACTCGTTCACCGACGGCATGACCGGCGGGCGGGGCTACATCGCCCTGGCTGCGATGATCGTGGGCAAGTGGTCCCCGTTCGGAGCGGCCGCGGCGTGCCTGCTGTTCGGCGCCGCCGAAGCGCTGCAGATCACCCTGCAGGGCTCGCGCTTCCCCAACGAGCTGCTGCAGATGATGCCCTACCTGGTCACGATGCTCGCACTGGCAGGCTTCATCGGCCGCGCCGTGGCCCCGCGCGCGGTCGGCGTGCCGTACGATCCCGAGGAGCAGTAGGCCGTCCGCAGCCGGGTCCGCCACCCGGACCTGGAGCCTTCGGGCTCGTACCGGGGCCCGGGCGTCGCGTGCGCGCCCGCCGAGCCCCGGCCGCCCCGATGGATCAGTTCAGCCGGACGATGCGCCGCTCCAATGTGGCGTCGTCGGCCCTGAGGCGCACGAAGTACAGGCCGGGCGCCGCCGGGCCGCCGGAGGCATCCCGACCGTCCCACGAGATCGAATACCTGCCCGGGCCGTAGGGACCGCTCGCCACCGTGCGTACGCGGCGGCCCGCGGCATCGAAGATCGCCAGGTCGGCGACGCTCGGGCGCGCGAACCCGAAGCGCAGTCGCAGCGCCCCGGCGGACGGGTTGGGTGCTGCGGGGGCGAGGAACGTGACCTTCGGGGTCTCGTCCACCGAGACCAGGTCGGTGCCGTTCACGCGCACCGCGAACGCGCTCGCGGCTCCCCAGTTGCCGCTGGCGTCCTGCGCGCGCACCCAGATCGTGCGATCGCCGCTAGCGATCAGGCTCGTGTTGAGGGCCGCACCCAGGTTCACCGTGGCCGAGTCGAACGTGCTCGTCATCGCCGTGCCGCTGCCCGCGACCGCCGGGCTGACTCCGATCGAGTACTCCGCGGCGGCGATGTTCGCCCCGCCCGTCCGGACGTCCGTCCCGCGCGCGGACAGCGTGGCGGGGCTCGCGATCACGAGGGGATTCGGCGTGGACCGGATCGAGCCGGGCACGATCACCGGACCCTGCGTGTCCGCGCCCGCGCGCTGCAGCCGGCAGCCGGCATCCGACACGTCCGCGCCCGACAGCGCCGGGGTGCCGTCGTCGACGACCCGCACGCGGATCCTGAGGTCCGCGGAGTTCGGGACGCCGGCCGTGTTCCACGCGTACGGGCTCCCGCCCGCGTTGGTGGTGAGCGTGATCCACGAGTCGCCCCCGTCGAGCGAGTACTCGATCGTGCGCGCGCCCACACCCAGGCCCGGGCTCACCGTCTCGCTCCACGTCAGGTCCACGGTGGTCGTGGTCAGCACCTCGCCGCCGTTCGGCGAGGTGATCGTGACCGCGGGGCGATTGCGGCCCAGCAGCCACTGGATCGAGCGGTCGAGGATGTCGTTGCGGGTCGCGGACGGCGTCGCCGCCGGCGAGACCATGCCCGTGAACTCGAAGAAGTAGGCGAGCAGGCGGCTCGGCTGCCCGCCCCAGAACGCGCTCGCCGCGCTGCCGCCGGGGGCCACGGCCTCCCAGCGGATCGCGCAGGTGTCGGGGGTGTAGTTGTCCTTCCACAGCCCCGCGGAGTTGACGGCCGGATCGAAGAACGTGCCGATCTCATCACCCGACTGGCCATTCGCGCCCCACGCCTCGTAGCTCGGGCCGGTCGTGTACGTGCCCGAGACCGGGTCGCCCGCGAATCCGTCCGTGCGGTCGAACAGCGTGGGATCGAGCTTGTAGCGCACGCGCAGCGACGACTGCACCCACGCGGCACGCTCGGCCGTGTAGCCGGGCGATGTCGGATCCACCAGGCCCCAGCCGATGTCGTGGCCCGTCACCATCAGACGGCCACCGCCGGCGAGCAGCGAGTCGATCGACGCGCGCTGCGAGTCGGAGAAGCCGGGGTAGGTGTTGTTGCCCACCTGCCACAGCACCGCCTTGTACGAACGCAGGCCGGCCGCCAGGTCGCCCACGCTGGCCGCGTCGGCGGTGGCACCGCTCCATACGTCGTAGTCGTAGCCGAGCGCGTTCAGCGCCGCGGTCCACGTCGAAGCGCGCGGGAAGTCCGCGGCTCCCAGCAGCAGCAGGATGTCGCCCTGGCCCTTCGCGGTGAACAGGCGGTGCGCCCCGCCGAGGTCGTCTCGCGCGCTGCCGCCGGTGAGGCCGACGGACTCGACGTCGTAGAAGTACGTCTGCCCCGGCGCCAGCCCGGTCAGCAGCACCCCGTGCGCGAACGCGAAATCGCCGGCGCTGACGGAACCCAGCTCCAGCGCGGGCGTCGCGCCCCAGTACACGCGCGAGTTCGCGCTGCGATCGGTGGTCCAGCTCACCAGCGTGCCGGTCACGCCCTGCGACGTCGCGCGCACGTTGGTGATGATCGGAGGGTCGATGCTGACCGTCGCCTGCGTGGTGAGCGTGGCGGAGTAGGTCGCGTCGACGTAGCTCGCCGTGATCCGGTCGCCGTTCGAGACCGACAGGTTGCCGTCGGCGGCCGGCAGCAGGTTCGACAGCGCGATCGAGCCGTTG
>JANXPZ010000119.1 GCA_025357055.1 Candidatus Eiseniibacteriota bacterium | reverse complement strand
CTTCGGGCTTTCGCCCGGCGCTCTTTCCAGATATCTTCCGCACTCAAGGCTCCTTGTTGGGAATGGTCCGATCCACTCGCCAGTGAACCGGCTCATCCTACTGGGAGCCGTCTGCTTTTCAACGAAGGCTAGCACTCACTCTCAGTGCGTCGCGTTGCTACTCAGCAATCTAACAAGAAATGGACAGTTCCACGTAACCGGATATCCGCTTCGGCGTGGTCGGTGTAGCGCGGGCGATCGCTCGCGCCGGTTTCGGTACCGCCACGCTGGCAACCGGTTGCCGCCCGTGGCTTCGCGGCGTATCTGGATACGCAGTCTCGCCCCGCAGTGTATCCCGTTTCGGGCCGGCACGCGGCAACACGCAGCCCGCAGACGTCGGCCGGCCCGCGCCCCGACCGGCGGCGGCCATCCCGTGTCGGCTGCCAGGCATCGCCCGCCTACTCGCCGCCATCGAGGGGGCTCCTCACGCCGCGGCCGCCGCGGTTGAGGACATGCGTGTAGATCATGGTCGTGCTGACGTCCTTGTGACCGAGCAGTTCCTGGATGGTGCGGATGTCGTAGCCGTTCTCCAGCAGGTGGGTCGCGAACGAGTGCCGCAGGGCATGGCAACTGGCGGGCTTGGCAATGCGGGCCCGGAACGCGGCCTCGCGGACGGCCTTCTGCAGGACGGACTCGTGCAGATGATGCCGCCGCCTGCACCCCGAGACGGGGTCGGTGTAGTGCCGGGTGGCCGGGAAGATCCACTGCCAGCCCCACTCGAACGCGGCGCGTGGGTACTTGCGCTCGAGCGCGAGGGGCAGTTCTACGCTGCCAAGTCCCGCCCGCAGGTCCTGATCGTGCTGTACCTGCACGCGGCGGAGATGCGCCGCCAGGGGTGTGGCGACAGCGGCAGGCAGCAGGGTCACGCGGTCGCGCGCCCCTTTGCCGTCCCGCACGAGGATCTCGCCGCGCGAGAAGTCCACGTCCTTCACCCGCAGGCGGCAGCACTCGAGCAGGCGCAGGCCGGCGCCGTAGAGCAGTGCCGCCATCAGGGCCTCCACGCCGGTGAGCGAGCGCAGCAAGGCCCGGACCTCTTGACGACCGAGCACCACGGGCAGCCGCCCCGGCCGTTTGGCCCTGACGATCTCGTCGAGCCAGCCGAGTTCCTGGTTCAGCACCTGGCCGTAGAGAAAGAGCAGGGCGCTGAGGGCCTGGTTCTGCGTGGAGGCGCTGACCTTCGCCTCGACCGCGAGGTGGCTGAGGAAGCGGGTGACTTCCGGCTTGCCCATCCCGGCGGGGTGCCGCTTCCCGTGGAACAGGATGAAGCGCCGGACCCAGCCGGCGTAGGCCTTCTCCGTGCGACGGCTGTAGTGCCTCAGGCGGATGGCGGCGCGGACCTGGTCGAGCAGCCGCATGCCGGTGGGGCGGGGCACGCCCGGCGGCGGGCCCTCGCGCACGAGGGCGATGGCAGGCGTGAACGCGCGATACGGATCCTGTCCGAGGCAGGCCGCGGCCGGCATCTGTCCTCCACGTCGGGGCATGACGGGGCGGGGTGCTGAAGCAGCGAGTATCCCTTGGCCTCGGTCACGGAGCAAGGGCCATCTGCGAGGGGTCTTCCCCCCAGCGCCACTGGGCCGCAGCGGTCAGGGGATGATGCTCACCACGGGCCCCAGATGCCCCTGCACCACCCACATGACCTCCCATTCGCATCACCCCGTGGTTCCGCTCATCCCCTGTCCGCTACGGCGGTGTGCTACCTGCGTACGAACGCGACGAAGCGGCCGTCGCGGAAGAACTCCATGTAGTCAGCCGGGGCCGCCGCCCCGCCCCGCGCGGGGCGCACGATGACGTCCACGCGGTCGGAGTCCGGGGCCGCGGCGAGCGGCGTCCACAGGCCACGCTCGACGAGCGTGGCGCGGTAGCGGGCCTGGTAGGTGCTCGTCGTCTCGTGACCGAGCGCGCTCACCAGCGCCGAGCGCCGCCCCAGCCGGAAATCGGTGCCGGGGCTGTAGCACGCCTCGTAGCGCACGAAGCCACCGGGCGCGATGGCGGTGATCGCGCGCGCCAGCGGCTCGCCCGACTGCGAGTCGGCGTAGCGCAGCAGCGGCTCGCCCGCGGCGAAGAGCACGACGGGGGTGAAGAGCAGGATGCCGATGAAGGCGCGGTCGGGCCGCCCGAGGGCCGCGGCCGCCGAGCGCAGCGCGACGTAGGCGAAGCAGGCAGCGACGATCTTCGCGCCGGTGCCGGCGGAGTCGAAGGGCGCCCCGGCGCGCCCCAGCCACGGGCCGAAGCCGGCGAGGCCGAACACGAGGACGAGCAGCAAGAAGACGGCGGTCAGTCCCCAGGCGGCGCGGCGCGCGCGTTCGGCGTCCGACCAGGCCTCGGCCGCGGTCCAGGCCAGCATGGGCAGCGCTGGGAGCAGGTAGGTGACGAGCTTCGAGTGCGAGAGCGAGAAGAACACGGCGGCGAAGAGCACGAAGCCGAGCCCGACGCGGCTCTCGACCGAGAGGATGCTCTCTTCTCCTGGCGTACGCCGGCGCCACCAGGGTGTGGCGAGCGACCAGGGCAGCGCGCCGGCCGCGAGCACCACGGGCACGAACCACCAGGGTTGCTCGCGCTTGAACGAGCCGCTGGTCAGGCGCTCGAGCGACTCCTCGAGGAAGGCGTAGCGCGGGTACTCGGGATGCTGCGCGCTGGCGAGCGCGAACCAGCCGCCCGCGACGCCGAAGACGACGAGCCAGCCGGGCCTCCACGCCAACCAGCGGAGCGGCGTCCGCGAACGGCACAGGAGTGCCGCGCCGAGACTGCCGCCCAGGACCCAGGCGAGCATCACCGGGCCCTTCACGAGCACGCCCGCGGTCACCGCCGCGAACATCCAGAGCCGGCGCCGCCCGCTCACGCCCTCGGTCAACTCGGCGGCGAGGCCGAGCCAGACCGCCGTCACGCAGAGGGTGAGCGGCATGTCGAAGATGACGTAGGCGGAGAGCACGGTGAAGAGCGGCGCAGTGTAGAGGAGCGCGGCCGCGCGCAGGGCGAAGGGCCGGCCGCCGCGGCGCTGGGCGGAGCGGGTGAGGAGCGCGAGCGTGAGTGCCGCGGCGAGCACGGCGGGCAGGCGCGCGGCCCAGGGCTCGTTGCCGACCACGCGGATGGCGGCGGCGGCGGCCCAGAAGAGCGCGGGGGGCTTGTCGAGGTAGGGCATGCCGGCGAGGTGAGGCACGAGGAGTCCGCCGTCCACGGCCATCTCCCGGGCGACCTCGGCATTGCGGCCCTCGTCGGGGTCCAGCAGCGGGAAGGCGGTCGCGAGCAGCATGCTCAGCAGGAACGTGGCGAGTGCGACGATGAACGGCAGCAGTGAGCGGCGGGGCGACGCGTGGGCGGGGCTCGGATCCATGTGCTCACGCTAGCACAGGGCCGGTCGCGGAGCCGAAACGCGCCCGACCCTGGCCCGGACGATCCAGGAGACGCCGCCTGCGGGCACGATCCGGGGGCACGGCCACTGCGTTGCGCGACCGGGGCGCCCGATCGCCCGGTTCCTTCGAGTCCGGCTGCGATGTAGTATCGCTGATCGAAGCTCATTTCGCCTTGGACGCCAGCCCCCCGCTGTCGTGGGAGTACCCAGGCTGGTAGCAGTCATGACGCTCGGGCCGACCGGGGCCCGACCCGTCGGGCAGGAGAGACCGAAATGAGGACTCGTACGATCGCCCCGGTGCTGGTGCTGGCGGCCCTGGTCGGGCTCGGCGGCGCCGGCTGCAGCAGGCAGTTGAGGAACACGGTGGTCCCGAACCTCCCGCCGACGGTGAGGCTCACCCACGCGCCGATCGACACCACGAGTGAGGCCTTCTACGTCTACCGGATGAACTGGGTGGGGTATGACCCGGATGGGCGGGTGACCCGCTTCGAGTACGTCGTGGACCCGCCGGTCGCGACGGGCGCCGTGATCCCCTGGGTGAGCACGACGAGGACCGAGCAGGACATCACTTTCACGGTCACCAGCCCGGCGTCCCTGCACACCCCGCAGCCCCGCTGCCAGAGCTTCCACGTGTTCGCCATCCGCGCCGTGGACAACCAGGGCGCGGTCTCCGAGCCGGTCAAGCGCGCGTTCTACTCCTTCGGCGTCGCGCCGGTGGTGCAGATCCTGGAGCCCACGCCACAGACGCTGCTCGTGACCCGGGTGACGCCAGCGGTGCGCATCGTCTGGACGGGCAAGGATTTCGTCGACCCGTACGGATACGCCTTCGATGATCCGCTCTACTACAAGTACACGCTCTTCAAGCGGGGGAATCCCGGCGTTCACTGGGACGCCTGGACTCAGGACCCCGACTCCCTGCGCAGGGAGGTCGCGCCGGAGTTCGCGGGCTGGGACTCGACCGGGCCCGACAGCGCGGAGGTGCGGTACGCCAACCTCACGCCGGGCAGCGAGTACCTGTTCGTGGTGGTGGCGATCGGCCGCTCGGGCGCCTATTCGCCGATCTTCGACCTCAGGTCGAACATGTTGCGGATGCGCGTGGACGCCCCGTGGGGCGGGCCACAGATCACGCTCTTCAACTCGTTCTTCAGCTACACGTACGTGAGCGGTGGTGTTGCCGCACCGACGGACCCCTCGTGGGCGATCCCGTTGCAGGTGCCCGCGGGCCAGCCACTCACCCTAAACTGGTACGCCACGCCGCCGCCGGGCTCGAGCATGGAGCGCTACCGCTGGGTGCTGGACCCCCGGAGCCTGGACGACGAGACGCCGCGCAGCGGTCAGAACGACTGGTACCACTGGAGCCCGTGGAGCCTCAGCCAGACCTCGGCAACGATCGGCCCCTTCGCGGGGGCGGGCGGCGACACCGGCGAAGTGCACGACTTCTTCCTCGAGGCCGAGGACACCAACGGTCAGGTGAGCCTGGGGTGGGTCCATTTCCATGTCTACCGGCCGGCATTCGCCAGGGACCTGCTGATCGTCAACGACACCCGGTTCAACGCGGACCAGATCGTGTCGCCTGCGACGCCCGACACGCTGCGGCCCCCCTTCGGCGCGTGGCCCACGCGCGCCGAGCTGGACACGTTCCTGTTCGCCGTGGGCGGCGTACGCTGGAGGATGACGCCGCCGGGCTGGCTGAGCCCGCCAGGGATCTTCCGGGGCTACCGCTTCGACACGCTGGGGACACGCCAGGGCCAGGCGAACCCCACGATCCCGCTCGACGTCCTCGGCCAGTACCGCCAGATCGTCTGGATGACGGACCTCCAGGGCTCGGATCTGGGGAACAGCCCCGCGTCTGCGACCCTGCCGATGACGACGCTGCGCTACATGTCCTCGCCCAACCGGCAGAACACGCTGGCGACCTGGGTGAGCCAGGGCGGCAGGCTGTGGGCGCTGGGTTCCGGGTTTGGCAACGCCACGAACGGGCCCTGGAACAACCCGGGCAACGACGCCAACCAGGTCCGGACCTATTCGTCCAACGGCGTGAGGCCTGACCTGGCGCCAGGGCGGTTCATGTACGACCTCGCGCACTGGCGCACGGAGTTCCGGGTCCTCGGACCGGTCTTCGTGCGGTTCGCGCGTTATGACCAACCGGACCCGACGGTCGGGTACCCGCAGCCGGCGCTCTGCTGGAAGGGCGGGACGTTCCGCGACCCGGCCTACACGCTGCTGCCGACGGCGCTGTCACCCCGCGATCCGGTGACGGACCCACTCTGGCCGTACCGCACGCCGACTGACTTCTACATTGGCAACCGGACCTACAGCACCCGCGGTGTCAACCTCGAGTTCATCAGCCAGGAGAACCACGTACGCGAGCAGGTGCCGGCGCCCCCGCCCGCGAACCCGGACTCGACCGTTGAGGTCGCCACGCTCGACAGCCTGTACCTGGCCTACGGGCCCGGCTACCCGTCGCAGATGAACCAGTCGAGCACCGGGGATGGCGTGAACGTGACGATGACCTGCTACCACGGGCTGGAGAACGCGCCGCTGGTCTTCTCGGGGACCAGCATCTGGGACTTCCGGCGGCAGCACTGCGTGGCCCTGGTGGACTTCGTCCTGGGTCGACTGTGGAACCTGCCGAAGAACGCTCCCTACGCGTCGCGCGTCGAACGGACTCACGTTCAGCAGGCAGTGCCGGATGTCCGGTCCGCAGGTCCGTCGAGGCAGGTCCACCCATCGCCGGAACCCGCCCGGGTCCCACGGAGCCCCCGCCCCGCCGTGAAGTAGACGGGGCACGTCGCGCTGCGGGCGCGGGGAGATGCGCTACTTCCTCCCCGCCTCCGCGAAGCTCAGCGCCAGGGAGTTCATGCAGTAGCGCTGGCCGGTGGGTCTGGGGCCGTCGTCGAAGACGTGGCCGAGGTGCGAGCCGCAGCGGGCGCAGCGCACCTCCTCGCGTTCCATGCCCAGGCTCGGGTCCTTCACGACGTCGAGACGCGCGGGGGAGATCGGGGACCAGAAGCTGGGCCAGCCCGTGCCCGATTTGAACTTGGTCTTCGAATCGAAGAGGTCGTAGCCGCAGGCGGCGCAGCGGTAGACGCCCTGCCGGTGCTCGTGCCAGTACTTCCCGGAGCAGGCGAG
>JANXPZ010000117.1 GCA_025357055.1 Candidatus Eiseniibacteriota bacterium | reverse complement strand
CCAGCAGGTCGCGCAGCAGGTTGGGCACGCGGAAGGCCACGTTGAAGGCATCGGTCGCGAAGCCCGCGCCGAAGACCACCGCCATCACCTGGTCGCGCAGGAGCCCGGTGAGGCGCGAGACCAGGATGGCCGCGCCCGAGGCGCCGGCCCCCCGCGCGACACTGCGCTCCGTGCTCGCTCCGGCCGCGCTTCGGATTGTCACGCGCCGGCCCCCATGCTAGCGTGCCGCGTCATGTTCGCCGCCGCTCTCGCTCCCGCCGCCCAGGCCGCCGACAGCCTCACGCCCCTGCGCGCGGCCGTGCTGGGTGCGATCCAGGGCATCACCGAGTTCCTGCCCATCTCCAGCAGCGCCCACCTGTATGCCGTGCCCGAGATGCTGGGCTGGAAGTACGAGGGCGTGGCCTTCGACGTGGCGCTCCACTGGGGCACGCTCCTCGCGCGGCTGGCCGCCTTCTGGCGCGACTGGCTCGGTATCGCGCAGGGGGTTCTGAAGGCCACCCCCGCGGGCGGCACCGCCCGCTCGACCCTGCTGCGCCTCGCGGCCGCCAGCGTGCCCGCGGTGATCGCCGGGCTGCTGCTCCAGGACGAGGCCTCGGCCCACCTTCGCGCATTGCCGCTGCAGGCCACGATGCTGGTGGTGTTCGGGGTCCTGCTCTGGTGGGTGGACCGCAGGCGCCCGGGCGGACGGCACGCGGAGCTGCCGGGCTGGGGCACGAGCCTGCTGGTCGGTGCGGCCCAGGCGGTCGCCCTCGTGCCCGGCGTCTCGCGCTCCGGGATCACCATGACCGCGGGCCGGGCGGCGGGGCTGGACCGCGTCTCCGCGGCGCGTTTCTCGTTCCTGCTCGCGACCCCGGTCACCTTCGGCGCCGGCCTGCTCGAACTGCGCCACCTGCCGCACGACCTGCCGGTCGCCACGCTCGCGGCCGGCATGGCCACCTCGGCGCTGGTCGGCCTGCTGGCCATCCGCGGCCTGCTGCACTGGCTCGGCCGCGCGGGCTTCGGGGCGTTCTGCGCGTACCGCGTGGCGTTCGCCGCGGTCATCGTGGCCTGGCTCGCACTGCGCTGACGCCGGGGAATCCCTTCCCTTCGCATCGCGTCCTTCCTCCGCACCACCCACCAACTCAGCGGGCGCGGTCCTTCCTGGTCAGCTTGTCGGCGAAGTAACGGTTGAGCCGCTCGCGCAGGGCGATGCGGGCCCGGTGCAGCCGCGATTTGACCGCCGCCACCGACAAGTCCAGGAGCTCACCCACCTCGGCGTTCGAGAGACCCTCGATGTCGCGCCGCACGAACACCTCGTACAGTTCCTTCGGCAGGCGCTGGATGCTCTCCGCCATGACCGTTCGCATCTCGGCCGTCAGCAATTCCTCCGGCGGCTGCGCGGACCAGTCGGGCAGCTGCAGCGGCTCGGCTTCCTCGTCCTGGCTCTGCGACTGGTCGAGCGAGATGTGCTTGTCGCGGCGCTTGCGATACTTCATCAGGCTCGCGTTGGTCGCGATGCGATAGAGCCAGGTCGAGAACGTGGACTCGGCCTTGAAGTTCTTCAGGCCGCGGTAGGCGGAGAGGAAGGCGTCCTGAAGCGCCTCGGCGGCGTCGTCTTCATGGCGCAGGATCTTGTAGCAGAGCCGATAGACCTTGTCCTGGTAGCGGCGCACCAGCTCGTCGAAGGCGCGGTTCTCACCGCCCTGGGCGAACTGCACCAGCTCCTCATCGGGCCGGGTACGGTAATCGATCGTCTTCGGCTGCTGATCGGTCATGAGTCCTGTCCCAAGGAGAAGACCTCCTGCTGTCGCGCCAGCGGGCCCAGGTAGACGGCCTCGCCCGCCAGAAGGGTACACGTTGGGCGCACATTGTGCAGCATGGAAGGCGGAAGCCGGTGCAGGTCGGCATCCCAGACCACCAGGTCGGCCGGGCAGCCCGGGGCGATACGGCCGAGTGCCGCCGAGCGGCCGGCCAGCGCCGCCCCGCCGCTCGTGTAGGCCCGCAGCGCCGGGTCGAGGCCGATGCACTCGGCGGGCGTGAAGCCCCCGTCAGGAGTGCCGTCGACGCGCTGGCGCGTGAGGGCCGCGTGCAGGCCGAGGGCCGGGACGGGGACTTCCACCGGGGCGTCCGAGCCGAAGGCCACGGAGGCGCCCGCCTCGAGCAGGCTGCGCCAGGGGTACGAGCGCTCGACGCGCGCGCCCCAGCCCCGTCCCGCGATCTCGATGTCCGCGACGCAGTGGGACGGCTGCAGGCTCGCCCAGACGCCCAGTCGGGCGAAGCGCAGCCGGTCGGCCGGGGCCAGCAGCTGCACGTGCTCGATCCGCGGCGGCAGCGCGAGCCTGGCGAGCGTCTCCGCGGAGGCTTCGACGGCGTCGAGCGCCGAGCGCACGGCACGGTCCCCGATGGCGTGGATGGCGACCGAGAACCCGCCTGCGGCCGCCTGCGCCACGGCCTGCGCGAGCTCCGCCGGCGACACCACGTCCATGCCGGTCTCCGCGCTGCCCTCGTAGGGCTCGAGCAGGGCCGCGGTGCGCGAGCCCAGCGTGCCATCGGCGAACAGCTTCACCGCGCCGTAGCGGAAGCGGTCGTCCCCCACCCCGCTCTCCAGCCCCATGGCCAGCGCGGCCTCGAGCCCCGCGTGCGACAGATGGGCGATCACGCGCAGGCGCGGCCACCCGGGGCCGCGCGTGAGCGTCCGCAGCAGTCGCAACGCCTCGACACCCTCGAAGTCGTGCACCATGGTCACGCCGTGCCCGTGCAGCCGCTGCGCGGCACGCCCCAGGCGCTCGAGGTCCGAGCCGCGCACCGTGCGGGCCTCGAGCCCGGCGAAGAGCCGCACCGCATGCTCCCGCACGATCCCGGTGGGCTCGCCCGCCGCGTCACGCTCGATGCGGCCCCCGGCCGGGTCGGAGGTGCCGCGCGCCACACCCGCTTCGCGCAGGGCCGCGCTGTTCACCCAGAGGGCGTGGTAGTCCTTGCTGTGCAGGATCACCGGCCGCCCGCCGCTCACCGCGTCCAGGCTCGCCCGTTCCGGCGGGTCGCTCCAGGCGTTGGCGTCCCAGCCGCGGCCCGAGACCGGCCCGGCCCCCGGCTCCGCGGCGAGGAACGCGGCGACCCGTTCGAGCGCCTCGCTGCGCGAGGCTGCCCCGCCGAGCGCCACCTCCTCGAGCGAGCGCGCCCAGGCCAGCAGGTGCAGGTGCGAATCCACCAGCCCGGGCGTGACCGTCGCGCCGCCGGCGTCGAGACGCCCGGTGTCGGCCCGCAGCAGGGGCTCCAGTTCGGCCGCGCGCCCCACCGCCAGCACCCGCCCGCCAGCCACGGCGATGGCGTCCGCCCGCTCCTCCACGCGGCCGTCCGTCCAGACCCGGGCGTTCGTGATGAGGAGACCGGCCCCCGGCTTCATGCCGTCCGGACCTCGACGCGATTCACGAGCACGCCGATGCCCTGCACCTCGATCTCGACGAGGTCCCCCGGGACCACGGGGCCCACGCCCGCGGGCGTGCCCGTCGCGATCACGTCGCCAGGCTCGAGCGTCATGATGTGCGAGATGAAGCTGATGAGGGCGGGCACCGCGTGCAGCAGGTCCGCCGTGTTCCCGTGCTGGCGCTCCTCCCCGTTCACCCGGCAGCGGACGTCGAGCGCGCCGGGCGCCAGCCCCACGGCCACCCAGGGGCCCAGCGGCGCGAAGGTGTCGAAACCCTTGCCCCGCGTCCACTGCCCGTCCTTGCGCTGGTAGTTGCGCGCACTGACGTCGTTGAAGCAGGTGTACCCGGCGACGTGGTCGAGCGCAGACGCCGCGGAGACCGCCCGCGCCCGCCGGCCGATGATCACCCCCAGCTCCGCCTCGGGGTCCAGCCGCTCCACGCCGGGCGGGTAGTGGATCGCCTCGCCGGTGGCCACGACCGCGCTGGGCGGCTTGAGGAACAGGAGCGGCTCGGCTGGCGCGTCGAGCCCCCCGGGCACCGCCGTCGCGCTCTCGGCGATATGCTCGCGATAGTTGAGCCCCACGCACACGATCTTGGTGGGCTCGGCCGGGGGCCGCAGCACGGCGCGCGCTGCCGGATCGCGCGGGCCGCTCTCGCGACCACCGAGCCAGGGCGGGGCGTCGAGCCGGACGAAGACCTCGCCCTCGCGGCGGCCCCAGTGGTCCGCTCCCTCGAAACGATAACGTGCGATGTGCTGGACCGCGGTGTCGGACATCCCCTGCCCCTCCTGATGGTGATCCGGCATTCTGGCGATTCCCCGGCCGGCGGGCAAATCGGTACGGTTGACCGGATTCGACGGGGTCTGATAGCGTCGAGTCACCATGTCCCCACACTCCCCGAAGACCCGCCGAGCCTCATCCGCCGACACGCTTTCCCGCCGCATCCGGAACCGCAGGGCCCACATCGGCGTCATCGGTCTGGGCTATGTCGGACTGCCACTGGCCGTCGAGTTCGCCCGTGCCGGGTTCAAGGTCACGGGCATCGACCTCCGGGAGGACCGCGTAAAGCAACTGCTGCGCGGGCGCTCCTACATCCAGGACGTGCCCAGCAGCGACGTGCGCGACCTCGTCCGTTCCGGCCACCTCACCGCCACCACCGACTTCGCGGCGCTGCACCGGGCCGACGCCGTGACCATCTGCGTCCCCACGCCGCTCTCCAAGCAGCGCGATCCGGACGTCTCCTACATCGTGGCCGCCGTGGACCAGGTGAAGAAGTACGTCCACGCCGGCCAGCTCGTGATCCTCGAGAGCACCACCTATCCCGGCACCACCGACGAGCTCATCCTGCCGGAGCTCGAGCGGACCGGGCTCAAGGTCGGCAAGGACTTCTTCCTCGCCTTCTCGCCCGAACGCGTGGACCCGGGCAACACGGTCTGGCAGACCCGCAACACGCCGAAGGTCGTGGGGGGCGTCACACCGGCCTGCACCAGGGTCGCGGTCGAGCTCTACCGGGAGCGCCTCGAGAACGTCGTGCCGGTCTCCTCGACGCAGGTGGCCGAGATGGTGAAGCTGCTCGAGAACACGTTCCGCAGCGTCAACATCGGCCTGGTGAACGAGCTGGCCCTGATGTGCGCCCGGCTCAAGATCGACGTCTGGGAGGTCATCGAGGCCGCGGCCACCAAGCCGTTCGGCTTCATGCCCTTCTACCCGGGCCCCGGCCTGGGCGGGCACTGCATCCCCATCGACCCCTTCTACCTTTCGTGGAAGGCGCGGGCCAGCGGCTTCGAGGCGCGTTTCATCGAGCTCGCCGGCTACATCAACGGCCAGATGCCCGAGCACGCGGTGGATCTCGTGGCGCGCGCGCTGAATTCGCACAACCTCTCGGTGCGCGGCTCGCGCGTCCTGGTGCTGGGGGTGGCGTACAAGGCCGAGATCGACGACGTGCGCGAGAGCCCCTCGCTCGACATCATGAAGACGCTGGCGGACCGCGGGGCCAAGGTCGAGTATTCCGATCCCTTCGTGCCCTCGCTCGACTTCTTCGGGCGCCGCATGAAGAGCACCGCGGTCACCCCGGCGCAGCTGCAGCGCTTCGACTGCGCGGTGATCGTCACCGCACACAAGGCCTTCCCCTACGGGCTCATCCTGCGCCATTCGAAGAGCGTGGTGGACACGCGCAACGCGCTCAAGGGCAAGCGCTCGGGCAAGATCGTCAGGCTGTAGCGACCACCGCAGCGCGAACGGGGCGGCTCTCTCGCGAGGGCCGCCCCGAGTCGTTTGAGCGGGACCGACGGGCCCCGGCGGCTTCAGCCCTTCGTCGTCGGCATCCCCGGCGACGGGAATGGCGTGTTGCGGCGGGGGATCACGCCCCCGCCGCCCGCATCGCCCGTTTCAGTTCACCACTTCGTAGTCGGCGTCCACGGCACCGTCACCGCCGTCACCCTTCTTCTTCTTCGGCGGTTCCTCCGGGGGAGTCTCGGGCGTGGGGCCACCGCTGCCCGGAGGCGGACCGGCCTGCTGGTAGAGCGCAGCCGCGGCCTTGTGCCAGGCCTCCTGCAACGCCTCGCTCGCCGCGGTGATGGCCGCGGTGTCCTCACCCTTGAGCGCCTCGCGCAGGCGCCCCAGTTCGCTCTCGACCCGTGACTTCGTCTCGGCATCGAGCTTCTCGCCGTGCTCCTTGAGGTTCTTCTCCACCTCGTAGCCCAGCGAGTCGGCCCGGTTGCGCGCCTCGACCGTCTCCTTGCGGCGCCGATCCTCGCCGGCGTGGGCCTCGGCGTCTTTGACCATCTTCTGGATCTCCGGCTCGTTCAGCCCGCTCGACGCCTCGATGCGGATGCTCTGCTCCTTGCCCGTGGCGCGGTCCTTCGCCGAGACATGCAGGATGCCGTTCGCGTCGA
>JANXPZ010000074.1 GCA_025357055.1 Candidatus Eiseniibacteriota bacterium | reverse complement strand
CGAGGCGGCGCGCGAGACCCGCGAGCTGTGGTCCGACGCAGGCGTTCGCGCGCGCTTCGCCGGACTGGCCGGCCTGGCGGACGGGTTGCCCGAATTGGATCTCCTGCGCCGCCGCCTGGCCTCCTCGCTCGAACCGGACGGGCGCGTCGCGGACGGCGCCTCGCCCGAGCTCGCCCGGCTGCGGCGCGGGCTCGAGCAGGGTGAGCGCGGGGTCCAGCAGCGTCTCGAGCGCTGGGCGCGCGGTTTCGGAGAGTCGGCCTACGTGACCCGGCATGACGAGCGCTTCGTGGCCCTGGTGCCTGCGGCCGGGTTCCCGCGACGCCGCGGGATCGTGCACGACGTCTCCGGCTCCGGACACTCGCTGTTCGTCGAACCCCTCGAGCTGTGCGAGGCCAACAACCAGGTCATCGAGCTGCGCGCGGGGGTCGGGGAGGAGGAGCGTCGCATCCTCTTCGAACTCGCGGCGGCGGTCCGGCAGGCGGGGCCGGAGCTCGAAGCCCTGGAGGACGGGCTCGTCCGGCTCGACAGCCTGCTGGCGCGCGCCCGGTGGGCGGCGGAGTTCGGCGGGATCGCCGTGGAGCCCGGCGGGGAGCGGCTCGCCCTGCGCGCTGCCCGGCATCCGCTGCTGGCGATGGGCGAGGCGCGTTCGGCGATCGTGCCCCTCGACCTCGAGCTCACCGCGCCGGGCCGCATCCTGCTCGTCAGCGGCCCCAACATGGGGGGCAAGACGGTGCTCCTCAAGACCGTGGGGCTCGCCGTCGCCCTGGCGCACTCGGCGTTGCCCGTCCCCGCGGCCGAGGGCAGTGCGGTGCCCGAGATGGACGCGATCGTGGCCGACCTCGGCGACGAACAGTCGGTGGACGAGGGGCTCTCCACCTTTGCCGCGCACCTGCGGGCCCTCGCGCTGATGGCGGAGCGCGCGGGCCCGCGCTGTCTCGTCCTGTGCGACGAGCTCGGGGCGGGGACGGACCCGGAGGAGGGCGGATCGCTGGGTCGCGCATTGCTGGAGCACTTCGCGGCGCGCGGCGCCTGGGGCGTGGTGACCACCCACCTCGGGAGTCTCAAGCGCGCGGCCGGCGAGGTCCCGGGGGTGGTGAACGGCTCGCTCGATTTCGACCTCGCGGGCATGGCTCCCCGCTATCGTTTCCTCGCGGGTGTGCCGGGCGCGAGTCATGCGCTGGCGGTGGCAGAGCGGCTGGGGTTCCCGCCGGCGCTGGTGGCCCGGGCGCGCTCGCTGGCTCCGGCGGAGGCCGTGGCGCTCGAGCGTCTGCTGGCCGAGTTGCAGGAGACCCGGGCGCGGCTCGAGGACGAACGCGCCCGCCTGGCGCGGTCCGAGGCCGCGGCGCAGGCAGCCGAGGCGGAGGGTCGGGCGGCGGCCGAGGAGGCGCGGCGCGCGCTGGAGGAATTGCGGCGGCGGTTGACCCGGGAGAGCGAGGTCGTGCTGGCGCGCGCGAGGGAGCTTTGGCAGACGGTGCGGCGCGAGGCGCGGAGCGCCGAGAAGACCCGCACGGGAGCCGAGCGCATCGGCGCCGGCCTGGCGGCGGTGGAGGGCGAGATGGAGGCCCTGCGGCGCGCGGCCGATCAGGCGCTGGGGGAGCCGCCGCCCGCGCCAGTCCTGGCGGGACCGCTCGAGGCCGGTCGCAGGGTGCGGGTGCGGAACCTGGACGTCGAGGCGGAGGTCGTGAGTGGCCCGGATGGCGAGGGGCGCGTGCGGCTGCGTCGCGGCAGCTGGAACATCCAGAGCCACGTGGGTCAGCTGGAGGCCGTGCGTCCGGTGGGGGCCGCCGCCGCGGAGGCGCCGGCGCCGCGGGCTTCGTGGAACGTGCCCGAGGAAGGGCCGGGGCTGGAGGTCGACCTGCGCGGCATGGAGGCCGACGAGGCGCTGCGGAACCTGGACCAGGGGCTCGACCGGGCGGTGCTGAGCGGCTTCTCGGGCCTGCGCGTGATCCACGGCGTGGGCCGGGGTGTGTTGCGCAGCGTCGTGGAGCGGCACCTGCGCGGGCATCCGCAGGTCGCCTCGCAACGCCTGGGCGGGGTGGGTGAGGGCGGCCGGGGCGTGACCGTGGTGGGGCTGCGATGAGGGACGACGTCCGTGGCGCGGCCGCGGTCCCCGGCGTGCGGGGGCTCGACGACTGGGTGGAGCGCGTGCGCGCAGCCAGCGACATCGCCGAGATCGTCGGCCAGACCGTGGCCCTCAAGCGCGCTGGCCGGAACCTGGTCGGGCTTTGCCCGTTCCACAAGGAGAAGTCGGGCTCGTTCTCGGTGAACCCGGAGCGGCAGTTCTACCATTGCTTCGGCTGCAAGGCGGGCGGCGACGTCTTCCGGTTCGTGCAGGAGACGGAGAAGGTGGGCTTCATCGAGGCGGTCGAGATCCTGAGCCGGCGCGCCGGGATCGCCGTGCCCGAGCGGCGCGGCGAGGGCGGCGGAGCCGCGGGTGGGCGCGGACGCCTCACCGAGGCGCTCGAGGCGGCCGCGCAGGCGTACGAGCAGTGGCTGGGCGATCCCGGTGGCGGCGCGGCGGTGCGGGCGTACCTCGAGCGCCGCGGCCTGACCCGCGACACGCAGCGTACCTTCCGGCTCGGGTACGCGCCCGAGGGCTGGGAGAACCTGGTCCAGCGCCTGCGTGGGCGCGTCACCGACGAGGTGCTGGCGCAGGCGGGCCTGGCGGCGCGGCGGGAGACCGGCCGCGGCGGCCTGTACGACCGTTTCCGCAATCGCCTCATGGTGCCACTGGTCGCGTCGGGCGGGGTGGTCGTGGGCTTCGGTGCCCGCGCCCTCTCGGACGCGGACCAGCCCAAGTACCTCAACTCGCCGGAGACGCCGGTCTACCACAAGGGCGCGTTCCTCTTCGGTCTCGACCAGGCGCGGCGCAGGGCGGAGCCCGACGGGGAGATGATCGTGGTCGAGGGCTATTTCGATGCGATCGCCCTGCACCAGGCGGGCCTCGGGAACACCGTGGCTACCTCGGGGACGGCGCTCACGCCGGACCAGGCGCGGCTGCTGAAGCGCGTGGTGCCGCGGATCGTGCTGACCTACGACGGCGACGCGGCGGGCCAGGAGGCGATGATGCGCTCGCTCGGCGTGCTGCTGGCCGAGGGGCTCGACGTCGTCGTGGCGGACCTGCCCGAAGGCGAGGACCCGGACACCCTGGTGCAGAAGGGCGGGCTCGAGGCCTGGGGCGTGGTGCGCACGCGGGCGGCGGACCCGGTCGAGTTCATCCAGCGACACGTGCTGCGTGGTCACGCCGGCGGGCGCGATCCGCGCGAGCGCGCCTTGCAGGC
Organism: Candidatus Eiseniibacteriota bacterium; assembly: GCA_025357055.1. Taxonomy (GTDB): domain Bacteria; phylum Eisenbacteria; class RBG-16-71-46; order RBG-16-71-46; family RBG-16-71-46; genus JANXPZ01. The sequence continues at coordinate 1,860 of JANXPZ010000074.1, read as the reverse complement.
CGTGGTGGAGCTGGGCGTGAAGGTCGCCGATCCGATCCGGCGGCAGGCGCTGGTGGAGCGCGCGAGCCAGGTGTTCCGCCAGCCCGAGCGTGTCATCGCGCGGGCCATGGCCCTGCGCCGCTCGGGGCAGCCGTCCGAGCGCCCGGTCGAGCTGGCGGTCCGCCAGCAGCGGGTGGGCGAGGCCCACGGCGAACGCCGGTTGCTCGAGGCGATCCTCCACCGGCCGGAGAGTCTCGACGAAGCCCGCGTGCTGGTCTCGCCGCAGGACTTCGGCGATCCCGTCTGCGCCACGCTGGCGGAATGGCTCTGGGGCGGCCGCGAGGGTTTCCCGGCGGAGGACGAAGCCGCCGCGCTGGCGCGCGAGCTGGCCACGTCCGAGCCCGAGGACTGGGAAGCGCTCGCCCGGGGCGCGGCGCGGCGGCTGCTGCAACACCGCCTGGCCCGGCAGCATCGTGAGAAACAGGAGGAGCTGCGCCACGACCCTCAGGGTCCCGAGGCGGCCCGGCTCCTGCAGGATATCCAGCAGATCGCGCTTTCCATCCGAGAGCTCGAGCAATCGATCCGAGAACCCTCCCGTTGAGGAGAATCTGATTCCATGGCGACCGCTTCCACGAAGACGAAGAAGGTGAAGCTCCAGGAGAAGGCCGAGAACCGCAAGCGCCTCGATGAGATCAAGGGGCTGGCGGTCCGGCAGGGCTACATCACGGAGGACCAGGTCGTCTCGCTGCTGGGTGACGACGACGATCCCGAGGTGCAGGTCGAGCAGATGGAGGAAGTCCACGACATGCTCAACCAGCTGCACATCGAGGTCTTCGCCGGGGAGGAGGAGGCGCACGAGCGCGCGAAGCAGCTGCGCAAGCTCGACGACAAGAAGCCGGTCGCGCCGTCGAAGGCCCTGCCGCAGCAGCCGGTGCGCTACGACGACCCGGTCCGCATGTACCTGCGGGAGATGGGGCGCGTGCCCCTGCTCACGCGCGAGGGCGAGGTCGAGATCGCACGGCGCATCGAGGCCGGGGAGCGGCAGATCGTGGCCGCGCTCTTCCGCGCGGGGCCCTCCAAGCAGGAGATCCGCTCGCTCGGCAAGCGGCTCCGGGACGAGCAGCTCAAGATCGAGGACTTCATCAAGGTGGACGAGAACGCCACCACGGAGCAGGCCCTGCTGCGCGAGCGGCAGCGCGCGCTGAAGATCCTGGACCGGGTCTTCCTGCTGCAGAAGCGCTACGACGAGAACCTGAAGAAAGAGGGCAGCCGCATGAGCGAGCGGGTGCGCCACAGCTACCACGCCAACTTCGCCAAGAACGAGGCCGAGCTGACGCAGGAACTGCACAAGCTCTCGATGAACCCGCGGATGGTCGAGGACCTGGCGGCGCCGGTGAAGGCGCTGGCCGAGCGCGCCCAGGCGCTGGACGAGCGCGAGGCGGAGCTCGAGCGCCAGTTCGGCCACGGGGTCGAGGAAATGAACCGCTTCGCCAAGCGCCAGAAGAAGGGCGGACGCGAACTGCGGGCCGTGGAGCGCGAATCGGGTCTCAAGCACACCCAGGTGGCGGAGTTCCAGAACGAGCTGAAGGAGGTCCGCAAGGAGACCAAGGCGCTTGAGACCGAGACCGACATGACGCGGGAGCACCTGCACGAGCTCTATCGCCAGATCATCGACGGCGAGCGCGCCACCGGGCAGGCCAAGAAGGAGATGATCGAGGCGAACGTCCGCCTCGTGATCTCGATCGCCAAGCGCTACACCAACCGTGGCCTCGAGTTCCTCGACCTGATCCAGGAAGGCAACTCGGGGCTCATGCGCGCGGTCGACAAGTTCGACTATACGAAGGGGTACAAGTTCTCGACCTACGCGACGTGGTGGATCCG
>JANXPZ010000115.1 GCA_025357055.1 Candidatus Eiseniibacteriota bacterium | reverse complement strand
CACGTCGGGCGGCAGCACGCCGGGATGGGCGCGGAACCAGCGCCGGGCCTCGCTCGAGAGGTCGAGCGTACTGGCCGACGGCTGGCGCAGCAGGCTCACCAGCACCGCGTCCCGGCCACGCGCCACGTAGCGCGTGAACTGCGGCGCCGGGACCAGTTCGATGCGGCCGAGTCGGCCGAGTGGCACGGGCGGGCCGCCCGCGACCGGGATGGGGACGGTCGCGAGCGCGTCGAGGTTCGGCGGTCGCGCGTCGGCGATGCCCAGGTAGAGCTGGCGGTTGGCGTCGAGCAGGCCGATGCTCTGGAGCGCGGTGGCGCGAGCGACCGCCTCGGCGACCGTGGCCGCGTCCAGCCCGCGCCCCTCGAGCTCGGTCGGGTCCAGCGTAATCCGCGCCTCGAGCCGGTCACCGCCCTGCACCATCACCTGCGACACTCCCGGCAGGCGCGACAACTCGGGCTGCAGGCGCATCACCGCCAGGTCGCGCAGCTCGGCGAGGCTGCGGGTCGGCGAGGTCAGGGAGAAGCCGTAGACCGGGAAGAGGACGGGGCTCATGAGCTGGGCCTCGACGGACGTGCCCTCGGGCAGCCGCCCGCGCGCCGCGTCCACCTGGGCCTGCACGCGCTGCAGCGCGCGGTCCATGTCGGTGCCCCACGAACAATCGAGGTTGATCTCGGCCGAGCCGCGGCTCGTGACCGAGCGCATCTCGCGCAGGTCGGGCACCCGCCGCAGCGATTCCTCGAGCGGGCGTGTCACGGCACGCAGCATCTCCTCGCCGGGACGCTCGCCGCTCTCGGCGATCACCTTGACGCGCGGGAACGTGACCTCGGGCAGGATCGCGGCCGGCATGCGGAGCGTGAGCCAGGCGCCGAAGGCGACCGCCACGGCCAGCGCGGCCAGGAGCGCGCGGCGCTGCGCACGCAGGAAGAGGAAGAACCCGGTCACGGCAGCGGTTTCACGCGGGTGCGGTCGGGCAGGCCGTGCTGGCCCTCGATCACGACACGCGTGCCTGGCGCGAGATCCACGCGCAGCAACTCGTGCCAGCCGTCCGCGGCCGCGCCGAGCGTGACCGGGGTCCAGCTCACGCGGCCCTCGCGGTCCACGACCGCGACGCGGCGCTCGCCGGTCAGGTCGTCCTCGACCAGGGCCGAATCCGGCACGCCGAGTGAGCGGTGCGCCGCGCCCACGATGATGCTCGCGCTGGCGAAGCGCCCGAGACCCGGCGCCGGGCCCGCGGCGCGCGGAGACAGCCACACCAGCGCGGCCTGGTCCGCCTCGCTGGCCGCGGGCAGGATGCGCTGCACCACTGCGGCGCGCGGCGGCGCGCCCGATTCGAGCACCGTCGCGGGCTGGCCGGCTCGCACGCGCGTGGCGAGCGCCGCGGGCACGTGCGCCTCGAACACCACCGTCTTCCACGGTGCCACCGCGACGATCTCGGCGCCTTCGGCCACCTGCGCTCCGGGCTCGGCGGAGCGGCGGAGCACCACGCCGTCGAGCGGGGCCGTGAGCGGCACGCGCACCAGGTCGCGCTGTGTCAGTGCCAGTGCCCGCCGGGCCTCGTCACGTCCGGCGGCGTCACGGGCCTCGCGCATCATGAGCTCCGCGCCCCGGAGCGCCGCCCACGACTCGCGCGTGACCAGCAGGCCCACGCGCTGGCCCGCGCCCACGCGGTCGCCGGCGCGCAGCTCGAGCGCCTCGATCACCCCCGCGAAGGGCGCGGCCACCAACGACTCGCCGCCCGAACGCCACTGCCCGGAGCCGGTCACCACGTCGTCGAAGCGTCGGATCTCGAGAGCGCGCACGCGCACGCTCACCACCGGCTCGCCCGCCCCCTCCTCCGTCCCGGCAGTGTCGCCGCGTCGCCCGCAGCCGCTCAGGGTGGCGATCAGCATCAACGCGAGGGCGCCCGCGCTCTTCGTCCGGAATCTCATCGTCGGAGTTCCCCTTCCCAGTATGCCACGCGCAGCTCGAACCTGGCGTCCGCGAGCCGGGCCCGCGCATCGTCCAACTGCCGGCGGGCGTCCAGCAATTCAAGCAGACTCGAGGCGCCCCCGGCGTAGAGGCTGCGCAGCCGCAGCAGGTGCTCCTCGGCGCGGCCCAGCGCGGCCCGCGCCAACTCGAGCCGGCCCGCCGCGGCGCGCCAGCGTCCGAGCAGGTCCAGTGTCCCGCGCTGCCGCTGCGCGAGGGTGGCCGCGGTGCGGCTCGCGGCGGCGGCGAGCGTCGCTTCGCGGGCGGCCACGGCGGGAGCGGCGGCGGCGTCCAGCAGCGGGCGGTGGAACTGGAGCGAGAGCGAGGCGCCCAGGTCCTGCCGTAGCCGGTCGGCGAAAGTCGCAGCCGGGTGCGTCAGCGCGAACTCCAGTGGCACTGCGCGCGTCAGGTCGGCGCCGGCGAGTCCCGCGTCGAGCGCCAGGTCCACGCGCACGGCGTTCCGGCGCCGCGCCTGCTCGAGTGCCAGCCGCTCGCCCGCCTCGGCGAAGCGCGCTGCGGCGACCTCGGGGGCGCGCCCGTCGCGCGCCAGCAGGACGAGCGAGTCCGCCGCCGCCGGGGGCGCGTCCTGCGCCGCGTCCGGCTCGGCGAGCACGGCCCGACCCGCGTCGCCGCGGCCCGTCAGCTCGGCTAGCTCACGCGCGAGGGCGTCCCGCACCTCGCCGATCGTGAGCAGCTCCGACTCGACGGCGTCGCGCTCGATCCGCGAGCGCACGGCATCCGCGCGCTCGCGCGCTCCCGAGCGCACGCCCGACTCGATCAGCGCGACCAGGCGGTCGAGCCAGGCGAGCGCCTCGCGATCGGATTCCTCCAGCTCGCGCTGCCGCAGCGACCCCAGCGCCACCTCCGCGGCGCGCAGACCGGCGTCACGGGTGGCGCGCTCTAGCTCCACCACCGCGCCCGCGGCCGCGAGCGCGGCCTGCTGCCGGTCGCGCCGGCGCGAGCCCGCGTCCAGCAGCGGCAGCTCGAGCCCCAGCTTGAGCGCGTACTGACCGAGGTCCGTGACGACGGGATCGTAATAGCCCCGCGGCGCGACGGTCGCCCCGCCGAAGAACGAGTAGGCGGGCCGACCGTTGCGCGCCGCCGCGCTCGAGTCGAACCGGGCGGCCCGCGCGTCCGAGCCGCGCGCCCGCACCTCGGGCGCCGCCGAGCGGGCCAGCGCGACGCACTGCGCCACCGTGAGAGAATCCGGCGGCGCGACCGCCGCGGCGTCCGTGAGCCGCGCGGCCGGCAGCGCCGGGGCCGCGCCCGCCAACGCCAGCGTCAGCAGGACGGCCAGCCGCTCCATCAGCGCAGGCGTGGTGGTCATGGCGAGGTGCGAGGCGTGCCCGCCCGGTGCGTCAACGGGCCTTCGCCGAGTCGCGCGTCGCGGGCTTCGACTTCACCGACTTGCGCGCGGAGTGGGTCGCAGCCTTTTCGGTGCGGTCCTGCTTCGCCTCGAGGCGCTCGGCGGCCTTGTCCTCGTGCTGTGCGCTGACGATGCTGCCGTCCAGCGCGTTCACGTTGACCTCCTCGATCCCCGAACGCCCCGGGACCACGATGTCGAACGAGTAGATCAGCGCGCCCTTCTCGCGCTCGAGTTCGTGTGCCTTCACGCGTCCGCCCGGCACCTTCGCTAGCGCCGTAGCCTGCGCGGTCGCCTCGCTGATCTTCGCCTGGGCGGCGAGGCTGTCCCTGGTCGTCGAGCGGCGAACGTGTGTGGGGGCGGTCTTCGCCGGGGCCTTGACGGCGGGCGGCGCGGCAATTGCGGAACCTGCCGAGAGGGCGAAGACGAGCAGCGACGAGAGCAACGGGAGGGCGGAGCGCAGTAGGCGGTTCAACATGAGAATCTCCTTCGAAGTCCGATTCCTAGCTTGATTTGAGAGGGGACGACACCAGAATCGTCGCGAGACTACCCGACATCGACCTGGGGTTGCATCACTTTCATGCTAGGCCCTAACACAGGAGCCACGCACCCAGAGGTCCGAGCGCCTCGCGAGGTGCTCGGCAGGGGTCTGTGCCCGGATACCCCTCTTTGAGGGTGCGGTTTCAGGATAGTGCGGTGAACCTGAACGGCGGCTGAACGCCGTGGACGGCGCAGGTCGCTCAGGCGATGGGCGGGTGCGCGGGCAGCCGGAGCTCGAACCGGGCGCCCCCCAGGCCGGATTCCGACACGGTGACCTCTCCTCCGTGAGCCCGTGCGACGCGCAAAATGATCGGCAGGCCGAGCCCGACGCCGTCCCGGGCGGCGCGCGCCTCCCCACCCCGGAAGAACGGATCGAAGATCCGCTCGCGATCCGCAGGTGAGATGCCAGAACCTCCGTCCTCGACGACCACGGTGCCCTGGCCCGCTCCGGCGGAGATGGTGACCCTCACAGGCTGGCCCGGGTCGGTGAACTTGAAGGCGTTGGTGAGCAGGTTGCGGAGCGCTGCGGCGAGCAGCGTGGCGTTGCCCGGGACCAGGGTCTTGCCCACTGGGATCACCTCGAGGTCCGCGTCCCGCACCAGTTCCCGCTTCCGCAGCTCTGCGACGACGTCGCGGACGAGGTCGCGCAGATCGACCGGCACGAAATCCGCCGGCGCCTCGGACGACGCCGAATCGGCGCGACGCAGCACGAGCAGCGCCTCGACCAGGTCGGACATAGCCACGGCCTGTTCCGCGGCGCGCTCCAGGCCGTGGCGGTGACGTGGAGGCAAGGCGGGATCGGCGAGCGCCATCTCCAATTCTCCCGACAGAACGGTGAGCGGCGTTCTCAGTTCGTGCGCCGCATCCTGGCTGAAGTTCTGTTCGGCGCGCAGCATCTGGTGAACCTGCGCGAGCAGGCGATCGAAGGCCACGGAGAGCGTCACGATCTCGGCCGGGTCGGTCGGGACCGTCAGTTCCCGGTGGGCTGCCTGAACGGTGGCGCGGTCGACCTCCGCCGTCAGGCGCGACAACGGCGCGAGCGTGCGCCGGGTAAGGACCTGGCTGGCGACAGCACCCACGACGAGCAGCGGAAGCGCCGTTAGCAGGAGCGCCCAGAAGAGCGCGGATACGGCCGTGTGCCGCAGCCGGGTGGAGACGGAGACGACGGCCCAGGCGCCCCCCGAGAGACCAACACGCACCTCGTGCAACTCGCCGCCAGGTGGGCGTCGCGTCCCGGTGGCGGTGGCCGCCACGAGGCGGCCCTGCGCGTCGAACACGTCCACCCATGCGTCGGGTGGGGCGCTCTCCTCGATCACCGCCGTGGCTGCGTGAGCGAGGTCGCCCTCCTCCGATATCTCCCGCTCGAGGTTCGCTGCCACGCGCCGGGCGGCATCCGATACGTAACGCGTTTCCTGCCGTGCCAGGGTCCCCGCCGAGATCCAGATGGCCAGGGCTGCAAAGGCCACAATGAGGACCACCGCCGTGGTCTGCTGGAGCAATGACAGTCGGAAGACCAGCGAGCGGGAGCTCATGGGATCGTCTCGAAGACGAAACCCTCGCCGCGCAGCGTGCGGATCGCGCAGCCGCTCTCGGAGCCCCCGAGCTTGTGGCGCAGCCGGCTCAGGATAACATCGAGGCTGTCCGAGGATGAGCGGCTGGCGTCATGCCACACGCTCTCCAGCAGATCCGCGCGGCCCACAACCCGGCCCGCCTTCGAGACGAGGGCCTCGAGCACTGCCCATTCGCGCAAGGTCAGGGCGACTTCCTGCCCGCCGCGCACGAGTCTGCGGGCGGCGAAGTCGATGAGCAGCGCGCGCAGCTCGAGGCGCGCGGGGGGCGCCTGTCCGCGCCGCCGCGCGAGCGCTCGAAGTCGCGCATGCAGTTCGGCGAGCGCGAAAGGCTTTCGCAGGTAGTCGTCCGCCCCTGCGTTCAGGCCCTCGATGCGGTCGGCGACCTCGCCCCGCGCGGTCAAGCAGAGGATCGGGGTCGTGATCCCCTGCGACCGCACCTCACGGCAGAGATCGAGACCACTCCCATCCGGCAGCATCAGATCGAGCACGATCACGTCGAACTCCTCCGTCAATGCGCAGCGCAGACCGGTGGAGAGCCGGGCGGCGGTCACGAGTTCGATGCCGGCCTCTCCCAGCGAGCGTTCGAGCAGGTCGCGCGTGGGCGCGCTGTCTTCGACCAGCAGGACGCGCACGGGAGCAGGCCTCAGTCCGCGCGCCTGCTGAACCGTCTGAACCACGGCGGCAGCATTGGACGCATAGAACTGCTTGGCATGAGGATCTCCTTGGGAATCGAGTAGGGTAGCAGCATACTGCATCCAAGTCCCCCTGCGGACCACTCCCGGCCGCGCCGGACTCCAAGGAGGTTCCCGATGAAGCTGTCCTCGAGGACGTGGGTGGGTGCGTTGCTTGCTTTCGTCATGGTCACGGGCCACGAGGCCCGGGCGGATGCAGGTGCCTACAAGGTCGTCACCCGGTACCAGGTGGGTGGTGAGGGCGGCTGGGACATCCTGACCTTGGACTCCGATGCTCATCGGCTCTACTACGGTCGCGGCACGCGGATGCAGGTGCTCGACCTCGAGACCGGGAAGGTCGTCGGCGAGATCCCGGACACGCCCGGCATCCACGGCGTTGCGCTGGCCCCCGGCCTCGGTCGCGGCTTCACGAGCAATGGCCGCGACTCGTCCGTCACGATCTTCGACCTGAAGACGCTCGCCGTCCTGGGTCACGTGCCCGTCGGCCGAAACCCCGATGCCATCATCTACGAGCCGGTCACGAAGCGCATCCTCGTCTTCAACGCGGGTGGCCGGAGCGCGACGGCCATTGACGCTGCGTCCGGGGCGGTGGTCGGTATCGTGGTGCTCGATGGCCGGCCGGAGTTCGCGGTGGCGGACGGGCAGGGCAAGGTGTTCGTGAACCTCGAGGACAGCAGTGCGGTGGCCGGATTCGATGCGAAGTCACTCAAGGTCGAGTCTCGCTGGCCGCTGGTGGGAGGCGAGGGCCCCAGCGGGATCGCCCTGGACCGCGAGCATCACCGGCTGTTCTCGGTCTGCGGCAACGAGAAGATGGTCGTGCTCGATTCTCGCACGGGGAAGATGGTCGCCACGCTCTCAATCGGCAAGGGCCCGGACGGCGCGGAATTCGATCCCGGGACCGGCCTCGCGTTCAGCCCGAACGGCGAGGGCACGCTGACCGTGATCCACGAGGACTCGGCCGACGAGTTCAGCGTCGTCGGCACCGTGACGACCCAGCGCGGCGCGCGGACCATGGCCCTGGACCCGAAGACCCACCACCTCTATCTCGCGGCGGCGAGCTACGGGGAAACGCCCGCACCGACGACGGACCACCCACACCCGCGCCCGCCGATGCTGCCCGACAGCTTCGTGATTCTGGTGCTCGGGCGGTAGAGAAGACGGAGACGCCCTCCGGGTATGAAGGGCGACTGCCATCGCGGCCGGGACGTTCGCCTGGGCGAGAACTCCCGCGCCAGGGGCCCGAGCGCGCCTGTACGCGCGTGGCCGGTGACGGCGATAGAGCCACTCACTACGCGGCCCCGCTGCTGCAACAGCAATCGAATCCGCCCGGCATGCAAGAGGCAGTTGGTCGATGGTGAGGTCGGCCGCGTCTTCTGGTCAGGCCCGGACTGGAGTGCGGCCGTCTCGGCAAGCGCGTCGTTCCGCCCCCGTTAACCTCCCATTCGGATTCGTGATCTACCCTGTAGCCGTGGTGCCCGTGATGCAGGTCAGCCAGCGACTTCACCAGATCGAGGGGCCCCCAGCTTCTTCCGGGGCCGGCAGTTCGGCCACCGTGAGCCTGACGTAATGCTCCGCCATCGGGCTCCGGGACCGCCTTGGACCGTGGCCTACCTCCTGGTGGTCGTGACCGTCTGCGTCGGCGCCGCCAGCGCGGAAGTGAGACCCCGGGTCACCGACCCTCGGCCCGGAGCCGTATGCCCTGCCCGCGACTCGTGCTTTGCCGGAAGACCGTTGCTCGCACGAACGGATCTCTGGTACGGCCTGGGGGCTGTTGCGTGCGTCGCCGTCACGGTCCCCCAGGATCGCTGGCTGACGGAGGAGGTCACCGAATCCAGTTCTGCCGGAGCGCGGCGCCTGTCCCGGCTTGCCCAACCACTCGGCAACGCCATCATCGTGCTGCCAGCGACCGCCATCGTCTACGGCATTGCGCGATGGAGCGGGCACACCGCGCTCGCAGGCTCTGCCGAGAGGAGTGCCGTGAGCATCCTCGCCACCGGGGCTGCAACCTTGGTGCTCAAAGAGGCCTTCGGCCGGCTGCGTCCCCACGACTCTCAAGATGACGCGGCCGTGTTCCGGCCCTTCTCGGGGCACAGCTCGTTCCCTTCGGGGCACGCTTCGGTCGCGTTTGCCGTGGCAACAACGCTGGCCGAGGAGCACCCATCGTGGGGGCCGCGCTGTCTCGCATACAGCGCGGCCTCGCTCGTGGCGTGGTCGCGCGTGCGCGACCGCGAGCATTGGACGAGTGACGTGGTCGGTGGGGCCGCACTGGGGATCTGCGCGGCGCGCGAAGTGGAGCGCAGGATGCGATCTGACAGCGGTGCAACACGGCGCTTGAGCCGCCTGACAACCTGTCTCGGCCCTTCGGGCGTCGCGCTCGCCTGGCGGTTCTGAACGGGCCCCGATGACGATCGAGGGTGTGCGCCCCGGGGCCGAGGCCGGCGAAGTGAGCAGGACTATCGCCGGCACCAGCCCGTTCGGGGTGAAGGCCGAGCCGGTCCGCGCATGCCGGCGAGGTGGCTCGGCTTCCGGTCTGACGCACACGCGCACGCAGCAACCAATGGGAGTCCGCCGCAATGAAGCTGTCTCGTAGCCTGGCTGTCCTGACCTTGCTCTTCCTCTACCCTGGCCCTCTCCGCGCACAAGTGCCCACCCAGGGCACGGTCACGGGCCTCGTGACCGACCCCTCGACCCGCGCCCCGGTGGAGAATGCCAGCGTCGTCTTGCGCAACCGGGCCGATTCCACAAGGGTCGCCGGAACTACCACCCTCGGAGATGGCAGGTTCACGTTCACCCACGTGCCCCTGGGTGCCTACCTCGTGGAGTGCAGCCTCATCGGGCATGCGAGCTTCCGCTCGCCGGTGTTCCGGCTCAGCGAGGCAAGCCCGCGGATCACGCTGCGGGCCATCTCCCTGAAGCCATCGGCTCTGCTCCTCGACGAGGTGGTGGTCTCGTCGGAAAGGAGCCTCTTCAACAACGCCATCGACCGCAAGGTCTACAACGTCGATCACGATCTGATGGCCAAGTCCAGCACGGCGAGCGATCTGCTGCAGAATATCCCCTCGGTCCAGGTGGACATCGATGGCAACGTCAGCCTGCGCGGATCTCCCGACGTGATGATCCTCGTCAACGGGAAGAAGTCACCGCTGATGGGCAGGAGCCGTGCAGACGTCCTGCAGCAACTCCCGGCCGCCGGCATTGAGAAGATCGAAGTGATCACGAATCCGTCGGCCCGCTTCACGCCTGAAGGCACCTCGGGGATCATCAACCTGGTGATGAAGCAGAACAGCGGGACGGGCATGAGCGGCGACGTGACCGGGCACGTGGGCGCGGCGGGCCGGCACAACGAGAACCTCACCTTTGGCTACCACCCCGGGAAGTTCGATCTCTTCGGGAACTACGGCTACCGCGACGACCGGAGGAAGCGCCTCGGCACGGATGACCGCCTCCTGACCGGTCTGGGAGCCGCAAGTTCGTACCGGGAGGACAACCAGGTCTCGATGCGCCCACACGTGCACATGGGCACCGTGGGGTTGAGCTACCACGCGACGCCGAAGGACGCGTTCGACCTGTCCGCGGACTACTTCCGCCGGCGCCCTTCGCGGGATGGGATCTCGACGATTGTCTCGAAGGGCACCGCAGGCGCAATCCTCACGGACCACGACCGGCTGCAGACGGGATACGAACTAGAGAGTGAGACGGGTGTCACGGCCGCCTTCCAGCACGACTTCCCGAAGCCGGAGCACCAACTGCGGGTCGAAGCCAACGGCTCCGACGCCCCGCAGACGGAGGCCGCGCACTTCGTGGAGCACTGGCGCGCCCCCGTGCAGCCTGATCCGGCGGGCGACATCCTGCTCCGGCAGACCGAGCGGCAAGGGCATCTCACCGTCGACTACAGCGACCCCGTGGACGACGAGTCGAAGCTGGAAGCGGGCTACGCGCTCGAGTTGCACCGGCAGGACATCCGCTCGGACGCGGACTCGCTGGATGTCGTGCAGCAGGCGTTCGTGCCGGATCCGGCCAAGACGTACCGGTTCCGGCTCAACCAGGCGATCCAGGCTGTCTATGGGACGTATGAGCGAACGCTCGGCAAGTTCAGCGTGCTCGGAGGCCTGCGCGCGGAATACGCCACGGTGACGTCCGACCTGGTTTCGGGCGGAACGGGGTTCACCAACACGTACGCCAGCTTGTACCCCACGCTGCACCTGAACTACCAGGCGAGCCAGCGGGGCGAGGTGCAGCTCAGCTACAGCCGCCGGATCCGGCGGCCGGAGAGCGACGACCTCAACCCGTTCCCGGAGTTCACCGACCCGTACAACATGGACGCGGGCAATCCCCGGCTGAGGCCCGAGTCGATCCACTCGCTCGAGCTGGGGTACCGGATGCAGGGAGAGCACTTCTCGTTCGTGCCCAGCATCTACTACCGCTACAAGACCGACGGGTTCACGCGCGTGACGGAGGCCCTCACCGACTCCACGTTCCTGCGCACGATGGCGAACCTCGCGAGCGATCGGTCGGCGGGGTTCGAGCCGGTGGTGACGCTCTCCTTGGGCCGGGTGCTGCAGGCAAACCTGAACGCAAACGTCTTCTACGAGCAGATCGATGCGTCGAACCTCGGCTTTGCCGGCAGGAAGTCGGTCGTCTCCTGGAGCGGCACCGGCAACGTGAACGTGACAGCGTGGCCCGCGACGGCGTTCGAGGCGAATGCCAACTACCGCTCGGCACGGCTCACGCCCCAGGGTGAGGCACGCCCCAGCTTCGTGCTGAACGTGGGCGCGAGGCAGGACCTCTACCGGGGCCGCATCTCGCTGACGCTGGCCGTCTCCGACCTGCTCAAGACGCAACGACAGGAGACCGAACTTGACGTCGCCGGGATCCGGCAGCGCGTGACGACCCGGCGGGACTCACAGATCGTCTACGCCGGCCTCACCTACCATTACGGCCGGCCCGAGAAGAAGAAGGACAAGCCTCTGCAGTATGAGGACCAGCCGTAGCGGGATCGGTGCCGGCGGCTCCGTTTGGACTGCTCCCTGTTCCTGGTTCGCACCGACAATGTGCTCAGAATGAGGAGCGCGTTGGAGGCGGCACCCGGATTCGAACCGGCGCGTCGCGGGCAATTGGAAACTGACGCGAGCCTACCACAAGGTCCGGGGTGCCGGATGGGTGGCCCTTGATTCGCCGGGAGTGTAAGGGGCGACTGGGGCGCCGGGTCGAGGGCGTGCGTGCCACTGCTCGGGGGGTGGACAGATCGGGGCGCGGCCCTGCCGAATACCGCGCCCCGTACCGAGACAAGCGGGTCCGTATCGGAAGGAGACTGCGACCACACCCAAGCTCGAAGCGGCGTGTCGGGGCCAAACGCAACCCGCGGGGGCCTCACGATCCGCACGAACCACGCCATGGAGGACCGCAGAATGGCACGCGATCGAGTGCCCGCGGCAATGATCTGGGCACGAGCTGGGCTCGAGCCAATGCTGGCTGTCAAGGACGCGACTTCTCCCCCGCCAACCTCACGGCTTGCGCAGCGCGGCCGGCCAGTTCAGCACGACGGTGACCGTCTGCGGCCGGGCCTTCTCGGCCGGCACGAGCGCGATGATGCGCTTCGCGGCCCGGTCGAAGTCGGCGCCGACCGCATTGTCGGGGAGCCGTCCCAACGGCTCCGGCGGGCCGGCGGCGAACGTCGTTCCCGGGCGGACATCGACCTTCACCAGCGCATTCGGATCCTTCGGAGTGCTGAAGATCAGGCCCTTGCCATCCTTGGTCCAGTAGGGCCAGAAGCCGCCGCCGTTCGTGACCTGGTAGGGCATCCCGCCGGACCCGAAGGGAAGCACGTAGACTTCGTTCTGACCCGATTCATCGCATTCATATGCGAGCCACCGCCCGTCGGGCGACAGCGCGGGATGTTGTTCGGTGGCGGCCGAATGCAGGACCGGTCGCGGCGGCCCGCTGCCATCGAGCGGCAGTGCCCAAATGTCCCACTTGGTCGCCGAATCCAGCCGGTCGTAGAGGATGACACGCCCGCCGGCGGACCAGCACAGGTTCCGCTTGAACGCAGGATCGTCCGAGAGGCAGACGCGCACCGAGTCGTTGGCCAGGGAGCGGATGGCCACGGTTTGGTCGTTATATTGAACGTACGCGAAGGCACGTCCGTCCGGCGACCAGACCTGGTCACCCACGGGCAGACCTGGTGGGGTG
>JANXPZ010000060.1 GCA_025357055.1 Candidatus Eiseniibacteriota bacterium | reverse complement strand
CGTTGGCCTCGGTGACGTGGCGCGTCCGGTCGTCCTCCTTGTCGGGGCGCGTGTGCTCGTGCTTCTTGATGAGATCCTGTTCGTACTCGCGCACGCTGCACAACGCGACCAGCCCCGCCTGGACGTGGTCGCCCATGCGCTGCTGGTAGACGTAGAGGGCGGGCCTCGCCTCGCGCACCAGCACGCCGTCGGCGATCAGCCGGCGGAGGTTGTCGCGCCCCTGCGCGTAGACGCAGTCGTCGTGCACGTCCACGGCCGGGTCGAGGTCGATTTCGGGCTTGCAGACGTGCAGGAAGGAGACCGGATTCCCGCGTGCCAGTTCACGCGCCTCGGCGGAGGAGAGCACGTCGTAGGGGAAGCTCGCGACCTCGGCCGCCTGCTCGGGACGCGGCCGGTAGGCCCGGAACGGCTGGATGACGGACATGCATGCTCCTTCGCGTTGGGCAAACGGCGCGGCCGCGCCCGGTGTCTCCCGTCTCAGGCCTGGAGGAAGCGCTCCTTCAGGAATTCCCGGAACGGAACGTATTCGGTGGTCAGGTGTCCGTACTGCTCGGGCTTCGATTCGATCCCCGCGAGGCTCGGCGGCAGCTCGGGATCGATCCCGAGCAGCGCCTGGATCTCCTCGGGGAACTTGGCCGGGTGCGCGGTCTCGATCGAGACCGCCAGCGGATCGGCCAGCGCACCGGACTCCGCCAGGAAGCGCTGCAATCCCGCCCAGCCCACCGCCCCGTGCGGCTCCAGCAGGGTCGCGTGCCGCTGCCAGGCTTCGCGGATGGTCGCGCGGGTCTCGTCGTCGGAGATGCTCACGGCGCAAAAGTCGCGGCGCAGCCGGGCCAGGTCCGGCGGCTCGCGCAGCAGCCCGCTCTCGTCCATCCAGCCGCCATAGGCGTCCACCAGCCGGGCGAGGTTCGAAGGGTGCCCGACGTTCATGGCGTTCGAGATGCACACCCGGGACGGGACGATCTTCTCGTAGCGGCCGGTGGCGAAGAAGCGCGGGACCTCGTCGTTCGCGTTCGTCGCGATGACGATGCGCGAGATCGGCACGCCCATGCGGGTCGCGAGCACCGCGCCCATCAGGTCGCCGAAGTTGCCAGAGGGGACCGAGAAGACGATCGGCTCGCGGGCCGCCACGTCGGCGAGGCGGAGGTAGGCGTAGACGTAATAGACGGACTGCGGCAGCAGCCGCCCGATGTTGATCGAGTTGGCGCTGCTCAGCCGCAGGCCGGCCAGGTCGGGGTCGGCGAAGGCGCGTTTGACCATGGCCTGGCAGTCGTCGAACTTGCCGTCCACGGCGAAGGTCGTGACGTTGCCGCCCAGGGTCGTCATCTGGCGGCGCTGCCGGGCGGAGACCTCGGCCAGCGGGAACAGCACGACGCTCCGCACGCGCGGCACGCCGTGGTAGGCATGGGCCACCGCACTGCCCGTGTCGCCCGACGTGGCGGTCAGGATGACCAGGTCCTCGTGGCCACCCTCCATCAACGCCCCCATCCAGCGGGCCATCATCCGGGCCGCGAAATCCTTGAACGAGCCGGTCGGTCCCTGGTCGAGGCGCATGAGCCAGCGGCGCCCCTGGACCCGCTCGAGCGGGACGGCGAAGTCATAGGCGTCCGCGCACAGGGCTCGCAGCTTCGCGTCGTCGAGCACGCCGGCCGTGAAACGCCGCAACACGGACCAGGCGATCTCGGCGTACGGGCGGCCGACGAGCGACATGAGTTCGTCGACACCCAGTGGCGGGACCGTCACGGGCATGAACAGGCCCCGGTCGGCCGCCTGCCCCTGCAGCAGCGCGGCGCGCAGGTCGGTCGGCGGCACGCTCCGGTTCGTGCTGGTGAAGAGGATCGGTTCGCTGGTCATCGCTGCGGCTCTCCGCGGGGCGGGCCCCGCCACGCCGGCCGGGGAACGGTGTCGCCGCCTCCGACCGCCTGAGGTATCTTACACATTCCCTCGTCCGCACGAAGAACCGCCGCCGGAGGTGCTCCATGGCCGACCGAGATGTCGAGATCACGCCGGGGATGCAGCGCTACATCGACCGCAACGACGAGTACCTCGCCCGGCGCGCCGGCTACATCCGCGACGTCGTGAAAAAGTGGCGCTTCGATACCATCGCGGTGCACGGCCTCTACTCGGTCCAGGACGCGATCGAGGACTACCAGGGCTCGATCATCGAGCCCATCTTCATGTCCACCTCCCAGGCCTTCCGCGACTCCGACGAGATGGCGGCCGCGCTCGCCTACCTGATCCCGTCCTGGACCTACTCGCGGATCGCGAACCCGTCCACCTACTACTACGAGTGGGCGCTGGCGCTGCTCGAGGGCTACGGGTTCGACGGCGAGACCTCCTGCTGCTCGACCTCCTCGGGCATGGCGGCGATCATGACGGCCGTCCAGCCCTTCCTCCTGCACACCCGGCACGACGTCCACGAGCCCCGCAACTTCCTCGCCACCGCGCAGTGCTACGGCGGCACCTTCCAGCAGTTCAGCGTCCGCCTGCAGCAGGAGCGCGACATCGAGTGCCGCTGGATCCAGGACCCGACCGACCTGGACGAGTGGGCCAGGAAGATCGACAGGCACACGCGTTTCCTCTACGGCGAACTGCCGAGCAACCCGCAGCAGGGCTTCTTCGACGTCCAGGCCGTGGCCGACCTCGCCCACACGCACGGGCTGCCGCTGATCGTGGACAGCACGATCGCCACGCCGGCGCTGCTCCGCCCCATCCGCCACGGCGCGGACATCGTCGTGCAGTCGGCCTCGAAGACCCTGTCCTCGAGCGGGTTCGGGATCTGCGGTGCGGTCATCGCGCGCAAGGGCCTCGTGACGAACGTCCCGATCGACGCCTTGCGCGAGGACTTCGCGCTCTACATCAAGTACCTGCCGAACCGCGACTACGGCCCCAACCTGCACCCCCTGCAGGCGATCATGACACTCAACGACATGCGCACGCTGCGCTCCAAGATGGACCTGATGAGCCGCAGCACGATGAAGGTGTCGGAGTGGCTCGAGCGCCATCCGATGGTCGAGCGCGTCGAGTACCTCGGCCTGCCGGACCACCCGCTGCACGGACTGGCCAGCCGGTACCTGTGGCTGGTGGACGCCGAGCACGACGACCTCTACGGCAAGCCCGTCAATCGCTACGGGCACCTGATGTCGTTCTGCGTGAAGGGCGGAGCCGGGACGACGCGGAAGGTCTTCGACGGCCTGGAGCGGATCTGGCGCGCGACCGATCTCGGGAGGATCAAGAGCGTCGCCACCATCCCCGCGATCTCGACCCACCAGCAGCAGGGCGAAGCGGGCCGCAAGCTCGCCGGCATCCCGCCGAACCTGATCCGCCTCTGCGTCGGGGCCGAGCATCCCGACGACATCATCGCCGACCTCGACCGCGCCCTGCTCGGGGCGCAGAAGAAGTAGCGGTCGGTCGCAATACTGCGGGGCCGGGGGACGACACCCCACGGCCCCGTTCGCGTCCGGGGCACCGGCCGCCGGGGACCAGCCCCGGGTCCGGCGATCACCCTCGTCCGGCCATGCAGCCAGGCCCTTGCGGGGTCGGCCCGACCGGCCCCCTTCCCGGGCCAGCGGCACCCCCATCGATCCGGAGAATTTCGCCCTAAAGCGCCGACCCGATCCCGCCGATGACTACGGGACTGCCGACCTCATGACCTGCAGCGCTCCGGCGAACCATGGCAGAGACTCCCTCTCCTCGGAGGATTCCACCATGCAGCGCTCCAGGGTTCTCGCGCTCCTCGTGCCGGCCATCGTGCTGGCGCTGGGGACCAGCGGTGCGGCGATCGCGGCCACGTCCGGCACCTCTGACGTCATCCTTCAGGCCGACGCCACCGTCCAGATCGAAGTGCTGGACGCCAGTATCACCCTCTCGCCCGACCAGGCCAACTACGAGGCGGGGCAGGTCGATGCGCTGGGCGCCTCCGGCATCGACGTCCGGATCCGGACCAACAGCTCCACCGGCGCGATCCTGCAGGTGAGGTGCGCCGACGGTTCGCCGGAGATCGCGCTGGCCGACCTGCTCTTCAGGACGCAGACGGCCGCCGGCGGCTCGGGATCGACGCAGGGCACCTTCACGGCGATCACGGCAAGCGACCAGAACCTCTGGTCGACGACCACGACGTCGCCCACCTACAGCACGATCCAGACCGACATCCGGGTGCAGAACCTCTGGGACTATTCGGACGCGGGCGGCGGCGGAACGACGGCGTACACCAACACACTGACCTACACGATCGTCGTCCAGTAGCCGGGGGCAGCTCAGACAACGAGGGCGCCCTCGGGGGCGCCCGGGCCCACAGGTCTCAACCGCCGGCCCCCCCGCCGGCGCCGGCTGGTCGGTTCGCGCCGCCCCGCCGGACGAGTGGGCCTCACGGATGCAGGTTGGAGCGCATCTCCAGGTCATCCCGACGGTTGAGGGTCGGGACAGGACTCGGATCTGGAGCGCGGCGGTGTCCCCTCACCGGAAATGGAAGTCCGTGAAGGCCGCGATGGAAGTGATCGAAGTGGTCGCCAGTCCTCCGAGGCCCGCCGAGCGGCGGGCGCCGGTCCGATGCGCGCTCGCACGCGTGCTCCTGGCGCTGGCCCTCGTCTTGTCGGTGAGCCCGGTCGCGCGCGCCCAGACGAGCATCAGCATCGTCACGAGCAGCCGCTCGCTCACCCCCTCGCAGGGCGACTACCAGACGGGCTTCGTGGAATCGCTCGCCCCGGCGGGAGGGATCCGCGTGCGGGTCACCACGACAGCCCCGGCGGGGCTCATCCTCTTCGTCGGCTGCACCGCCGGGAGCCCGCCCATCGACATGTCGCACCTCCTGATCCGCTGCCCGACGGCGGGGAGCCTCATCCCCACGTACACGACCATCACCTCCTCGGACCAGGCCCTCTGGGCCGCGGGCGGGCCCGCCTCGAGCGAGGACGTGGACACCGACCTCAGGATCATCAACCTGTGGGACTACCCCGATGCCGGCGACGCCGGCACCACGAGCTACACCAACACCCTCATCTACACCGTGGTGGAGCAATGAGAACGACGAATGGGAAGACCGCCGGGCCCGCCCTCGCCATCGCGGGGCTCCTGCTCCTCACCACGACGCCCGCCTGGGGCAGTCTTGCGATGGGGGTCGCGCCCATGAAGCTCCGGCTCACGCTGGCGCCGGGCGGATCCCGCACCGAGGCCGTGGAGGTATTCAACAACGGCGACGAGCCGGTGCGCGTCGTGACGACCGTGGAGGACTGGGCCGCGACCCCCGGCGGCGGCGTGGATCTCCTGCCGCGGGGCTCGCAGCCACGCTCCGCATCGGCGTGGGTCCGCGCGGACCTGTCGGATTTCACCGTCCCCCCCCACGGGATGCGGACCGTGCGCGTGACGGCGGCCATGCCCGACACCGCGCGCGGGTCCTACTGGACCATCCTCTTCTTCGAAGGGCAGGTGGGGACGCGACGCTCGAAGCTGGGACTCGCGACGCGCGTGCGCATGGGAACCACGGTCTACCTCACGGCCGCGGGCACGGAATCGCACGGGAGCACGATCACAGGGATGGCGGTCCAGCCGGGCGCTCACCGCGACACGCTGAACCTCGTGGCGCAGGTCGCCAACCGCGGGAACGTCTACTTCTATCCCACCGGCTGGTTCCAGGTGACGGACCGGGCCGGAACGGTCCTGTTCCAGCAGGGGCTGCCCTACCGCGTCTGCCTGCCGGGGAGCGAGACCGTGTACCGCTGCCCGTGGCGTCCGACCGGCGCCGGTCCGTATCGGCTGCTGCTCACGGTGGACAGCGGCGAGGAGTCGCTGCTCCAGGGCATCAAGGAGTTCGACGTCGTGGTGCCGGCCGCTGCCGGGGCCTCTCTGACGGAAGCGGCCCCGTAGCAGGAGCCGCACGGGAGTGACCATGCCAGGAGCCAGCCGGAACGCAGGGAGCGTGATGTCGCTCGTGCTCCTGGCGGCCTGCGCCATCGCCAGGGCCGACCCCGCAGAACCTGCGGCCTCCGACGCCATCCGGTTCTCGGCGCCCCCGGCCTCCTTCGAGCTGCGTCGCATCCCCCGGGCCGAGTTCCCGCTGGCCAGGCCGCTGGTCGCCGCGCGCAGGGGCAGCGAGGGCACGCCCCCGCTTCCGCTGCGCTCCCTCGCCGGTTTCGCGCAGAGGCCCTGGGAGCAGTCGCTGCCCTGGGACCAGGCCAACGGGGAGTTCTCCGAAGAAGGAAGCCGCCCACGCGGAGGGGCCGCGACCAGCCGGGAACGTCTCCGGCTGGACCTCCTCGACTACCTCCCCGCAGGGAGACTCGAACTGCAGGGCGAGCTGATGAACCAGGACGGACGCTCCCACCTCCTGCGGCGTCGACTCGGATTCACGTCGAAGACGGGCTGGCAGGCTGACGCCGGAGACGCCCTGCTGCCCGCAGGGTCCTCCGGCGCCAACGGCACCGGCGCCCGCGGCCTCCTGTTCGAACGACGTCGCGGGGGCGATGGCCGGTCGCCGGCCTGGCGCGCCGGCGGGCTCGTCGGCAACCTGCCGGTGAGCTACGCCGCATTCGAGGGCAGCGACTTCGCGCGGCGCTTCGGCGCCGGGTTCTGGCGCGTGGAACGGCCGCGGGGCGCACGCCTGCAGGGCCTCCTCTATGGCCTGTCGGGCAGCGGCCCCGCCGGCTCAGGCCTCTCGGACCGGTTCCGGAGCGCCCAGGGCGCTGGCCTCTCCTTCGGCGTGCCGGTGGTGAAGGGCAGGCGCGTGGATCTCCTGGGGGACATCTTCACGACGCGGGCCGTGTCCTCCACCGGCAGCGCCGCGCGCGGCCTCGCGGGAGACCTGAGCGCGCAGAGCGAGCTGCGCGAATGGAGCGTGGGCGCGCACCTCCAAGCCACCCGGGGGCAGCCGCGTGCACTCAGCTACCTGGGCGCCCTGCAACCGGTCCCGGGGCTGACGGAGGACCTGAACCTCGCCTGGCGCGCTCCCCGGCGGATCGCGCTCACGGGCTGGGCGGGTCGCTGGACGAATCCCGTGTTCGTGGACCGCGGACGAACCGAGGGGGGCCTGACCGAATACCGGGCGCACGGGAACCAGGTCGGGGGCAGGATCGCGTGGAGGGCCGCGGGCACGGGGACCGGCCTCTCGGCCTCCCACGAACTCAGGCGCCGCGAAGGTGACCTGTTCCGCGAGCGGGTGGCGACGAGCGCCGCGTCCGTCTCACAGCAGTGGGGGCCCGGCCGGAACTCCACGCTCGAGTGGAGCCGGATCGATCACCGCGGTCGCGGTGGCCGGGACTACCTCTCCGGGAGTCTTGGCCTGCGCGTGGGGCCCTCCGGCACGCTCTCGCTCCAGCATCGGATCGCGTGGCAGGAGCCCTATGGAGCCCGCGTGGAGTCCTTCGTGGACTTCACGGGGATGAAGCTGCCCCGGCCGCTGGTGACGCTCTCCGGCCAGCTCGGCGTGACGCGCGACGGGACGAGCCCGGGCGTGCCACGGCTGGCGCAGACCATCGGCAGGGTCGAGGCGGTCATGCAGCCGAACCCGCGCCTCTTCCTGGTCGCGCGCTACGGGCTCAGCAACTCCTCGATGGGGGTCCTCCACACCGTGACACTCAGCGTGGCCCATTCCACCGGCCGCACCAGCAGGGCCACCGCTCCGCGCCTGGATCCCACGGTGCCGGAGCGCCTCCTCCTGAGGGGCCGCGTGTTCGAGGATGGCGACGGCGACGGGCGCTGGCAGCAGGGCGAGCCGGGGATCGCCGGGGTCGAGATCTCGGTGGACGGGAACGCCCGACAGCCGCTGGTGACCGATGCTGACGGCGTCTTCCTCGCCTTCGTGCTCGCCGGGAAGCACGTCATCCGGATCCTGCCCGCCTCCGTCCCCACCCAGTTCTCGATCGACGCGACCGCGCCGCTCGAGGTCGAGGTCGCCCAGGACGACCTCCTCGAGCTGACCCTCCCACTCCAGCGGAGCGTCGGGTGGATCCAGGGACGCGTGGTCGACGACCGGGACAGCTCGGGGGTCGCCGGCGTGGAGATCCTGATCGACGGGATGGAGTTCACGTACACCGACAGCGCGGGGAACTTTCGCTTCGGACCGCTGCCCACCGGGGAGCACGAGCTGCGCCTGGCGCCGGAGAGCCTGTCCTTCGGCTACCGCGCAGAGCAGGGAGTCCTCCGGGTCGGGCTCGCCGGAGCCGCGGGAGCGGACCGGAGCGTGACGTTCCACGTCTCGCGGCCCGTCCAGCAGCTGAAGTTCTGATCCCGCGCGGATCGGGCGGACGGACTTCCCCGGCCTCGTTCGCGTCCGAGCTGCGGATTGCGCCGGCTCAGCCCCGCAGGAAGACCTCCATCAGCCGGTGGCCCGGGGCGATCCAGTAGCCACCAGCATCGGCTGCCCGCTCCGTGAAGGGAGCGCGCTCGACAGCCTCGATGCCCGTGCCGGCGAAGGCGAACAGCGGCGGGATGGCCGAATGCCCCCGCGTCGTGGTCAGGGTCGGATGGTCCACGGCGACCAGGACACGCCACGCCGGCTCGCGTGCCAGGCGCTCGAGCAGCGGCCCCACGATCGCCTCGTCCATCCGCTCGAGTGCGCGGACCTTTTCGGCGGCGTCGCCCAGGTGCGCGGATTCGTCGGCCGCCTCGACGTGGACGATGACCAGGTCGAGATCGTCGAGCGCGCGCACGGCCGCCCGGCCCTTGCCGGCGTAGTCGGTGTCGATGTAGCCCGTCGCGCCCGGCACCGCGATGATCTCCATGCCCATCAGGCGGGCCATGCCGCGCAGGATGTCCACGCCCGTGATCACGGCCGCCCGCAGTCCGAAGCGCGAGGCGAACGGTTCCAGGCGCGCCGGCCGGCCCTGGCCCCAGAGCCAGATGTCGGTGACCGGATCGCGCCCCTGCTCGCGTCGCCGGCGATTGACGTCGTGCGCGGTGATCACGGCGCGCGCCCGCTCGGCGATCCTCGCGATCCGCCCGGCGCCCGTTCCGTGCGGCGCGTGGGCGGCGACCGGCTGGCCGATGATGTCGTGGGGCGGGGCGCAGCGGAGAGTCATCTCCGCGGCATCCGCGAGCAGCATGAGATTGCGGTAGGTCACGCCCGCGTGGAGATCGCAGCCCTCGTCCGCCAGCTCCCGCTGCAGGTCGGCGATGAGCGCGTCCGCCTCGGCCTGGGCGATGTGGCCGGCCGTGTTGTCCTTCATGAGTCCGTCCAGGACGGTCACGAAGTTGCAGCGGAAGATCAGCTGGTCGGGCCGGGCCGACAAGCCCTTCGCCGCGGCCTCGATGGGCGCGCGACCGGAGTAGCAGACGAGCGGGTCATAGCCCAGGACCGAGAGTGTGCCCACGTCGGTCGCGGGCGTGAACCCTTCCGGGATCGTCACCGTGCGGCCCAGCCGACCGTGCTCCGCGACCCGGTCCATGTGCGGGATGCGGGCGGCCTCCAGCGGGGTCTTCCCGCCGAGCTGCGCCAGCGGATCGTCGGCCGCTCCGTCGGGCAGGACGATGGCGTACTTCATGGGACCTCGGGGCCTCCGAAACGGATCGCGCGCCGGCAGCTGCTGTTCGCGGCGCGAAACCTAGCACGCCGGCCCCGGAGCCGCGCAACGTTCCTGCGCGTGCAACCGCCGCGGACCCTGGCGCATCTGAATGAGGCAGCCTGAACGGCCTGCCGGCCCGCCCCGACCCGGGCGGACGGACAGAGCCCTCTGCGAGAACCACGCGTCGCAACGAACGCCCCCACAGGAGCCCCCGATGCGCATCCTCGTCAATACACCGACCGGCAAGATCGGTCGCCTTGTCACCCGGAACCTGCTCGACGCGGGTCTGGACCTCACGCTGATCGCCCGCCACCCGGAGAAGTTGAGCGGCCTCGGGACCCGCGCCCCGGTCGTCCAGGGCGACCTCGATGATCCCGCCGTCCTGGACCGCGCCACCCAGGGCGTGGACACCCTGTTCTGGGTCACGCCCGGGCTGGCCAACCCCGACTACCTGCGCTGGAACCAGGACCTCGCGAAGCTCGCCGTCGCGACCGCCCTCAGGAACGGCGTGAAGCGCGCGGTGATGCTCTCCAGCATCAGCGCGCAGGTGCCCCGCGGAGTCGGTCCCATCTCGTCGCTCCACCTGGTCGAACGGGAATTCCGGGCCGGGTTCGCCGACCTGGTCATCCTGCGGCCGACGTTCTTCATGGAGAACCACTTCGCCAGCATCGCCAGCATCGCCACGATGGGCACGATCTTCGCCCCGATCGCGGGCGACGTGCGCTTCCCGCAGATCGCGACCCGCGACATCGCGGCGCGGGCGGCCGCGCTGCTGGGCGACGGCACCTGGACCGGGCAGCGAGTCCTGGGGTTGCACGGCCCCGCGGACCTGGACTACGAGCGGACCACGCAGATCATCGGCGAAGCGCTCGGCCGACCGGTCCGCTTCGTGCAGGTCACCGGCGAGCAGGCGAAGCAGGCCATGGTCGGCGGCGGGATGCCGGCCTACATCGCCGACGCCTACGTCGAGATGTACGGCGCCATGGGCAGCGGCGTGTTCCAGCAGGCGGAGCCGCGCACACCCGAGACCACGACTCCGACCACGCTGCAGCACTTCGCGACCGACACGCTCAAGCCCGCCATCGACGCAGCCGCGAAGGCCGGCGCCCAGGCCTGAGCCGGGCGATCATTCGCACGAACGCCCCCGGGGAGACCCGGGGGCGTTCGTGTGGCGATGATCACGGCGCTGAGCCAGCGGACGCCGGGGGTGGTGCCGGGCGAGCGTAAGGTGCCGTGCTCGCCCAGCACCACCCCCGGCGTCCGCGCCAAACTGCGCACCACCCCCGGCGCCGGCAAAGGGCGCATGACCTGAGCCCCCCGCTTCGCTTATGCTGCCGCCCATGCTCAACTGGATCTGGGCCGCCTTCTTCGTGGTCGCCTTCGCCGCCGCCATCGTGCAGGCCGTGGTGTTCGGACGCCCCGACGTCTTCCGCGATGTCGTCGGCGCGCTCTTCGACTCCGCGAAGACCGGCTTCGAGATCGCCCTCGGACTGACCGGCGTGATGAGCCTGTGGCTCGGCCTGATGCGGATCGGTGAGCGCGGCGGCGTGGTCGAGTCCATCGCGCGCGCGTTCCGGCCGCTGTTCGGGCGCCTCTTCCCCGGCCTGCCCGACGGGCACCCGGCCGCCGGCGCGATCGTGATGAACCTCTCGGCCAACGCGCTCGGCCTCGACAACGCGGCGACACCCCTGGGCCTCAAGGCGATGCGCGAACTGCAGACGCTCAACCCCGAGCCCGACCGGGCCACCGACGAGATGATCCTCTTCATGGTGATCAACGCCTCGTCGGTGACCGTGCTGCCGATGACCATCTTCACCTTCCGCGCCCAGCTCGGCGCGGCCGACCCGACCGACGTCTTCGTGCCCATCCTGATCGCGACCTACTGCAGCACCATGTGCGGCCTGCTGGTCACCGCGGCGATCCAGCGGCTGAACCTGTGGAACCGCGTGGTGGTGGGCTGGCTCAGCCTGCTCACCGCCGTGGTGGGCGGGTTGGTCTGGTACTTCGCGCGGCTCGACGCCGCGGCCGTCGGCCAGCAGTCGGCCCTGCTCGCGAACGCGCTGCTGCTGAGCGTGATCGTGCTGTTCCTGGCCGCGGGCGCACGCCGCCGCGTGCCGCTCTACGAGACCTTCGTCGAGGGCGCCAAGGAGGGCTTCCAGGTCGCCGTCGGTATCGTCCCCTACCTGGTGGCGATCCTGGTGGCGGTCGGGGCGCTGCGCGCCAGCGGCGCGCTCGAGGCGCTGCTGGGCGGCATCCGCGCCGGCGTGAGCGCGCTCTCGCTCGACACGCGCTGGGTGGACGCCCTGCCCGTGGCGCTGATCAAGCCGCTCTCGGGCAGCGGTGCGCGCGGCCTGATGGTCGAGACCATGAAGACGCTCGGCCCCGACTCGTTCGGGGGCCGCCTGGCCTGCGTCATCCAGGGCAGCACCGAGACCACCTTCTACATCCTCGCGGTCTACTTCGGCTCGGTCGGGGTGAAGCGCACGCGCCACGCGCTGGGCTGCGGCCTCGCGGCCGACGCGGCCGGAGTGATCGCGGCGATCCTGGTCTGCTACCTGTTCTTCGGCTGAGACGCGGGCGCCCGTGCGCGCCCACCGGTCGAGGACGGGCGGGCGGGCCCGGAGGCCGAATGGTCCCGGGCCCGCCCGTGGGGGACCTCGATCCGCGCCGGACTACTTCACCGGCTGCACGTTGTGGTTCTGGCGAAACAGGTTCTGCGGGTCGTACGTCGCTTTGAGCTTCGCGAGCCGCGCGTAGTTGGGTCCGTAGGCGCCGGCCTGGACCCGCTGGCTCTCGTCCTCGGGCATGAAGTTCACGTAGACGCCGCCGGTGGCGTGGGGCGCCAGCGCGTCGAACGCCCCCCGCGCCCAGGCGGTGCACTCCAGGTCCTGCGCCGGATCGCGCCAGCGCGTGTGGATGTTCACCACGAACTCGACGTCGCGGTGCGGGTAAGCGGTCGCGGTCGCCGGGACCCGGTTCACCGCGCGCCCCAGGCTTCCGACGAAGACCTCGCATTCAGGCGACGGGAGACGGCCGGCCTGATCGACCAGCACGTCGATCGCGCCGTCACCGAGTCGGACGAAGTTGTGGGACTTCCAGTAGTTCCTCGCCCCCGGCGTGAGCAGAGGATCGAACGCGGTCTGCCAGCCCGCGAACGGGGTGGGCCCGGTCACGTCGGCGATGGGCTTGCCCAGCGCCTGCAGCGGGGCGATCGCCTTCCGCCCGGACTGCAAGTCGCCGGAATGGCAGACGGCGAGGACCATGACCCCGGTGCCGTGGACCTCCGGCGGCAGGAACGGCAGCGGCGGCGCCTTGCGCAGCACCACCCAGCAGGTCAGCTCGTCGGGCGCGGCGGCCACGATCCGGCGATATCCTTCGAACAGTGACTTCGCCTCCGACAACGGGTGGACGATGAGCCCGGCGATCACCTCCGGCCCGACCGGGTGCAGCCGGAACTCGAACGAAGTCACCACGCCGAAGTTCCCGCCCCCGCCGCGGATCGCCCAGAACAGGTCAGGGTTCTCCTGGGCGCTCGCCTTGAGCAGCCTGCCGTCGGCGGAAACCACGTCCGCGGAGAGCAGGTTGTCGATCGCCAGCCCATACTTCCGGCTCAGCCAGCCGAAGCCACCGCCCAGAGTGAGTCCCCCGACCCCCGTGGTCGAGTTGATGCCGAGCGGGGTGGCGAGCCCGAAGGCCTGCGCCTCGCGGTCGAAGTCCCCCAGGGTCGCCCCCGGTTCGACACGCGCCGTGCGACCCTCCGGGTCCACCCGAACCGACTTCATGGTGGACAGGTCGAGCAGCAGCCCGCCCTCGCACACGGCCAGACCGGCGATGTTGTGGCCGCCTCCCCGCACCGCCAACGACAGACCGTGCTCGCGGGCGAAGCCGACCGTCTGGATGACGTCGGCGGCCCCGGCGGCGCGCGCCACCAGCGCCGGGTGGCGGTCGATCATGGCATTCCAGAGGGTGCGCGCCTGCTCGTATCCGGGTTCGCCCGGGAGGCACACCGGGCCGCGCAGGCGGCTTCGCAGTCCATCGATCGCCGTGGAGGCGATCACGGTCATCGCGCCTTCGCGCGTCCTTACGCTCACGTCAGCCATCTGCCTGATCTCCCTTGTCGCGGCCCGGCCTGGAAACTTCTTTCTGACAGCCCGCGCAGGGCGACGGCGGCCGGCACGTCGTTCAACCGTCCAGGCGCCCCATCTTCCCGCTGCGGTAGTCCTCGAGCGCCTGGCGGATCTCCGCCTGCGTGTTCATGACGAACGGTCCATAGCTCGCAATCGGCTCCTCCAGCGGCTCGCCGGTCAGCAGCAGCAGGCCCGCATCGCTCTTCGCCTCGAGCGTGACCCGGTCGCCGTCGCGGCCCAGCAGCACGACCTGCGGTCCGGTCAGCCGCTCCTGGCCGTCGAGCGTCACTTCGCCCCGGAGCAGCGCCACCATCGCGTTGTGCCCCGCCGGGATCTCCAGGTCCGCACGCCGCCCGGCCGCGACCCGGACGTCCCACACGTTGAGCGGGGTCACGGTGTGCGCCGCGCCTTCGATGCCCCCGCAATCCCCGGCGATGACGCGCACGTACGCGCCGCCGGACAGGGTGACGACCGGGATGCGCGCATCGGCCAGCTCCTGGTAGCGGGGCGCCGACATCTTCCGTGCCGCGGGCAGGTTCACCCAGAGCTGCACCACTTCGAAGACCCCGCCCTGCCGCGCGAACCCGCGCTCGTGCATCTCCTCGTGCACCACGCCCGACGCGGCGGTCATCCACTGCACGTCCCCGGGGCCGAGCCGGCCCTGGTGTCCTGCCGAGTCGCGGTGCTCGAGCCCGCCCTGTAGACGATCGTCACGGTCTCGAAGCCGCGGTGCGGATGCTCCTCCACGCCGCGGCGCTCCCCGGTCGGCGCGAACTCGCGGGGACCGGCGTAGTCGAGCAGCAGGAACGGGCTGGCGCCCTGGCCCTGCGCCTGCGGTGAGAGCAGTGTGCGGACGGGGAAGCCGTTCCCGACCCAGTGGGTCGAGAGCGGTCCGGAGATCTCGAGGACGGTTCTGGCAGTGGTCATGGGGACGATCGCTTTCATTCCGGCACCGCAAGGGGCGCGCCGGCTCTCAGGGTCCGACCAGGTACGTCGCGCAAGGTTCGATCGCGCTGCTTCCCTTCTGATGGACGGGGACGCGGAGCGGTGTGTCACGGCGTTGCCAAGCGTGACCCGCGGCACTCGCCCATGCCGCCGATCCTGCGGTAGGATGCCGCGTCCCCGATCATTCGTCGGCCGCGGCGAGGCTTGCCCGGTGGTTGCCTGAGAGGGCCCCCGGCTCTTCCGAAGGACGTTCCGGCATGCGCAGGTTTCTGACCACTCTCGTCGCTTCGCTCCCGGCCATACTGCTCGCCCTGACCGCGTTCTGCGCGGGCGCCGACCCGCGTCCGGCGGATGCCCTGGACGCCGGCGAGTTGCGCGGGGCCCTGCGCAGGCTCCAGGTGACCGGCAGCCTGCTCTACATCGGCGCGCACCCGGACGACGACAACACCTCGCTGCTGGCGTATCTCTCACGCGGCCGCTTGGTGCGCGCGGCGTACCTGTCGCTCACGCGCGGCGACGGCGGACAGAACATCCTCGGCCCCGAGACCGGCAACGCGCTCGGGGTGCTGCGCACGCAGGAGCTGCTGGCCTCGCGGCGCGTGGACGGCGCCGGGCAGTTCTTCACGCGCGCGCTCGACTACGGGTTCTCCAAGAGCGGCGAGGAGGCGCTCGCCTTCTGGGGGCACGATCGCGCGCTGGCGGACGTCGTGTGGGCCATCCGGCGCTTCCGCCCCGACGTCATCGTCTCGCGCTTCGGCACGGATGCGGGCGGCGGGCACGGGCACCACACCGCCTCCGCGATCCTGGCGGGCGAGGCGTTCCGCGCAGCGGCCGACTCGACCCGGTTCCCGGAGCAACTCCGGCAGGTGACGACCTGGCAGGCGAAGCGGCTGGTCTGGAACACCTGGATGGCGAGCCAGGAACCGAACGCGCCGAGACCGGTCACGCTCGACGCGGGCGCCTACGACCCCGAGCTGGGCCTCTCCTACTCCGAGCTGGGTGGCCGGGCGCGCAGCCTCAACCGCAGCCAGGGCGCGGGCACCCGTGAGCGGCGGGGCTCCGTCATCGAGACCTTCCAGCACCTGGACGGCGAGCCGGCGGTGAACGATCTGTTCGACGGCGTCACGCTCGACTGGTCGCGCGTCGCGGGCGGTGCGGCGCTGACCGCGTTGCTGCGGGAGGCCGAGGCGGGCTTCGATCCGGACCGGCCCTGGGAGATCCTGCCGACGCTGGCGCGCGCCCGCCGGGCTCTGGTCACGCTGCCCGACGACCCGCTGGTGCGGGCGAAGCGCAGCGAACTGGAGAACGTCATGCGCTCGTGCGCCGGGCTCTGGGTCGACGCGCTCGCCGAGGCGCCCACGGTCTCCCCCGGCGACACGCTGCGCATCACCATCACGGCCATCGACCGCACTCCGGTCCCGCTCACCCTCACGCGCGTCGAGCTGCCCTTCGGCGCGCGCGCCTTCCACGCGGTCCTGACACCACCTGCAGCCCCGGCCGGCCCCGGCGCTGCGCCCGCCCGGCCCCAGGCTGACCCTTCCGCGCCCGCCGACAGCGTGGCGCGCGCACTCGTCCCCCAGCGGCCGGCCGTGGTCCTGGCGAGCGTGGTCCTTCCCGCGAGCCTGCCATTCACGCAGCCTTACTGGCTGCGCGAGCGTCCGTCAGCAGGCTCCTTCGAGGTCGCCGACCCGCTGCTCGTCGCCGAGCCGGAGGAGGCGCCGGCGCTCGCCGCGCGCGTGACCGTGGACTTCGCGGGCGAGCCGCTCACCTTCGACGTGCCGGTCGCCTTCAAGTGGACGGACCGCGTCTACGGCGACCGCTACCGCGGGGTCGAGGTGCTGCCGCCCGTCACCTGCCAGTTCGACCAGAGCGCCTACCTGTTCACCGAGCCACGGCCGCGCGAGGTGCGCCTCGCGGTGCAGAGCACCCGCGCAGCGCTCTCGGGCGTGGCGCGCCTGCGGCTCCCCGCGGGCTGGAGCGCAGTGCCGGCCGAGGTGCCGGTGACGCTCGAGGCGGGCGCCGAGCAGGTCGTGCGCTTCCGGGTCACGGCGGGGCCCGGACCGCAGGCCGCCGTCCTGGGCGGCGAGGTCGAGGTCCAGGGCCGGCGCTACGCCAGCAGCCTCTCGCGCATCGACTATCCGCACGTCCCGATCCAGGCGCTGCTCACTCCCTGCGAGGCGCGCCTGGTGCATACGGATCTGCAGGTGCGCGGCCAGTGGATCGCCTACCTGATGGGCCCCGGCGACCAGGGGCCTGACGCGCTGCGCCAGATGGGATTCGACGTCACGCTGCTCGATGACGACGCGGTCGAGAGCACGGACCTGTCGCGTTTCGACTGCATCGTCACGGGCGTGCGCGCCTACAACACGCGGCCCCGGCTGCGCGTGCTCCAGCCGCGCCTGCTCGAGTACGTGAAGAACGGCGGCCGGCTCGTGGTGCAGTACTGCACCAACGACGACGCGCTGAACGACCGTCTCGGGCCCTGGCCGCTGCGCATCTCGCGCGACCGCGTGGCGGTCGAGGGCGCCGAGATGCGCTTCCTCCAGCCCGCGCACCCGCTGCTGCGCGCGCCCAACGTGATCACCGCGCGCGATTTCGAAGGCTGGGTGCAGGAGCGCGGGCTCAACTACGCGAGCCCCTGGGACCCGCGCTACGAGACGGTCCTGTCCGCGAACGACCCCGGCGAGCCCGCGCGGGACGGCGGCCTGCTCTGCGCCAACTACGGCAAGGGCGTGTTCGTCTACACGGCACTCGCGCTCTTCCGCCAGCTGCCGGCGGGCGTGCCGGGCGCGTGGCGCCTGTTCGCGAACCTGGTGAGCGCGCCGCGGTGAGCCGGGCGGAGGCCCCCGCCACGCGCTCCCGCCCCGGCCCGGCGCCGGCCGGGAACGACGTATGACCGCGCTCGACTGGGCGGTGCTGTTCGCCACGCTCGGGCTCTTCGTCGCCTATGGCCTGTGGCGCGGGCGCGGCACGCGCGACCTGAACGGCTATCTGCTCGCGAACCGCGAGCTGCGCGGCATCACCGTCCTGCTCTCGGTGATGGCGACCCAGGCCAGCGCCATCACCTTCCTTTCGACGCCGGGACAGGGCTTCGCGGACGGCCTGCGCTTCGTGCAGTTCTACTTCGGCCTGCCGTTCGCCATGGTGGTGCTGTGCCTGACGGTGGTGCCGGCCTATCACCGCATGAACGTGTTCACCGCCTACGAATACCTGGAGCACCGCTTCGACCGGCGCACGCGCCTGCTGACCGCCGCGCTCTTCCTGGTGCAGCGCGGCCTCGCCGTGGGACTCACCATCTACGCTCCGGCGCTGGTGCTCTCGGTGTTGCTGGGCTGGGAGCTGCCCTGGACCTGCGCGCTGCTCGGCGCGCTCGCGGTGGCCTACACCGCGTGGGGCGGCAGCAAGGCGGTGGGCCACGCGCACGCGCTCCAGTTCCTCGTCATCCTGGGCGCGATGGCGCTGGCGTTCGGCCTGATCGTGCGCGCGCTGCCGGAGGGCGTCGGCCTCGGGGACGCGACGGCGCTGGCCGGGCGGCTGGGGCGCCTCAATCCCATCCAGACCCGCTTCGACCTCGACGACCGCTACAACCTCTGGTCCGGGCTGATCGGCGGCTTCTTCCTGCAGCTCTCCTACTTCGGCACCGACCAGTCGCAGGTGGGGCGCTACCTCGGCGGCCACTCGGTGCGCGCGAGCCGGCTCGCCCTGCTGGCCAACGGGCTGCTCAAGGTGCCCATGCAGCTCGGCATCCTCTTCCTCGGCGCGATGCTGGCGGTGTTCTACCTGTTCGCGCCGGCGCCGCTCTTCTTCAACCCGGTCGTCTCCGCGCGGATCGCGAGCGGTCCATACGCGATCGAGTGGCGCGCGCTCGAGACGCGCCACCACGCGACCGACGCACGCGCCGCGGAGGCCGCGCAAGCCGTCGTGGCCGCGCGCCGTGCCGGCGACAGCAGCGCGGAGACCGCCGCGGCCGGTGCACTCGCCGGCGCCCGGCAGGCGGCGCAAAGCCTGCGCGGCGAGACCGAGCAGCTCATCCGCCGCGCCGCTCCCGGGACGCAGACCAGCGACACCAACTACGTCTTCCTCTGGTTCGTGCTGCACGTGCTGCCGGCGGGCGTCGTGGGACTGCTGCTGGCGGCGATCTTCGCGGCCTCGATGAACTCCACCTCCTCGGAGCTCAACGCCCTGGCCTCGACCTCCCTGGTGGACGTCGTCCGGCACTTCCGGCCCCAGGGCACCGGCGGCCACGACATCCGCTGGTCGCGCTGGTTGACCGTGGGCTGGACCGCGTTCGCGGTGGCCTTCGCCGAATATGCGAGTCGCCTCGGTTCTCTGATCGAAGCGGTGAACATCCTGGGCTCGCTCTTCTACGGCACCATCCTCGGCATCTTCCTGACCGCCTTCTACCTGAAGCGCGTGGGCGGCCGCGCGGTGTTCGCCGGGGCGATCGCGGGCGAGGCCTGCGTGCTGGCCTGCTTCCACTACACCCACATCTCGTTCCTCTGGTACAACCTCGTGGGCTGTGCGGTGGTGATGCTCGTGGGCCTCATGCTGAGCCTCTTCGAGCCCCGGCCGACGCCGCGCGCGGTCCCGGCCTGACCGTTCCGGCAGCGCCGGAAACCGCCGCGGCAACATGAACGCCCGCAGCCAGATGGCCGCGGGCGTTCGTGCCCTGCGCGAATCCGCCGCTTACTTGGCCTTCCACTCCGTCATCAGCTTCTCGAGCGCGCTGGTGTCCACTTTGTCCTTGCTGGCCTTCGCCGCCTCGAGCGCCTTCTCGGCCGTCTTGAGAGCGTCGGCCTTCTTGCCCTGCTTCGCCTGCCAGCGCGCCTGCAGGCCGAGGTTCTGCCAGGTCTGCTGCACCCCGAGCGACTTCTCGAGCCACTTCCACCCGTCGTCCAGCGCCACGTCGTTCGTGAAGCAGAAGCTCGCCGCCTGGTAGGGCGTGCGCCAGTCGTCGCTCTTCATCGTGAGGATCGCCGCGCGGGCGCCCGCCAGCGTCTTGCCGTTCACGTCCACCACGATGGGCACGGCGACGCGCAGCTTCTCCCAGCGCAGCACCAGGTCCGCGGAGTTGGGCGTCAGGTCCTCGAACGAGAGCTCCATCCACTCCTGCGGCTCGACGACGGCGGGCTTCACCGTGACGCGCAGCACGTCCTTGTCAGGCTTGTACTCGTAGGCGCCCCAGAGGTCCTTCTCGGAGTTGATCACCACGATCCACTCGTCCTTCCCCGGGATGGTGAAGAGCGAGTAGGTGCCCGCGGCGAGTTCCTTGCCGCCGAACTGGATCGGGTCGGTCGTGGTGAAGCGGGTCGCCTCGTTCGCGCCCGTGCGCCAGGGCTCGCCGTACGGCACGAGGCCGCCCCAGATGACGCGGCCCTTCACGCCCGGCCGGCAGTAGGACACGGTGAGGTCGGTGAGGCCGATGCTCTGGGTCACGGTGGCGCCGGGGCTCACGCGCGGCAGCTTGAGCTGCGCGTGAGCGGCCGGAGCGAGCAGGGTGGTCGCGAGGATCACACTCAGCACGGCGGCGGAGAGGTTCGTGCGCATCAGGGTTCCTCCTGGGTCAAGAGCCGGCGAGGGCGTGACGGGCGACCGCACCGCCTGGCACCCACGCGCGTCGCAGCGTAACGCGCTCACAGCGGCAAGTCCACGGGTGTGCGCAGCAGCCGCGCACGGGCGCACGCGAACCACCCGACCTCGCACGCGACGAGCTCCGGCGGAAGACGGTGGGAGCAGCCGCGATCACCGGTACAGAGCCTTGATGCGGCCCCAGGTCGTGGACTTGGCCGGCACCGGCAGCGGGCCGAACACCTGGATCCGGGAGTTCCCCCGGTCCACCACGTAGACATGGCCACTGCCGTCCACGGCCACGCCGGTCGGTGCGTCGAACTGCCCGTCGCCGCTGCCGAACGTGCCCCACCGGGTCAGGTAGGTGCCGCTGCCGGTGAACACCTGGATGCGGGAGTTCCCCGGGTCCGCCACGTAGAGGTTGCCGCTCGCGTCCACCGCCACGCCCCGTGCGTAGTAGAACTGCCCGTCCCCGGTGCCGTGGGAGCCCCACTGGGCCAGATAGGCGGGCGCCTGTGCGGCGGCCAAGGCGGGGGCCATCGCGATCGCGAGGAGGATGGCGAGGACGACGAGAGCGAGGCGACGGGACGGATTCATGACAGTCTCCGGGAACCGGGCGCCCGCCGGCGTGGCCAGGCCCGTTCCGTGAACGTAGCCCCGAGCCCTGGGCTCGCGCCAGCGCCCCGCTCGTCACGCCGATTCCCGCTTCCGTCGTCCGACCATCGTGGGCGCTCACGCTGGTTCGCGTATGATGCCGCATCCACTCACCGTGCCGGTGACGCTCCTGCCGCCGCGCGCCACACTCTCCTGGGGAGGGAACAAGGGATGAAGCCGATCGAACGACGGAAGTTCCTCCAGCTCGCCGGGGCCGGGGCCGGGGCCGTCGTGCTCTCGAGCCTGTTCTACGACCAGTTGTTCGCCGGGATGATCCTCAAGCCGGGTGAGGAGTTGTTCGCGAGCCGCTTCGGGGTCACGAAGGAGATCATGAAGAAGGTGCTCGATGCGGCCCTCTCGAAGGGCGGTGACTTCGCCGAGCTCTTCTTCGAATACGCGCTGAACAACAACGTGGTGATGGAAGACGACATCATCCGCGAGTCCACCGAGGCCATCACGCTGGGCGTGGGGATCCGAGTGCTGAACGGCAAGAAGACCGGCTACGCCTACACCTCGGACCTCACGCCCGAGACGATGCAGCGCGCGGCCCTGACGGCCGCGGCCATCGCCTCCACCGGAGCGAAGGTCCGCGTGGCGGCGATCAAGCCGGTCCAGCCGGCCCGGCAGGTCTACCTGATGACGAGCCCGTTCGCCGACGCCCCGCTGGGGGACCGCATCACGCTGGTCAAGGAAGCCTACGCGGCGGCCAAGGCGCACGACCCGCGCATCACCAAGGTGGTCGTGAACCTCGGCGACTCGCTGCAGTGCGTGACCATCGTCAACAGCGACGGGTTGATGGTGTCCGATGCGCGGCCGCAGGCGCGGCTGCGCGCCAGCGCGACCGCCGAGGAGAAGGGCAAGCGGGTCACGGGCTCCAGCAACAAGGGAGGCCGCGTCGGGATGACCTTCTACCGCACCGCCGGCACGACCCCGAAGGAGATCGGCGAGGCGGCAGGGAAGGAAGCGGTGATCCTGCTCTCAGCTGCCGACCCGGCGCCGGGCGAGATGCCGGTGGTGCTGGGCCGCTTCAATTCGGGCGTGATGGTCCACGAGGCGGTGGGCCACCCGCTCGAGGCCGACGGCAACTGGCAGAAGACCTCGATCATGTGGGACAAGCTGGGCCAGATGGTCGCGGACCCGAGCGTGACGATCTACGACGACGCCACCATCCCCCAATACCGCGGCAGCCTCAACGTCGACGACGAGGGCACGCCCACCCAGAAGGTCATGCTGATCGACAAGGGCAGGCTGGTCAGCTACCTGCACGACCGGCTCTCCGCGAGGATCCTGAAGACCGCGCCCAACGGCCACGGCCGGCGCCAGAGCTTCAGCAACCTGCCGATCCCGCGCATGAACAACACGGTGCTGGCACCCGGCTCCGCGAGCGCCGAGGACATCATCAAGTCGGTCAAGAAGGGCTTCTACGCCGAGAGCTACGCGGGCGGGATGGTCGAGAACACGGGCAAGTTCACTTTCTCCGTCAACCTCGGCTACGCCATCGAGGACGGCAGGCTCGCGCAGCCGGTGAAGAACGCCACCCTGATCGGCACCAACGTCCAGATCCTCAAAGAGGTGGAGATGATCGGCAACGACCTGGCGTTCTTCCTGGGCTCCTGCGGCAAGGATGGCCAGACGGCGCCGGTCCCCGCGGGCACGCCGACCTTCAAGATCCGGCAGATGACGGTGGGAGGTCGGTCATGAGCGCGAAGAGCAACGATCGGATGGGGCTGGCCCAGAGCCTGGTGACGTACGGCGGCAAGCAGGGCGCCTCCGAGGTCGAGGTGTCCATCCAGGAGGGGCTGGAGTCCCGCGTCAGCGTCCTCGACCAGAACATCGACCGGCTCACCGAGTCCGTGTTCAAGGGCCTCAGCCTGCGCGTCTTCGTGGACGGCAAGGCCGCCAGCGCGTCGTCCTCGGACTTCACGCTCGAGACCCTCGAGCGGCTGGTGGACAACGCGGTCGCGCGCGCCCGGCTGGCCGGCCAGGACCCGTTTGGAGGACTGCCCGAGGCGGAGCCGGTCCAGGCGAAGGCCGAGGATCTCAAGATCTTCGATCCCGCGGTGATCGAGGTGACGGTCGAGCAGCGCATCGCCATCGCCAAGGCGATGGAGGCGGTGGGTCTCAAGGATCCGCGGATCAAGAAGTCCACGGGCGCCACCTGCAACTCGTTCAACTGGGACGTGACGCTGGCGAACTCGAAGGGCTTCGCCGGCTCCTACCGCCGCAGCCTCATCAACTGCGGCGTCGGCTTCCAGGGCGGCGAGGGCACCAACCTGTTCGAGGACTACTGGGGCGACTCCTCGACCCAGCTGTCCGACCTGAAGGCGCCGGAGGCCATCGGCAAGGTCGCCGTCGAGCGCGTGGCGCGGCTGCTCGGGGGCCGTATGGTCGAGAGCCAGAACGTGCCCGTCGTGTTCGACCCGCAGATGGCGGCCTGGCTGCTCGGCTTCCTGGGGCAGTGCCTGGCCGGCGTCAGCATCGCGCGCCGGCAGTCGCCCTTCGCCGACAAGCTGGGCACGAAGGTCGGCAACGAGCGGGTCAACATCGTGGACGACGGCCTGCTGGTGGGGGGCCGCGGGACGGTCCCGTTCGACGACGAGGGCGTGCCCTGCCGCAGGATCGGGGTCATCGAGCAGGGCGTGCTGAAGAGCTACCTGCTCGACACCTACTGGGGCAGGAAGCTCAAGCAGCGCTCGACGGGGAATTCGGGCGGCCCGAACAATCTCTACTGGGCCGCGGGCACGTCCAGCCCCGAGGACATCATCAAGTCGGTGGACAAGGGCCTCTACCTCACGCGCTACCTCGGGCTGGGGCAGGAGCCGACGACCGGCGACATCTCGGTGGGTGCGTTCGGCATGTGGATCGAGAAGGGCGCTCTCGCCTTCCCGGTGTCCGAGATCACCATCTCCGCCAACCTCGGCACGCTGCTGCAGAACGTCGAGATGGTGGGAAACGACCTCGAGTTGCGCGACTCCGTCTCGGCGCCGACCATCAAGTTCGCCGAGATCACGGTGGGCGGCAAGTCGGGCTAGGACCCGCGACACCGGCCACCTGGCCGCATCGCACGACGGGGCCCCGCACGCGCGGGGCCCCGTGTCGTGCCTAGGTCGTGTAGTGGGCGTTGATGGCCACGTACTCGGCGCTCAGGTCGCACGTCCAGGCGACGCCACGCGCCTCGCCCAGGCCGAGATCGAGGCCGATGTGCACGGGATCGAGCGCCAGGAGCGACGCCGCGGCGCGCTCGTCGTAGTCCGCGCGGCTGCCGCGCTTGACGACGCACACCTCCCGCCCCGGAGGGCCGAAAGCGAGCCGCAGCCGCCCGGGATCGATCGCTGCGCCACTGGAGCCGGCCGCCGCGAGAATCCGGCCCCAGTTGGGGTCGCCGCCGTGGATGGCGGTCTTGACCAGGTTGGAGCGGGCGATGCCGCCGGCCACGGTGCGGGCCTGTTCGACGTCCGCCGCCCCGCTCACGGCGATCTCCACCAGGCGCGTCGCACCCTCGCCATCCCGCGCGATCTGCCGCGCGAGCGCGACGCAGACTCCGGCGAGCGCCGCGGTGAACGAAGGCTCGTCCGCCTCCCGGGCCTCCACGCCCGACGTTCCCGAGGCGAGCAGCAGCACCGTGTCGTTCGTGCTCATGTCGCCGTCCACGCTGATGCGGTTGAAGCTCTCCCCCGCCGCGCCGCGGAGTGCGCGGGCGAGCAGGGCGGGCGTGGCCACCACGTCGGTCGTCATCACGGCGAGCATGGTGGCCATCCCGGGATGGATCATGCCCGCGCCCTTGGCGAAGCCCCGGACGACGGCACGGCCGCCCGGAAGAAAGACTTCGCCCTCCGCCGTCTTGGGCCGGGTGTCGGTCGTCATCACGGCGCGGGCGGCCTCGATCGCGTCCCCGCCGAGCCGGGCCGCAGCCGCGTCGATCCCCCGCGTCACCTTCTCGAGGTCGAGCGGCACGCCGATGACGCCCGTGGAGAGCACCAGCACCTCCTCCGGCGCGCACCCCAGCGCCATGGCGGTCCGGCCCGCCATGGCGGCCGCGTCGGCGAGCCCGCGCTCGCCGCTGCAGGCGTTGGCGCAGCCGGAGTTCGCGACCACGGCGCGGAATCGCGCGCCGGGGCGGGCGAGCGCGGCGCGGTCGAAAAGCACCGGCGCGGCCTGGACGAGGTTGGTGGTGAAGACGCCGGCCGCGGCCGCGGGAGTGTCGGCCACGACCAGGGCGAGGTCGAGCGCCCCGCTCGTCTTGAGACCGCAGGCCGCGGCTCCCGCGCGGAAGCCCGGGGCCAGGCGGAAGACGTTCGCGGGGCCGGCTGGAGCCACGCTCACCGTGCCCGCCCCGGCGCGCCGTCCGCCACGCCTGCGTCCGCGCCTGCGCTCAGGGCATCGCGATCGAGGGGGACCAGGTCCAGCGACACCGCGACCTCGTCGCAGGCGTGACGCCGCGGGCAGCGGATGCAATCGGCCCACACTTTGCGCGGCAGCGCGTCGCGGGCGACGACGGCGAAACCGCAGCGCTCGAAGAACGCCACCTCCCGCGTCAGGGCGATGACGCGCCCGAGCCCCAGCGACCGCGCATCCCCGACCACCCGCGCCACCAGCTGGGCGCCGAGGCCGTTGCCGTGGTGGTCGGGACGCACCGCGAGCGTGCGCACCTCCCCCAGATCGTCCCAGAGCAGCCGCAGCCCGGCGCAGGCCACGACCTCGCCACCCGGCTCGACCGCGACGTGGAACTCGCGGAGGCACTGGAACAGCTCGCTCACCGGACGCGGGAGCAGCGTGCCTTCCGCCACGTAGGCCGCCACCAGCCGGCCGATCCCGTGTGCGTCCTGGGGAGTGGCCCGGCGCAGCCGGATGCCCCGTACGAACGCCGGCGCCACGCGATCGGCCGGCGGCCCCGCGGGCAGCAGCCCGCGAGCCGGACGGCGGGCCGGCCGGGGCAGCGCGATCTCGTCGTCTCCGGAATCGCCGTCGTCGAGCCCCAGGCGCGCCGCGTGCCGTGCCGCCTGGGCTGCGACCGACGCGGGCCCGGTGCCCGGCGGACGGTCGCGACGCGCCAACGACGCGTCGAAGGAGAGCCCCGCGAGCCGGGCTCCGGTGAAGTGCGGCGACAACGCCAGGCGCACGGCCTCAGGGAGCGCCCCGGGCACGACCCCGGCACGCTCCGCCTCGGCCCAGAGCCGGCCCACCGCCGCGTGTGCGTCGCGGAACGGTTCCCCCGCCGCGACCAGGGCGTCGGCCAGCTCGACCGCGAGCAGGTCGGGCGTCAGGCTCGCGCGCAGCCGCCCGTCGTCGGTCTCGATGGCGGCGAGCGCCGCGGGCAGCACATCCAGCAGCGCGGCCAGCGTGTCCGCCGTGTCGAAGACCGCCTCCTTGTCCTCCTGCAGATCCTTCTGGTACGCGGACGGCAACGCCTTGAGCACCACCGCGAGACGCTGGACGTTGGCCAGCAGCCGGCCGGTCTTGCCCCGCGTCAGCTCGAAGACGTCCGGGTTGCGCTTCTGCGGCAGCAGGCTCGAGCCGGTCGAGAACCCGTCGGGCGGGCGGAACCAGCCGAAGCCAGGCGAGCAGGCGAGCACGACGTCCTCCGCGAGGCGCGACAGGTGCAGGCCCAGCAGCGCGGCGGCGCCCAGGTACTCGAGCGCGAAGTCGCGGTCGCCCACGGCGTCGATGCTGTTGGCCGCGAGCCGGCTGAACCCCAGGCGGGCCGCCAGCCCGAGCCGGTCGTGGACCAGCGGAGTCCCGGCCACGGCGCCGGCCCCCAACGGCAGCAGGTCGGCCGCCTCCCGCGCGGCCTGGAAGCGGGTCTCGTCGCGCTCGAGGGCGGCGACGTGGGCGAGCCACCAGTGCGCCAGCCGGACGGCCTGGGCCGGCTGAAGGTGGGTGTAGGCCGCGACCACGCGGTCGCCCGAGGCACGCGCCTGCACGACCAGGGCGCGCTCGAGCGCGCGCACGCCCTCGACGGCCTCGTCGCAGAGGCGCATCACGCGCATGCGCAGCAGGGTCGCCACCTGGTCGTTCCGGCTGCGGCCGGTATGCAGGCGGCGGGCCGGCTCCCCGCAACGCGCGGTCAGCGCCGCCTCGATCGCGGAATGCACGTCCTCCCCCTCCAGCACCGCTCGCCCGTCGCCGAGCTCCTGCTCGAGCGCATCGCAGGCCCCGAGCAGTGCGACCAGGTCGGCCGGCGCCAGCACGCCCGCCTCGGCGATGGCCTGGGCCCAGGCGCGCGACAGCTCGATCTCCTCCGGCCACAGCCGACGGTCCACCGCGAGGGAATCGTTCAGAAGCCGCGCACCGGGTTCGAGGTCCACCGCCACCCGACCGCGCCAGACCTGCTCAGACGACATCGTCCACCTCGAGCGCCTCCGCCACCGGGGCCGTGACCGCGGCCCGCGCCGCGGCGTCCCGGCGGGCGGCGGTGGCCAGGGGCAGGCCGAAGAGCCGGATGAAGCCCTCCGCGTGCGTGGCGTCGTACCCGGTCATGTCGAACGAAGCGAGCCCCGGCCGGTAGAGCGACATCGGGCTCGAGCGCGCGACGGCCCGGGCCTGGCCACGGAAGAGCTCGACCGTCACCTCGCCGCTCGCCGGCTCGAGGGCGCGATCCGCGAACGCCTGCAGAGCCACCCGCAACGGCGAGAACCACTGCCCGTTGTAGACCAGGTCGGCGAAGCGCGGCGCCAGCTCGGCGCGGGTGCGCAGCAGGTCATGGGGCAGCACGAGCGCACACAGGTCCTCGAGCGCCTCGCGCAGCACGGTGCCGCCGGGCGTCTCGTACACGCCGCGCGACTTCATCCCGACCAGCCGGCTCTCGACGATGTCCACGCGGCCGACGCCGTGCAGACCGGCCCGCGCGTTGAGCTGCTCCACCAGGCTCAGCGGGTCGAGCCGCTGGCCATCCAGGCGCACCGGACGGCCCTCCTCGAAGCCGAGCGTCAGCCGATCGGGCGTGCCGGGCTGGAGGCCGGGGCGGTTCGTCAGCCGGTACATGCTCTCGGGGGCGACCGTCGCGGGGTCCTCGAGCGGGCCGCCCTCGTGCGAGAGGTGCCAGAGGTTGCCGTCGCGCGAGAAGAGGTCCTTCGAGGTCTGGGCCACCGGGACGCCGCGCTCCTCCGCGTAGAGCAACGCGTCCTCGCGCGAGACGATGTCCCACTCGCGCCACGGAGCGATCACCGCCAGCTGCGGGGCCAGCGACTGGTAGGTGAGCTCGAAGCGGACCTGGTCGTTGCCCTTTCCGGTGCAGCCGTGGGCCACGGCGTCGGCTCCGAGCTGGAGCGCCCAGTGCACCTGGCGCGCCGCGATCAGCGGGCGCGCGAGCGAGGTGCCGAGCAGGTAGCGGCCCTCGTAGACCGCGCCCGCGCGCAGCGCCGGGAAGGCGAAATCGGCGAGGAAGGTGGTCCGCAGGTCCTCGACCACGACCTGGCTCGCGCCACTGGCGAGCGCCTTGGCCTCGAGCCCCTCGAGCTCCGCGCCCTGCCCCACGTCGGAGCAGTAGCACACGACCTCGCAGCCATAGTGCTCCCGGAGCCAGGGCACGATGATGCTGGTGTCCAGCCCGCCCGAGTATGCCAGCACGACCTTGCTGATCTTCCGTCCCTTCTTCATCTCAGTCCCCTTTCTTCTCGAGTCGGGTCACGGCCGCTTCGAAACGCTCCAGCGCGAGCGCGATCTCCTGGGAACTCACCGTGAGCGGCGGCAGGAAGCGCACCGCCCGCTCGCCGCCGCACACCAGCAGGAGCCCCTCGTCACGCGCCGCGGCCACCAGCCCCGGAGGATCGAACGGCGCTCCCGCCGCGAGGTCGACCGCGCACAGCAGGCCGAGCCCGCGCGCCTCCCCGAGGGACGGATGGCGCGCGGCCACCGCCGCCAGCCCGCCCAGCAACGCCCGCCCCTGCCGCCGCACCCGCGCGAGGAAGCCGGGGCGGCGCACGCGATCCAGCACGTGCGCGCCGGCCGCGGTCACTGCGGGTCCGCCGCCGAAGGTGCAGCCGTGCATGCCGGGGGCGAGCGCCCCCGCGACCTCGCCGCTCATGAGCACGGCCCCCAGCGGAAGCCCCCCGCCCAGGGCCTTGCTGAGCACGACCAGGTCCGCGCGCACGCCGTGGTGCTCGGAGGCGAGCAGCCGGCCGCAGCGCCCCATGCCGCACTGCACCTCGTCGAAGACCAGCGCCGCGCCCAGGGCGGTGCAGCGCGCGCGCAGCGCTTCGAGGAACTCGCGGGTCGCGGGGATGGCGCCGCCCTCGCCCTGCACGGGCTCGACCAGCACGGTCTCGACCTCCGCGTCCAGCACCGCGTCGAGCGCCTCGACGCGGTTGAACTCCGCGAAGCGCACACCGGGGACCAGCGGCTCGAAGGGCTCCCGGTACGCGGGCTTCCAGGTCGCCGACAGGGAGAAGGCCGTGCGCCCGTGAAAGCCGCCCCGGAAGGCCAGCACCGCGCCGCCCGCCGTCGCGCGCCCCCGCGAGCGCGCCCAGGCCCGCGCGAACTTGAGCGCCGCCTCGACCCCCTCGGTGCCGCTGTTGCAGAAGAACACCCGCTCGTAGCCGGTCGCCCCGGCCAGCGCGGAGGCCAGCATCGCGCCGGGCGCGTTCGCGTACAGGTTCGAGCAGTGGACGAGCGTGCGCATCTGCCTCGCGACGGCCCGCGCCACTC
The DNA here is from genome assembly GCA_025357055.1 of Candidatus Eiseniibacteriota bacterium. GTDB lineage: Bacteria > Eisenbacteria > RBG-16-71-46 > RBG-16-71-46 > RBG-16-71-46 > JANXPZ01. The sequence goes on along the minus strand of JANXPZ010000060.1, from coordinate 2,836 downwards.
CGGCGGGCGCATGCCCCAGGGCGTTCACGGCGATCCCGCTCACGAAGTCCAGGTAGCGGCGCCCGTCGGCGCCGCAGACCCAGGTCCCGCGGCCCGAGACCAGCGCGAGGCGCGGGAGCGGATAGACCGGCGCCAGGAGCCCAACCTCATCCTGCGCCATCGCGGGCGGGGCCCCGGGCGCGGCCAGGGTCTCAGGCATGGAGGCTCCGCACCGGCGCCGCGTGGCCGATCGTGGTCCCGACCGCGGTCCCGGCCAGGAGTGCGGCCAGCGTGCCCGGCCCCTGCCACGCGGCGATGTGCACCCGGCGGGCCCCCTGCACCAGCGCTGCGCGGGCGGCCCGCAGCTTGGGCCGCATGCCACCCGTGACCTGCGGCCCCGCGAGCGCGGCGTCCAACTCGTCCAGGTCCAGTCGCCCGACGAGTCCGCCCTCCAGCACCAGCCCGGGCACATCGCTCAGCAGCACCAGCACGTCCGCGCGGAGCGCGCCCGCGAGGGCGGCGGCCAGATCGTCCGCATTGAGGTTGAGCAGCGTGCCGTCGCAGGCCCCGATGCTGGCCAGCACGGGCGTGCGGCCCCGGGCGAGCGACTCCTCGAGCAGGTCCACGCGCACCGCGCGCACACGGCCCACCGCACCCAGGTGGCCGGCGTCCGGATGCGGCTCGGCCTCGGCGATGCCGCCGTCGAGCGCCGAGAGGCCCAGGGCGTCCACGCCGCCGGCGCGCAGCAGGGCGACGAGGCGCTTGTTCGCCAGCCCGGCGAGCACCGCGACCGCCACCTCCAGCGTGGGCGCGTCGGTGACGCGCAGCCCGTCCACGAAGCGGGGCTCCAGGCCCAGTCTCCGGCACCACTCGCTCAGCTCCGCTCCCCCGCCATGGACGAGCAGCGCGTGACCGCGCAGGGCGGCGAGATCGTCCACCAGCTGCGCAGCCGCACCGGGCGCCTCGAGCGCGCAGCCGCCGAGCTTCACCACCACGGGAGCCGCGGCGGCGGACCGGTCGCGCAGCAGCGCACTCACCACGGGCCGCCGTGGGACGTCAGGCCCCGGTCCTCGGGCCAGCCCAGCATGAGATTCAGGTTCTGCACGGCCTGGCCGGCCGCACCCTTGACGAGATTGTCGATCGCGGCGGCCGCCAGCAGCGTGGTGCCGCCGTGCAGCGTCGTGACCGCGACGTCGCAGCGGTTCGACCCCCTGACGCTGCGGGTCTCAGGCCACTCGTCCGGATCGAGGAGCCGCACGAAGCGCTCGCCCGCATATCGCTCGAGGTACGCGGCCCGGGCCTCCTCGGGGCTCACCGGACGGGCAAGCGGCGCCGTGGCGGTGAGCAGGATGCCGCGCGCCATGGGAGCCAGCTGGGGCGCGAAGCCGACCGCGACCGGCTTCCCGGCGAGTCCCGCGAGCGTCCGCTCCAGCTCGGGGACGTGCGCGTGTCCGGTGCCTGCACGGTAGAGCGCCGCACCGCCGTCGAGTTCCACGAACGAGGTGCGGAGCGTCGCGGCACGGCCTGCACCGCTCACGCCCGACAGGGCGCTCACCATCACCGGGCCCCCCAGCCAGGGGACCGCGGGGAGCAGCGCCAGGGTCGCTGCCGTCGGGTAGCAGCCCGGGTTCGCGACACGCGTCGCCGACCGGATCCGTCCCCGGAAGAGCTCCGGCAGACCGTAGAGGTAGCCCCGGGCGCCGTCGCGGTGATCCCCGGACAGGTCCACGATCCGCGCGGCGCCGTCCGCGAGCGCCGGACGCTCCGCGGCAAGCGCCGCCCAGGCACCGTGAGGCAGGCAGCAGACGAGCGTGTCGAAGACGCCGTCCTCGAGCAGGGCCTCCAGCGCCGACGGGTCGACTGCGCGGGGCAACCCCGCGACGCGCGGGTCGACCCCCGGCAGCCACTCGCACGCCGGGCGCCCCGCGTGCTCCCGCGAACAGAGCGCCGCGAGCTCGAGGCCCGGGTGGGCGAGAGTCAGCCGGGCGAATTCCTGCCCCGTGTAGCCGGCCGCCCCGAGCAGGGCGATGCGCGCGTGGACCGGCGACGCGGCGGACCCGTCCCCGCGGCCGACCGCCGGCCTCTCGCCGCGGCCGGCCGCGGGAAAGCCCCCGCCGCCGGCCGCGTCCACCGGCGCGGCCGTCTCCGGGCTCCTGGGACTCACTTGCCGCTGCCCGAAGGACGGCTCGCGAGAGCGTCGATGTGCCGCCGCAGGCGGCCCGCCGCGGCCGGGCTCTGGGCGACCACGAGCACGGTGTCGTCCCCGGCCACCGACCCCACGATGCCCGGCAGGTCCGAGAGATCGATCGCGCGCGCCACGGCGTTCGCGTGCCCGGGCGGCGTCTTCACGATGGCCAGGTTCCCGGCCACCCGCACTTCGTTGACGAAGGCCCTGAGGTCGAGCGACTGGCGCTCGCGGTCCAGCAACTCGGTGGACGGGCCGGGCAGCACGTAGGCCATGCGCCCTGCCGCGTCCGGACGCTTGAGCACGCCCAGCCCGCGCAGGTCGCGGGAGAGCGTCGCCTGGGTGACGGCGACGCCGGCGCGACCGAGCGCCTTCACGACCTCCTCCTGGCTGGAGAACGATTTCGCGGAGAGGAGCCGGGCGACCAGGGCGAGACGGCGCGGACGCTGCATCGGTGACCTCCTGGGAGTGCATGATTATGCAATACGATGCATAACATCACAGAACCAGGGGCCGCGTCAAGCCGCCCCCGGGATGCGGGCCCGCGGCCAGCCCCGTCCTCCGCTCCGGCGCGCGACCGTCCCGACGCTGGCGATCCCTCTTCATCGCCGGATGGAAGGCGCCCCCGCCACTCGCGTGCGTGCCCCGTCCGGCGCGCGACGCGAAGGGGCC
>JANXPZ010000036.1 GCA_025357055.1 Candidatus Eiseniibacteriota bacterium | reverse complement strand
ACGATGTCGTAGAGGCCGTCCCCCACCACGCAGATGCCGAATTCCATGCCCGCCCGGCGCCGCGACCGGCCGCGGCGCCCTACCATTCGCGGAAGATCCCCAGGCTCGCCCCGCGCACCGTGTAGAACGGCGTGTCGCCGTAGTCCACCCGGGCGTTCAGGCCCCACCGCGCACCGAACCACTGCGAGAAGCCGGCGTTGAAGCCGGTGCTGCGGTAGTCCACGAGCGCCACTCCGGCGCCCACCAGCTGGTACGACACGGCGCCCATGTCGTAGCCCACGCCGATGGACGTGCGCCGCCAGACGACATAGTTGAGCCCCACTCCCCCCGAGGCCGAGTGCGTCGCGCCCGGCTGGCCGAGGTCGAGGCGCCCCTGCGCGCTGATGACCCAGTGCGGCAGGTAGCGCACCAGGCTCAGGCCGACGCCGTCCGAGCGGTTGTCGCCCTTGCTCTGGATGCGGGTGTAGCCGAGGGTCGTGACGACGCCGGCGAGCGGCCGACTCACCGTGGCGTCGAGGCGATACCGGTTGGCGATGAAGTCGCCGGTGCCCGACGACACCCCGAGCGCCAGGCTGGTCGGGCCGAACCAGTGGGAGTAGGAGAGGCCGCCGTCGAGGCTCTCGTCACCGAAACGGGCGGAACGGCCGGCCTCCGCGCGCCAGGCCCAGCGCTCCTCGCGCCAGAGGCCGAACCGCAGGAACTGGCCGTCCGCGTCCCCGTAGCCCGCCGTGTAGCGGCCCCAGGACCCGCCTGCCTCGATCGAGCGCGTCAGCGGAGGGACGCCCCACGAGGTGCTCGCCCCCAGCACCGCAGCCAGCAGGATCACGGTGAGGACCGCGGCGCGGCGCGGCCGGCAGTCGAAGGATCGATCGTGGTTCACGACAGCCCCCCCCCGGATGGCACTGGCAGAGACGGCCGGGCGGCGCTTCCGCGACTGCCGCCGTTCCCGTCGTCGTTGCCGTTTCCGTTGCCGTTGCCGTTGCCGTTCTGGCGCCTCGCCCAGCGCACGTCCTCCACGCGCAGCGGGTGCCACCAGCTCACGCCCCAGGCGTAGAAGGAGATGAACACCAGCACGTTCACGGTCAGGCCGAAGACGAAGAACATGAGCGGCATGAACAGCAGGGACAGGTGGTGGATGACGTAGGCGTGCACCGCATACTGCAGGGGCACGAGCACGAGCATGTGCAGCATCGTCAGCAGCGCGAGCAGGGCCTTGCGCCAGAGGCTGAAGTCGAGCACGAAGTAGGTGGAGCCGAGCAGGACCGGGATGAGCGCGATCAGCATGAGGTCCGCGATGAGCATCCCGTGCACGTAGCCGCTGCCGTCGTAGGGGAAGGCCCAGGGCCAGAGCCCGAAGAACAGTTGCGCGCCAGCCTGGAAGAAGGCGACCAGGCGCAGCAGGTAGCGCAGCGGCAGCCAGGTGAGGGGCACTGCGAACGAGCCCAGACCAAGGAGGAGGGTGAACACGAGTCCGCCCCACCACAGTTCACTGCCCGGCAGTCCGGAGCCGAAGCTCAGCGACGGCACGTCGAACTGGAGCAGGCCGTAGAAATCGTAGCGCACCATCGAGACGCGGCCGGGCAGGTCCACGGCGCTCCGCCAGAACTCGAGCATGCCGGCCCAGAGGTGGGAGACGGGACCGAGCAGCAGCAGATACGCGGCCAGCAGCGCGATGGCGAGCAGCGCGGCCGGCACGAGCTTGCCCGGCCGGACCGGCGAGACGCGCAGCGCGCGGTGCGCCGGGATGTCGCCCCCGCCCCAGCCGCGCTGGCGCATGCGCAGCACCTCGCGGCGCGCCGCGGCGTCGGCCCAGGGGAGTTCGGCGTCCAGCAGAAGGTGACGCGGCATCGCCATCTCAGTTCGATCCTTTCACCGGCCCGGTGGCCGGGTCCGCCGCGCGCGGGCGCGGCAGCACGAGACCGCCTCCGTGCGCCCAGACGGTGCCGTGCACCACGCTGCCGGCCTCGACCTCGAGGCACCGCGCGCTGAGCGTCGTCGGGCGATCCGCCGAGCCCAGCTGCGTGCCGGCCTCGATCCGCCCGTCGCGTTCGGCGACGACCGGTCCGCGGATGTCGCAGCCGCGCCCCACGCTCAGATCCCGCCCGGCCACGATGGAGCCGTCCACCACGACGCCCTCCGCAAGCGTCAGATCGCCGTGGCTCTTCAGGCTGCCGACGATCCTCGTCCCGGCGCCGACCCGCAGCTCGCCCGTGACCACGACGTCGGACGTCACCAGCCGGTGCGCGGGGATCTCCAGGCGCTGCCGCACGAGCCAGCGCCCCGCAGCGTCCTCGACCAGGTTCGGCACGTCCTTCGCCTTGTACGGCTCCAGTGCCGGCGCCGCCGGTGTCGGCGGGACCGGCATGCCGAAGGCGACGGTCGGAGCGTGCAGGCGCTCGAAGCGGCAGCCCTCCTCCAGCCTCATGGAGACGTCCGCGGACGCGCGTCCGTGCAGGGCGCATGACTCCCGCGCCAGCAGCGTCGATCGAGCGTGCAGCCAGCGCAGCGACCAGCAGCCCCGGCCGAGCCGGAGATCACCGCCGGCCAGGATGGCGCGGCAGACGCTCTGTTCGCCGACCTCCACGCTGCCGTCCGCGTAGGTCTCGTGCGGGAAGAGCGCCCGGGGCGGCAGATTCAGGTCCCCGCTGCCGAGGATCACGGCCCCGCAGGACGCCGGACCGGTGGGCAGGGTCACCAGCGCGGGCGTCGCCCCGTCGGGCAGGGCCAGGTACGGCGTGCCGTCGTCGAGTCGGCCCTCGACCGGGCCGCCGCCGGCCCGGCTGGCGGCCAGGGGCTTGCCCAGGTGGTCTTCCACCCACGCTTGGAACGCCGTGGCGAAGTGCCGGATGTCGACGTCGGAGGCGCGCACCACGCGCAGTGGCTTGATGTCCGTGCGGCGACGGGCCTCGATGAGCGAAGGCAGCAGCGGCAGGGCAGCCCAGCCCAGGAAGAGCACGAGACAGCCCACGACGGCCAGGATCAGGGTCATTCGTCGCCTTCGTGGTTGATGGTGTGCGGGTGCTCCGTCTTGTGCCACCGGACGCGGGCGCCCGGTCGGCGGGGCAGCAGGATCTGGAGCAGCGTCTCGTGCGAGATGGCGAAGAGGCCGACCAGGAATCCCAGCATGATCAGCGGCAGCAGACGCACCCGTGCACGGGAACCGTCGAGATAGGAGGCCGCGCTCACCTCGAAGAAGATGGCGAAGTTGCCGAGCGCGCTGTACGAGGTGACGAGCAGGATGACGATCAGTCCGGGACGCGTCTCGCCCAGGTACCACAGAGTCATCGCCAGTAGCCAGCCCAGCAGCAGGACAGGGGACATCACGTAGACGTTGAGCAGCAGCCAGCCGTCGAGCTTCTCGCGGAAGCACGTCCGCGGCCCCACCAGCAGGTGCCCGGCGTGCGCCCACAGCGCCTCATTGTGGCCCCGCGCCCAGCGCCGGACCTGCCGCATGCGCTGCGGCCAGGTGGACGGCACCTGCTCGTAACACTCCGACCGGTTCTGATAGACGGTCTTCCAGCCTCCGCGCAGCAGGCGGAACGTGGCGTCGGTGTCCTCGGCCAGGGTGTCCACGCGCCAGCCGCCGACGCTTTCCAGCGCCCTGCACCGGACGCCACCCACCGTGCCGCCGTACTGAGGCACGAGCTTGAGATTCATGCGCGCCTGTTGATCCACCTGGTAGCCGCCGGTGCGCTCGAGATCGAGCAGCCGCGTGAGGAGGTTCTGTCCCACGTTGTGCGGCACGACGCGGCCCATGACCGCCCCCACCTCGGGGTCGAAGAAGGGCGCCACCAGCTGCTTGATCAGTCCGTGCCCCGGCATGTAGTCGGCGTCGAACACCAGCGCGATGTCGGTGGTGACCAGCTTCATCGCGTCCCGGAGGGCCGCAGCCTTGCCCGGCTCGCCCTTCTTCCGGTGAAAGGGCACCACGATGCCGGGATGGCGGGCCGCGAATCCGTCGATGATCTCCCCGGTGCGGTCCCGCGAGCGGTCGTCGATCGGCAGGATGTGCAGTCGTCCCGGCGGGTAGTCGACCTCGAGCAGCGCCGAGAGGATCGCCGCGATCACGGGCTCCTCGTCGTGGGCCGGCACGAGCACCGTGACCTCGGGCCAGTCGGCCGTGTCGATGTCGAGATAGGGGTGCCGCTGGGTGCCGTGCAGACGATTGAGCGTGAACCAGTAGTGGCGGAGGAGGTAGACGCAGACCAGCAGGAGGATCGCGTACAGCGGGATGAGCATCGCCAGCACGTACCAGGGGCGCGGCGAGTGCTGCCCGAGGGGGATCGGCGCAGCCGACGACAGCGCAACGGCCGCCGCCAGGAGCCCGCCCACCAAGAGGATGACGCCGACGGGCGCCAGCCAGGTGCGCAGATGGGATGCAAAGCGTTCTTGTGCCACCGGGCGGCCCCCGAAGGTTTAGACGTGCACGCTTGGTCGAGATTAGTATACGAAAGTTCCGCTCAGGAGGCGACTAGAATCTTGAATCCGCTGAATTGGACGACCCCGTTGCGAACGGCGAAGTGGGGCTCCCGATAGGTGCCGGCCGGGTAGCGTTTGTCGGAACGGAAGATGCGGGTGCCGTCCAGCCAGACCTGCACGCGGCCGCCGCGCACCGCGAAACGCAGCAGGTGCCATTCCCCCTCGCTCACCGGCCGGGACGGCTTGATGACGCGCAGCACGTAGTCCACCCGGTCCACCATGTGTCGCACGCTGATCCGCCTCTGACCGCCGAAGAGCACGGCGCCGCTCTCGTGGCGCAGCTCGCGCCCGTCCCGCGTGAGCAGGTGAGCCTCGGCGACGCGGCCGCTGGAGTCGGCCAGGATGCGCACCCGGGTCTCGAGCAGGAAGTCCCCGCCGTGCTCGAACGGGAGGATGTAGACCGCGAAGTCGCCATCATCGTCGCGGCCTTCGAGCACGCCGTCCACGACCCGCCAGTCGCCCCAGCTCCAGGCCCCGGGATACGGGCCCTCGCGGACCTCCCACGCCACGGCCTGCCGCCAGGCCACGCCGTCGAGCACGAGGTCGGCGTTCGGCAGGGGGCGGGGCAAGCTCCGATAGAAGCGCTCCAGCGGCGCCCGATCCCCGCGCAACACCAGGATCGCCAGCACGAGCAGGATGGCGACCGTGATCAGTGTTTTTCGCATCCGTGTGAGCCCCGGTCCAGGTTGTGCGAGTGTCAGAGCGTACCATGAGGGCTGCGCCGGCGCCCAGTGCCCTTTGGTCGTGCCCCATCTCGCACTCTCGGCTGGCGTTTCATGAATCGTCCGGCTAGGGTCGTCGGCGTCCGGGCAGGGCACGTTCCCCTGGGGGTGGTTCCTGCACGTCGAACCGAGTCCTGCCGTCACGCGCCACCCAGCCTGGAGAGGCCGCCTCATGACAATCTCCCCGCTTCGCGTCCTTTCGATCGCCTCCTGCACCTTCCTTGCCGCGATCGCGGTGGCACCGGCGTCCGCCGCTGACCCGGCCGGTTCGGTGCCCCCTCCGGCCGCCCGGGGCAACATCGCCCCCTGGGTGATCGAGCGGACCGCCGGCGAGCAGGCGGCGGAGTTCCTCGTGGTGATGGCGGAGCAGGCCGACCTGTCGGCCGCGGCGGCGCTCACCGACAAGGTCGCGCGGGGCCGCTATGTGCGCGACGCGCTCCAGACGCGGGCCCGGACTTCGCAGGCCCCGTTGCTCGAGTGGTTGGGCGCGCAGGGTGTGCCGCACCAGTCCTTCTTCATCGTCAACGCCGTCCTGGTCACCGGTACGCGCGCCCTCGCCGAAGCGATCGCGGCGCGCCCCGACGTCGCGCGGCTCGACGGCAACCCGCCGATCGACAACGTCGAGCCGGTCACCCTGACGCCGCAGGAACTCGAAGCGGCGGCGAGGGAGGCCCTCGCGCCGCGGGCCATCGAGCCGGGCGTGAGCTACATCCGTGCGCCCCAGGTGTGGTCCATGGGCCACACCGGCCAGGGCATCGTCATCGGCGGCGCGGACACCGGCGTGCAGTGGGACCACCCGGCGCTGATCGACCAGTACCGCGGCTGGAACGGGACCACGGCCGAGCACGACTACAACTGGCACGACAGCGTCCACAGCGGCGGCGGGGTCTGCGGGCCCGACGCCATCGCGCCGTGCGACGACCACGGTCACGGCACCCACACGCTGGGCACGGCGCTCGGCTCGAACGCGGCCGTCACCGACCAGGTCGGGGTCGCTCCGGGGGCGCGCTTCATCGCCTGCCGCAACATGGACCGGGGCCAGGGCACGCCGGCGCGCTACCTGGAGTGCATGGAGTGGTTCCTGGCGCCCTATCCCGTCGGTGGCACGACGGCCGACGGCGACCCGGCGAAGGCGCCCGACCTGACCGTGAACTCGTGGTCGTGCCCCCCGTCGGAGGGTTGCACGCCCCTGGTACTGAAGCAGGGTGTCGAGGCTCAGCGCGCGGCCGGCATCATGTTCATCGCCGCCGGCGGCAACTCGGGGCCGGACTGCTCGAGCGAGACTGCCCCGCCGTCGTTCTACGACGCCGCATACGCCGTGGGCGCGATCAACTCCGCCACCGGGAGCATCGCGGGCTTCAGCAGCCGTGGCCCGGTGACGATCGATGGCAGCAACCGGCTCAAGCCCGACATCACCGCGCCCGGCGTGAGCATCCGCTCGGCGTACCCCACCAACTCTTACGCGACGCTCAGCGGCACCTCGATGGCCGCGCCCCACGCGGCGGGCGCCGTGGCGCTGCTGTGGTCCGCGGTCCCGGGGTTGCGCAACCGGATCACCCAGACCGAGGACTTCCTCAACCAGTCCGCCGTGGCCGTGACCGAGGCCTCGTGCAGCGGCGGTGGCAGCCCGAACAACGTCTACGGCTGGGGCCGGCTGGACGCCAAGGCCGCGGTGGACGCGGCGCTGGCCTCGAACCGGGTCCCGCCGAGCGTGAGCCTCTGGATCGGCCCGGCGCTGCCGAACCCCGCGCACCGCAGGACCCTCATCCGCTTCCGCATCGATCGCGCCGGGCCCGTGGACCTCAGCATCTTCGCCAGCGACGGCCGGGCCGTCCGCACGCTGCTCCACGGGGACCGCCCGGCGGGGGCGGACGTGCTCCGCTGGGACGGCACGGACGAGCGGGGCGAAGCCGCCGCGGCGGGCGTCTACTTCGTGAAGCTCGAATCGCGGGGAGAGACGGCGAAGCAGAAGATCATCTGGCTCGGGGCGCGGGCGTCGGGGGAGTAGCGGCGGAGCACGCGGCGCGGGAGCGCGGGCCAACGGTGTGGCTTGCCGAGGCTTTCGTGAATGCCCTCGACGACGGCTGACGGCTGCATCCGCCGGATGCGTCCGCGAGGACGTGCGGGGCGAATCCACCCGGTGGCCCCTCAGCTCGGACGGATCGGGCAGCGGTTTCCTCACGCGCCGCTTGCCACCCGTGCATGAGGCCCGCAGCGGAACGCCGCTGCGGGCCTCATGCCTTCCTCGACATCGTCGGGCGCCGCTCCCTGCCGCCGCTCAGCCCTTCGGCGCTTCCTTGCCCTTGATGGTCTCGAGCCCGCGCAGGGCTCCGTCGCGCGCGGCGTCGATCTCGGCCTCGGCGCCCGACAGGTAGAGCCGGCCGTAGGCGCCGAAGAGCTGCGCGTCGATGAGCTTCACGTGCGCGGATTTCAGGGCCTGGTTCGCGGCGAAGGCGATGTAGGCGGCGGGCTCGGTCTCGAGGATGAGCAGCGATTCGCCCGAGAGCAACTGGTCGCCGTAGCGGATCTTGTTGATCAACTGCGCGTGGTAGGGCTCGAGCGACCGGATGATCTGGTCCGAGACCACCCGCGGCTTCATGCGGTCGTGCTCCTCGAGCTTCAGGTAGTCCAGCACGGCCTGCCCGCCGGTCTGCACCTGGCCTTTGTCCCACTCGTGGATCTCGAGCATGCCGAAGGCGCGCTCGACCACCATGATGGCGGGCGTGCAGCTCGTGGCCTTGAGGGCCACGTCCATCAGGCGGTTGATGATGAGCCCCGGGGCGATCTCGATGAACAGCGAGGCCACGCCGGCCACGGGCAGGAACCCCCGGGCGGTCGTGCCGATGAAGGCGGCGAGCTGGGGCTGCAGATCGTCGAGGAAGATATAGGAGCGCAGGGTCACGTCAGCCATGGAACGGAGATTATCCCGGCGGGTGTGGGGACGTCAAAGAGGCTACGACTTCGCGGCCCGCACGCCCCGGCTTCCACAGGCTCGTCACGACTCGCCGAGCTTCTGCCACAGCGATTCCACTTCCGCCCGCAGGCGCTCGTAGCGGGTGACCAGGTCCCGGGTGCGGGCGCCGTCCTGGTAGACCTCGGGATCGGCGAGCTGGCTCTCCAGCTCCCGCATCTTCGCCTCGCGGACTTCGATGTCCTTGCCGATGCGCTCGACTTCCCGGGCGCGCTTGCGCTCGGTGGCCTGCGTGCGGCGGGCCTGCTCGTGCGCGGCTGCCCCGCGACGCTCCTCCCTGGCCGTCGCCTGCGCGGCGGTCGTCGCGGGCTCTGCGGCCCGTCCGGGCGGCAGGGCGGGCGCCTCGCCTGCCGGAGACCCGGCCCGGGCCTGCTCCTTCGCGCGCGCCAGCCGCGCGGCCTCGTAGTCGTCGTAGCCGCCGGGGTAGAGGGTCACGCGCCCGTCGCTCACCTCGATCACCCGGGTGGCCAGCCGGGCCATCAGCGAACGGTCGTGGGTGACGACGATCAGCGCGCCGGGGTACTGCACCAGGGCGTCCTCGAGGACCTCCTTGCCGGCGAGGTCGAGGTGGTGGGTGGGCTCGTCGAGCAGCAGCAGGTTGGCCGGCTCCATCAGCGTGCGCGCCAGCGCGACCCGCTGCCGCTCCCCACCCGAGAGGATGCGCACGAACTTGAACACGTCGTCGCCGCTGAAGAGGAAGTTGCCGAGTAGCGAGCGCAGGTGCGGACGCCACTCCGGTGGCGCGATGGCCTCGAGCGATTCGAGCGCCGTGGCCGAGCCGTCCAGGGCCTCGGCCGCGTGCTGGGCGAAGTAGGCGAGGCGGGTGTGAGGCGCGGCCTCGCGCTCGCCGCGGCGGGTCGCGAGCTGCCCGGCGAGCACGCGCAGGAGCGTGGTCTTGCCGGCGCCGTTGGCACCCACGATGGCGAGCTTGTCGCCGCGCTCGATCTCGAGCGTGGCGTCGGCGAAGACGTCGGGACCGTCGTAGCCGAAGGCCGCATCGCGCAGCCGCACCAGGGTGCGGCCGCAGTGCGGGGGCGCGGGGAACTGGAAACGGATGCCGCGCGGCCGGCGCGGCAGGACCAGGCGCTGGGTCCGGAGCCGCTCGATCTGCTTCCGCTTGCTCTGCGCCTGGCTGGCCTTGGTGTTCTTGGCGCCGAAGCGCTCGACGAAGCGCGAGAGCTGGGCGATCTTCTTCTCGACCTGCTCGTTCTGCGCCTCGATGCGCTCGCGCCGCAGCCCGCGCTCCTCGAGGTAGCCGGTGAAGTTGGTGGCGAAGGTGGTGAGCTGGCCGGCCTCGAGCTCGCGCACCTCGTCGGTCACGCGGTCGAGGAAGACGCGGTCGTGCGAGACCGCCACGAGCGCGCCGTGGAAGTCCTCGAGGTAGTCCTCCATCCACTCCATCGCGGGCAGGTCGAGGTGGTTGGTGGGCTCGTCGAGGAAGAGCAGCGTGGGGTCGGTCAGGAGCAGCGCGGCGAGCGCGGCGCGCATGCGCCAGCCCCCCGAGAACTGCGCCAGGGAGCGATCCTGGTCGCGCAGGGAGAAGCCGAGCCCGGAAAGCACTCGCCGCGCCTCCGGTTCCAGGGCGTGCTCGTCGGCCAGCTCGAGGTGGTGCTGCAGCTCGCCGGTCCGCTCGAGCAGGTGTTCGAGCGCCGGGTCGTCGGGGGCGATGCCCGCGAGCCGCTGGTGCAGCGCGTCCAGCTCCTCGCGCATGGCGAGCAGCCCGTGGTACGCCTCCATGGCGCGCTCGAGCACGGTGCCGTCGTAGCGCTCGGCCGCCTCCTGCGGCAGGTAGCCGACGCGCGCCCCGCGGGCCAGCACGCGGGTCCCGGAATCCGGGGTGAGCTGGCCCAGCATGAGGCGCAGCAGCGTGGTCTTCCCGGTGCCGTTCGAGCCGACCAGGGCGCAGCGGTCGCCGGGCGAGAGGACCCAGTCGATATCCTCCAGGAGCAGGCGCTCACCGATGGAGTAGCGCAGACCCTGCAACTGGATCATGGGCTACGCCCCGAGCCTCTCGGGATTCAGCCCTTCCAGCTCCGGTACGACGAAGCGGCCATCCTTGCGGACCAGCTCCCCATCGAACCAGATCTCGCCGCCACCGTACTCGGGCCGCTGGATCAGCACGAGGTCCCAGTGGATCTGCGACTGGTTGCCGTTGTCCGCGGCCTTGTACGCCTGGCCCGGCGTGACGTGGAGCGAGCCCGCGATCTTCTCGTCGAAGAGCGTGTCCTTCATGGGGTCGAGGATGAACGGGTTGAAGCCCAGCGCGAACTCGCCCACGTGGCGCGCGCCCTCGTCGGTGTCGAGCAGGGCATCCAGCCGGTCCTGCGGGTCGCCCGTGGCCCGCACGATCCGGCCGCCCTCGAAGGTGAACGAGATCCCGCCGTAGGTCGTGCCGAGGTAGAGCGAGGGCGTGTTGTAGGTGATGGTGCCCTCGACCGAGTCGCGCAGCGGGGCCGTGTAGCACTCGCCGTCGGGGAGGTTCCGCCGGCCCTCGCAGGGCACCACGCCCATCCCCTGGATGCGGAAGCGCAGATCGGTGCCCGGGCCGGTGATGCGCACCTGGTCGGTGCGCCGCATGCGCTCCGCGAGCGGGACGATGGCCGCGGCCATGCGGCCGTAGTCGAGGGTGCACACCCGGTAGAAGAACTCCTCGAATCGCTCGGTGCTCATGCCCGCGAGCTGGGCCATCGCGGCCGTGGGGTAGCGCAGCACCACCCACTTCGTGTGGTTCACCCGCCAGTCGAGGTGGACCGGCTGCTGCAGGAGCTGGGTGTAGAGCTTGAGCTGCCCGGCCGGCACGTCGCCGAGCTCGGAGACGTTGTCCGAGGCGCGCAGCCCGACGTAGGCCTGCACCTTCTTCATCTGGAAGAGCTCGACCTCGGCCTGCAGGCGGATCTGGGCCTCGCTGCCGCTCACGAGCACCTGGCGGATGACCGGGTTGGTGCGGAGCTGGACGAGCGGGACACCCCCGGCGCGGCAGACCTCCTCCACCAGGTCGTGCACGAGCCCGCTCTGGAGGTCGAAGGCCTCGATCAGGATGGCCTCGCCGGGCTGGAGCCGTGTCGAATGGTGGACGATGACCTGGGCCAGCCGGGCGTTGCGCGGGTCGCGCATGGCATTCCTCGGAGTGGGTTGGACGGGCCGGGTTCGAGCGGGAAGCGGGCCCAGCATAGCACGCGCACGTGCGGCTGCGGCCCTGCCGCGGCGGCGGTTGGACCGCTGCGGTGAGCCTTCGCTATACTGCGGCCCGCAAGCGTCGCAGCGCATCGAACGGACGGGGGAGGATCCACCATGGCGGATTGGGACGTCATCGCGAAGCAGCGGCTGACCGAGGACTGGGCCACGCTGCGCGCGGCCTACCTGCCGCTGAACCAGGCGATGCGTCGCACCGTGGAGTTCCTCGACAAGGACACGGGCAGCTTCTCGGACCTGCTGTCCGTCGCGCGCGAGCGGCTCGATGGCACGCTCAAGAACCTGAACGCGCTGTGCGACCGGCGCTCTCCCTGGGTGCGCATCGAGGCGATCCGCAACCTGCGCGTGCTGGCGACGGGGCTGCGCGGCGCCGCCGACGACGATCCGCGGGCCCTGCTGCGCTACCAGTTCGCGGTGAGCGAGTTGTTGATGAACGTCTGGAAGGACGCCCCGATCGAGGCGCGCATCACGGAGAACCTGGTGCTCAAGGGCGAGCTCGAGTTCTGGTTCGGCTGCGATTGCTGTGCGGTCGGAACGCTCGTGCCCGCGGCCCCTGACGACCCGCCCGATCTGACGCGGGGCCGGGAGGTGCGCCTGGTGTGGGAGGTCGACGCGCTGTTCGCCTGGACGCTCGACGAGTTCGAGGACTACCTGGCGAGCGAGCGCTACGCGCTGCCGACGACGTCGAAGATCGCGGCCACCGCGGAGCTCGACGTGCCGGTGGTGGACATCCCTTCCGAGTCGCTGCGCCGCGGCGGCGAGCTGTTCGGGGGGCCGGGTGGTGGGCTCTTCGTGCCGCTCGACCTCAAGTATCTCGACTTGAGCTGAGCCGCGCCGGGCGTTCCTCCGGCGCATCCGCGCCCCTCCCCGTGGGGGTGGCGCACTGGATCTGAAGCGGGGCCCCGTGACCGACGACGGGGGCCTGGAAGAAGCGGAAGCCCCCCGTCGCTGGATTACCGGCGGGGGGCTTTCTTTGCGGCGCGGGCCTTGGCGGCCTTCTTGCGCGCGGCCTTGCGGGCGTTCTTGCGGTGCAGGCGATGCTTGAACGAGGTCATGATTCTCCCGGGTGTCAGAGGTTCCCTGTCCCATGCGGCGGGTAGGGAATCTAGCCGAGATGCCCTCGGTTCCGCAAGGCGGGGCCTGGAACGTGGGCTGATCCCGTGAGAAAGCGGGAGCCGGGGCCGGCGGTGGGCAGGCAGAGGCACCGTGCTCTCGCCCGTTGCCGCCGGCGGCGCCCGCGCCGGACCGCGCGCCGGGCCCACCCGGCACTCAGGCAGCGCGCTCGGCGAGCACCTTCTGGGCGAGCTCCTCGGCAGCCGGACCGGACTTGATCTCCGCGGCGGACGCGGTCAGCACGAAGACGCGCAGGTTGTTCGCGCCGGCGTCGGAGGGTGACATGAAGAAGCCATCCCGATCCGGCGAGAAGGCGAGCGAGTAGCCGCAGAGCAGCTCGCCATCCTTGAAGCGCACGGCCAGTTTCCTGCCCTGGGCGGTCTCGCTCGGGGCCTCGATGAATCCGCGCACGTCGCGACGCGCGGTATCGCCCGCGAACTGCCGGACGAAGAACATGGCCTTGAGCTGACGGGTGCGCACTTCGAGGGGCAGGCCGCCCTCGAGCGGCGCGATATGGAACGTCGAGCGGTTGGGGAAGAAATCCTGGGTCGTCCCCTTGATGAGCTTGCCGTCGAGCAGGTGGGCGACGACGCGATTGCCGTCGGACATCGGGATTTCCTCCTGGAACCGGGAACAGACGCTGAACCGGCCCGGAGCCCGGGTCGGTTCTCGTGCGTCCATTATCGGCAGGAGCGCGCCCGACCTTGAGTCGATCGGGCTGCGGGGCCCGCCCCGCCGGGCCTCCCGAACTCCCATGAGCATGTCGTCCATGGGGGTGACACTCTCACTGCGGAGTTAGGGGGTGACAAAGTCACTGCGGAACGACAGGCCGCCGCCGGGCGCTTGCCGAGGTGAGGCGGATGTGGCAGCGTTCCGCGCTCGAGCAACCCGGTGTCGTTCGACCTGGAAAGGAGCGTCTCATGAGGAGATTGACCTACGGGCTGGCCGTGCTCGCCATCATCGCTCTGGCCGGCTGTCAGCAGGGCAAGTCGGGCGAGTCCACGCCGCCCCAGTCCACCCCGCCCACGACCCAGCAGTCCGCTCAGCCGGCGGGGCCCCAGGCCTCGACCGCCAGGGAGGTCACGACGCCTTCCGGCCTCAAGTACCAGGACCTCGTCGTGGGCAACGGTGCCCTGGCCGAGGATGGCACGCAGGCCATGGTCAACTACACCGGCTGGCTCACTGACGGCACGAAGTTCGACAGCTCCCTAGACCCCGGCCGCCAGCCCTTCGCGTTCACGATCGGCGCCGGCATGGTCATCCGTGGCTGGGATGAGGGTGTGAAGGGCATGCGGGTCGGCGGCAAGCGCAAGCTCACGATCCCCTCGGACCTCGCGTACGGGGACCAGGGCCGCCCGCCGGTGATCCCGGAGAAGTCCACGCTGGTGTTCGAGGTCGAGTTCGTCGGAGTGAAGTAGCCGCGGGATCGTCTCCACCGTGACCGGGTGCGGCGCACCCGCTCACGGGAACCCCGCGCATGAGCGGGAGATCCGACCGCCGGGCCGCCGCGAGGCGCCCGGCGGTTCGCGAGTCCACCGCTCGCGGATCCACACGGGCGAGGCCGCCATGGCGCGCGGGCCGGCCCGGCGCTCAGCGCGTCGACGGGCGCCCGCCGCGCATCTCGACTCCCGAGCGCTCGAGCAACGAGTCGTCCGGGTCGCGCCCGACCAGGACGAGAACGGCATCTGCCGCCACCGTCTCCGGCGGGCCGTCCGCGGGGCCGAGCACGGCCTCGCGCGGGCGGATCCCCAGCAGGCGAGTCATCAGCCGGAGCGAGACCGTGCCTGGTCCGGGCGTGCGGCGGGGCACGGCGCTGCGAGGCTGACCCCGGCGGAACGGCTCCGTGGGCGCGCCGGCGAGCAACTCGCTCAGGCGCGAGAGGGCCCGGAAGCGGGGCCGGGTCAGGACCGCGCCGCGGTAGAGCAGGGTCACCTCGGCGCCGCGCTCGGCCAGGGCGATGGCGGCCAGCGCGGAGCACTGGCCGCCGCCCACGATCGCCACGCGGCGCCCAGCGAAGTCCGCGGGATCGTGCAGGCGGTGGAAGACGTGGTCGAGTTCCTCGCCCGGCAGGTCGAGGCGCCGAGGGCAGCCGCCACGCCCGGTCGCGACCACCACGCGCCACGCCTCCAGTGCGTCGCCTCCGGCGAGCCGCACGCGCAGGTGCCCCTCCGCCTGCTCGATGCGCTCGGCCCGGGCGATGCGCACGGTCTCCCCGGCCTGGGCGCGGAAGTCGTCCAGGTGGGCGACAGGCTTGTGTGCCTCGATGACCTCGCAGCTGAGGTGCGCAGCGCGGGCGGCCACCGCGGCCCTGAAGCCTGCTGCGCCCCCGCCCACGACGACCAGGTCGCGGGTGCCCGCCGGCGTGGGGCCGGGGCGGACCGCGGCCTCGCAGTGGATGCGCTGCACGGTGCTCGCGGCACCTTCCACGGCCTCCTGGAACGACTCGGCCCCCGCGAGGCTGCCGACCACGAAGAGGCCTGGCACGCTGGTGCTGCCCCGGGGCCCCAGCCGGGGACCGTACGCGGCGCCGCGCGCCGGCCAGCGCGCACTCAGGTGACGCACCCAGCCCGTCCATCCACCCGCCCGGGACATGTGTCGTAGGCCTCCTCGTGTTCGGTCGCTCGCGTCGGAGGGGGCGCCGCGAGCGTGGTCACGCCGGTCGGGATGGCGCCGACCGCCGATGCTAGCGCCCGGCGTTCGCGGTTCGCAAGCGCGCCGGCCTAGGAGCCGCGCTTCGCCGCTGCGCTCCTCAAGCCGAGGACGAGCCCCACCAGGATGAGCGCGGAGCCCCCGAGGCTCGCCAGCGTGAGGTGCTCGTCGCGGACCAGCCAGCCGAGCAGCAGCGCGACCACGGGGTTCATGACGCCGATGAAGCTCACCCGGGTCACCGGCCAGTGGTTGATGAGCCAGGCGAAGAGCACGAAGGCCCCGACCGAACCGGCGAGCGTGAGGTAGAGCACCGGGAACCACGCCGCGAAACGGGCCGGGAACGGATGCGGCTCGCCGAGCGCGAAGCTGGCGATGAGGCAGACCGCGAGGCCCACGGTCGCGCCCACCGCGTTGGACCAGAGCGGCGACTGGCGCGGTCCGCGCTTGAGGATCACACCCGAGCAGGCCGCGAAGGTGGCGGCGGCGAAGATGACCAGGCCCGGCACCAGTCCCACGCGGCCGCCGAGCTGGTCCGAGAAGAGCAGGGCCACGCCCGCCAGCGCCACGAACGTGCCCGCGAGCTTGAGCGGCGTGAGCCGCTCCATGCCCAGCGCCGCGGTCATGAGCGCGGTGCTCAGGGGGATGGTGGCGTAGAGCACGGCCGTGAGGCCGGAGGGGAAGGTCTGCTCGCCCCAGTAGAGCAGCGGGAAGTTGACCCCGAACTGCAGGAAGCCGTAGGCCATGGCCGTGCCCAGCGCCCGGCCGCGGGGGAACGGGTGCCGCAGCAGGAGCGCGATCAGCGTCAGCAGCACGGCGGCGAGGGCGAGCCGCAGCGAAGCGGCCCAGACCGGCGCCAGCGCGTCATTGCCGAGACTGATGAAGAGGAACGTGCTGCCCCAGATCAGGCTGCACGTGCCCCAGGCGCCCCAGGCCAGGGCGGGCCGGGGGCCGGGGTGTCCGGACGCGTGTGTCGCTGGCAGACGCTCGGTGCTCGATCCCATCGTGGCCCCTTCGACCTGCCGGGGGCGCTCCCGCGCGCCCCGCGGACAGGCGGCCCATGATGCGCGAAAGAGCTCCGAGGCCCAAATGCAGGCGGGCGGCTCCGGTGCAGGAGCCCCCCCCAGTG